>JAQBNP010000223.1 GCA_028288515.1 Flaviaestuariibacter sp. | reverse complement strand
ATGGCGGAAGGCGATACCTCCCTTCGCAACAAGATCCTGATCCTGCAGGAAGCCAATGACTGGGCGAAGGCAGCCAAGAAGCCGGTTGCCGAGGCTGATATCAAGCTTGCCCTTTATAAGCTCAACCCGAATTCAAACCCTGCCTCGCTGTTCCAGATCGGTATCCCGTATTACCAGGGCCGTGAGTTCAAGAAAGCAGACAGCGTGTTCCAGGCGTATAGCCGCGCGTTCCCGGACAGTGTCTTCGGTTATGTGTGGAGCGCCCGCTCACTTGCCAGCATCGATACATCGGGCAAGCAGGGCCTGGCCATCCCGCAGTACGAGAAGCTGTTGCAGGTGGCGTCCACAGATAAAGTGCGCCTAAAAAGCTATGGCATCGAAGCCGCCGGACAGCTGGCGAACTATTATGTGAACGTGAAGAACGACAAGCAGAAAGGCATTGAGTACCTTGAAAAAGGACTCGAGTTCGACCCGGGCAACGTCTCGTTCACCAGTGCGATCGAGCGCCTGAAGAAGCCGACGCCCTCACGGCCAGCCACGCCACCGGTGAAGAAAACCTCGACGTCGAGCAATTCCGCGAAGACGGCCGTGAAGGTCAAGACGCCGGCGGGAAAGGTCAAGTCGAAAGGATAAGGAATCGATCCCGAAAATAAGACTGAAGCCCCTGTCCGCAGGGGCTTTTTCGGCGACTGGAAGAAGAAAGATTCGCGAAACAAATTCCCCATCCTGCCCTATTTTTGCGTGCCGATTCTGAAACCTATGTTCTATTTTCTTCAATCGAATATCACGCGTGCCGTTGGCGATGTGACCAGCGCGGGAAGCTATCTTCCGATCGCCCTGCAGTTTCTTTTTGCAGCCGGCATGATCGGCACCCTGATGGGAGTCACGCACCTGCTCGGTCCCAAGCGGAAAACGGCCGATAAGCTCGCCGGTTTTGCCTCGGGTATCGAGAGCCATGGGGAGGCGCGTCAGCCGGTGGCGATCAAGTATTTCCTGGTGGCGATCCTGTTCGTGCTGTTCGATGTGGAGGTGATCTTTTTCTACCCCTATGCCGTGAATTTCAAGGCATTGGGTTGGAGCGGTTTTTGGGCTGTTGTCATGTTCGTGGCGTTCTTCCTCTGCGGGTTCATTTACATCGTGAAGAAGGGCGCTTTAAAATGGGAGGATTGACCCTTGCAGATTGCAGATTGGCGATTGGCAGGGTTTCCCCCAATCTAAAATCGTACATCTAAAATCTTAAATTGTATGGCTCGTCCTGTATCGTATAATATTCATGAGAAGCCGCTGGAGCGGGACATCAGCATCGTCGATATGCCGGAAGGCTACCAGGGAGAGGGATTTATGGCGCAGAAGCTGAGCGAGGTCGTTGGCCTGGCGCGGAAGAACTCCATCTGGCCCCTTCCATTTGCCACCTCCTGCTGCGGTATCGAGTTCATGGCCACGATGGCCTCGCACTATGACCTGGCCCGGTTCGGGTCGGAGCGTGTGGGCTTTTCGCCGCGCCAGTGCGACCTCCTGATGGTGATGGGAACCATTGCGAAGAAAATGGCGCCTGTCGTCCGCCAGGTGTACCTGCAGATGGCCGAGCCCCGCTGGGTCATCGCCGTGGGTGCCTGTGCCTGCAGCGGCGGCATCTTCGACAGCTATAGCGTGCTCCAGGGGATCGACCAGGTGATCCCGGTCGATGTATATGTGCCGGGTTGCCCGCCGCGGCCCGAGGCCATTATCGACGGCGTCATGCGGATCCAGGATCTTGTCGGGAAAGAGAGCCTGCGCCGGCGGAACAGCGAACAATACCAGAAGCTCCTGACGAGCTATGGGATACAATAAAAAGAGGTCAAAAGTCAAAATTCAAAGGTCAAAAATACCTTGGCAGTGAATTCTCCCGACTTTTGCCCGGCCTTGCTCATGGCGTATCGGGAGAGAGAACTGTACGTCGGGAGGACTCGATTTTGAATTTAGACTTTGACTTGGTTGACACATGGAACTTACGAACGACTTGATCAAACAACGGCTGCAGGAGAAATTTGGCGAACAGGTGTCCGGCTTCGAGGAGCCCTATGGCATGCTTACGTTCGAGGCGCCGAAGGAGCTCAACCTGAAGGTGCTCCAGTTCCTTTATGACGAGGCCGACCTCGGCTTCCGGTTCATGACAGACCTGACGGCTGTCCATTATCCCTCCCAGCCGGGCCGCGAGCTGGCCGTCGTTTATCACCTGCACAACCTGCAGGCCAACGTGCGCATCCGCTTCAAGGTCTTTACAGCCATCGCCCAGCCCGACGTCTTTTCCGCGACCCGCCTTTACTCCTCCGCCAACTGGCAGGAGCGCGAGGCCTATGATAATTTCGGGGTGAATTTCGTCGGCCACCCCAACCTCATCCGCATCCTGAATGTTGACGAGATGGACTATTTCCCGATGCGGAAAGAGTTTCCTCTCGAGGACCAGACCCGCGTCGACAAGGATGACGAGATGTTTGGGCGCGGCGGCAGCACAGGGTTCGGAACCAGCCCGACCGCCGACCACCACCATTCCCGCTACTCCGACGTGCCCGATGGAGGAGAGGTCGTCTAACCAAAAAAGAAGAGAACAGGCACCATGTCGACCCACACAGAAAATATCACGCTGCCCCAGGGGAATATCGAGGAACGAACGACAAAGATCAACCTCGGTCCCACCCACCCGGCCACCCACGGCGTCTTCCAGAACATCCTGGAGCTTGACGGAGAAACGATCGTCGCGGCCGAGCAGACCGTCGGCTATATCCACCGCGCATTTGAAAAGATCGCCGAGCGACGGCCGCTCTACCAGATCACGCCGCTGACAGACCGCCTCAACTATTGCTCAAGCCCCATCAACAATATGGGCTGGCACCTGACCTGCGAAAAGCTGCTGGGCATCCAGACACCCAAGCGCGTCGATTACCTCCGCGTGATCATCATGGAGCTCGCCCGCATCGCCGATCACCTGATCTGCAATTCGATCGTCGGCGTGGACACCGGCGCCTATACCGGCTTCCTCTACGTGATGCAGTACCGCGAGCTGATCTACGAGATCTGGGAAGAAGTATGCGGCTCGCGCCTCACAACCAATATCGGCCGCATCGGCGGCTTCGAGCGCGACTTCAACGACATCGCATTTACCAAGCTGGAGAAATTCCTGAAGGAATACCCGGTGGTGCTGAGAGAGTTCGAGAACCTCTTCACCCGCAACCGCATTTTCATGGAGCGCACCATTGGCGCGGGACCGATCTCCGCCGAGCGCGCCCTCAATTACGGGTTCACGGGACCTAACCTGCGTGCCGCCGGCGTCGATTATGACGTGCGCGTGCACAGCCCGTACAGCAGCTACCAGGATTTCGAATTCGCGATCCCGACCGGGTCGACCGGCGACTGCTACGATCGCTACCTGGTCCGCAACCGCGAGATGTGGGAGTCGCTCAACATCATCGAGCAGGCCTACCGCAAGATCCAGGATTTCAAAGGCGAGGAAGCAACCATCTTCCATGCCGACGTGCCCGAATATTACCTGCCTGAGAAGAAGGACGTGTATACGAAGATGGAAGCCCTGATCTATCATTTCAAGATCATCATGGGCGAGATCGACATTCCCCCGGGCGAAGTGTATCAAAGTGTGGAAGGCGGCAACGGCGAGCTTGGTTTCTACCTCATCTCCGATGGAGGAAGAAGCCCGTACCGCCTGCATTTCCGCCGGCCCTGCTTCATTTATTACCAGGCGTACGAAGAGCTGGTTAAAGGCAGCATGCTCAGCGATGCGATCATCGTGATGAGCTCGCTGAACCTGATCGCGGGAGAGATGGATGGATAGGGTGACCAAGAGTTCGAACGACCAAAACAATAAAAAGTAAAAATTTAAAATTGAGAAGTTGGACCGGTTACAGACGCTCGGAGCGAACCCTTTAAACTTTTGATTTTTGAATTTGAATCGATACCATGAAATTTTCAGAAGAACGTTTGCAAAAAGTCAGGGAGATCATGGCCCGCTACCCCGACGGGAAGCAGAAAAGCGCCCTCATTCCCGTGCTGCACATCGCGCAGGAAGAAAACGCCGGCTGGCTGAGCGCGGAAGCGATGGACTATGTCGCCGAGCTGCTGTCCCTGAAGCCGATCGAGGTGTACGAGGTAGCTACCTTCTACAGCATGTATAACCTGAAGCCGGTCGGGAAATACCTCTTCGAGGTGTGCCAGACAGGGCCCTGCATGCTCAATGGCAGCGACGACATCATTGCCTATATCAAGGAAAAGCTGAACATCGGGGTTGGCGAAACCACGGCTGACGGCCTCTTCACTCTCAAGACAGTGGAGTGCCTCGGTGCCTGCGGCTATGCGCCCATGATGCAGCTTGGAAAATTCTATAAGGAGCACCTGACCCGTGAAAAAGTGGACGCCCTCATTGCGGAATGCCGGACGGTGGCGGCCGCCAACAATTAAGAAATGAAAAAGATCCTCGTGTTCGCCTCGCTGTTGTTCTCGCTCGCCACGCATGCACAGGGCAAGCGCGAGGCCGCCCTGCTGGCTGCCGTACGCGGCGTGCACCAGGCGGTGTTCGTGGCTAAGGACAGCGTTGCCTTAAATAAGCTCTATGCGCGGGAGATCACGTATGGGCATTCGGGCGGCAAGCTGGAGGACAGGGCCACGGCCATCCACAGCGCCGGCGCCAACCCTTCAAGCTACACCGGCATCCAGATGGGGCCGGTAAGCGTGCTGATCAATCGAAAGACCGCCGTTACCCGCTACCTGCTCACAGGTACGGAGACGAACAAGGACGGCAAAGTGACCGAATTGAAGCTGAATATCCTGCAGGCCTGGACCCGGCAGGGAAAGAACTGGAAGATGATGGCCCGCCAGGCCGTCAAGGTTTCCTGATACGAAAACCGAAAACTGTTCCCGTGGGAACACTATAAAATGGGCAGAAAACTATTACTCGAAAAAGCGAACATCCCGGGCATCCGGACCTACGACGTGTACCGCGCAAACGGCGGCTACACGGCATTGGAAAAGGCGTTCAAGATGGCGCCGGCCGATATCGTGGAAGAAGTGAAGAAGAGCGGTCTCCGCGGCCGCGGTGGCGCGGGCTTTCCCACCGGCATGAAGTGGAGCTTCCTTGCCCGACCTGAAGGCGTGCCCCGCTACCTCGTGTGCAACGCGGATGAATCGGAGCCCGGCACGTTCAAGGACCGCTACCTGATGGAGTTCCTGCCGCACCTTTTTGTGGAAGGCCTCGTCATTTCATCGTTTGCATTGGGCGCCAACACCACGTATATCTATATCCGCGGCGAGTACGCTTGGATCGTCGATATCCTTGAAACGGCCATTGCCGAAGCAAAGGCGGCGGGCTGGCTCGGAAAGAATATTCTCGGCTCGGGCTTCGATTGCGAGATTTATGTGCAGCGCGGCGCGGGCGCTTATATCTGCGGTGAGGAAACGGCCCTGCTCGAATCGCTCGAGGGCAAGCGCGGCAACCCGCGCATCAAGCCGCCATTCCCCGCCATCAAGGGCTTGTGGGATTGCCCCACGGTGGTGAACAACGTAGAAACGCTGGCAGCCGTCGTTCCGATCATCGAGATCGGCGGGGAGGAGTATGCCAGGATCGGCATGGGCCGCTCAACGGGAACAAAGCTGATCTCGGCCTGCGGCAACATCAATAAGCCGGGCATCTACGAGATCGATATGACCATCTCGGTGGAGGAATTTATTTACAGCGAGGAATTCTGTGGCGGCATCCCGAACGGGAAGCGCCTGAAAGCCTGTATCCCCGGTGGGTCGTCGGTGCCGATCCTGCCGGCAAACCTGTTGCTGACAACAGCAAAAGGGGAGAAGCGGATGATGACCTACGAGAGCCTTGCCGACGGCGGTTTTGCCACTGGGTCGATGATGGGATCGGGAGGCTTTATCGTACTCGACGAGGACCAGTGCGTCGTGCGTCACACGCTCACGCTGGCGCGGTTCTACCGACACGAAAGCTGCGGCCAGTGCTCGCCCTGCCGCGAGGGAACGGGATGGATGGAGAAGATCCTGAACAATATCGAATACGGCAAAGGGAAGATGAGCGATATCGATCTTTTGTGGGATATCCAGGCGAAGATCGAAGGCAACACGATCTGCCCGCTCGGCGATGCGGCTGCCTGGCCCGTTGCGGCTGCCATCCGGCATTTCCGCGACGAGTTCGAGTGGCATGTGCTGAACCCGGACGAGGCGCAGAAAGCAAACTTCGGACTGCGGCATTACGCGGACCCGATTCATGTGGCAACGGCGTAGGGGATTTGAAAGTCAAAATTCAACAGTCAAAAAATCCTGGTAGTGCGACCTTCACTACTGGGCTGGAGGGACTAAAAACTTGACTGATGGATTCTGAAGATCTTTGTATAATGGAGCAGGGCGACGCGAAACCTTATAATATTCGGCATCGGGCTTATCTCTTTTCAAAGAGCCTTGTGCAGTTTATCAAAGAGGCTTCCTATGAGCGCATTTTTCACCCCCTGTTCGACCAGCTACTACGGTCGGGAACGTCAATTGGCGCAAACCTCGTAGAAGGGAAGGCTGGAAGCAGCCGGAAAGATTGGAAAAATTATTTTGCAATTGCCCTCAAATCGGCAAACGAAACCAATATTGGCTTTGCCTGATCCGCGACACGCTGGAGATGGACAAATCCACACTGAACCAGCTACTCAAGGAAGCCGACGAGCTTTCGAAAATAATCGCCAGCATTATTTTGAGTGAGTAGCCATCATAGGTATGCTGGCTGAGGAGCCGAGTCTCAAACCTGCTTTTTGACTTTTGATTTTTGAATTTTGAATTTGTATGGCTGAAGAAAAGAAACTCTTTAAAGTAACGATCGACAATATCACCGTCGACGTTGAGCCCGGGACCACCATCCTGATGGCAGCACGCAAGATCGGGGGGGACGTCGTTCCGCCCACCATGTGCTACTAC
>JAQBNP010000222.1 GCA_028288515.1 Flaviaestuariibacter sp. | reverse complement strand
CGCCCGCGCAGGTTGCCGAGCATCTCCTGATCCTCGATATCGTTGCCAACAAGGTGCTTGCCGGCGAAACGATCGAATCGAACAGGCCGCCTGACAGCAAGATCGACCTGATCCGCTCGGCGATGGAAGATGCCTCGACGCCACGCACCGCGCCGGATCATGTTGTTCCGGGCCATGTTGACAAACGCCCCGACCAATTCCGTGAATCATTTCAACACCAGCGAAGCGCGCTGAAGACCAAGATCGACACGCTCGACCTGTCAGAAGCATGCAAGGCGCACAAGCACCCGGCGCTCGGCACGCTCACGAGGCTCGAATGGATCTACTTCACGATCTACCACACGCACCGTCATATCGGGCAGCTTGCACGCCTTGCCGAGATGGCATAATAATTTAAGAGTCGTTCCCAAATCTTTAGATCATGCCCAACTGGTTACGCGCTCTCATTGCCGGCTACGGCGCCAAGAAGCTTGGCGGCGGCTGCATCAGCACCATCCTCATCTTCCTCGTCCTGTACTGGCTCCTCGGGCGCACGGGCTGTAATTTTTAAGCAGCAAGGCAGGTCGGAACATGACCCGACGATCGCCGCAAGTGCCGGCCTGACGGGTTTACGCGACGCTCCTGCCGACCAATGGGGCCGCGTCGTTCCGGCGTCAAGCCTGCACGTTCTTAAAAGCTCATATCATCCGCGCTGGGACCGTAGCTACCCGGGATCGGAATGTCCAGCAGTCGCAGGTAGACGCCGAGCTGTGCGCGGTGGTGGATGTTCTGGGCAACGGCATGGCGCAGCACCTCGTACTTCGTGTAAACACTGTATACCTGCTCGCCGTTACGCAGCGTCCAGGTGGGAAGAAGGTCTTCTTCTTTGGCGCCTTGCAATGCCTCCCGGCCTTTGGCGTACGAGGCTTCAAAGAGAGCCATCAGGTCAGCCGGTGACGAAACTTTTGTCGGCTCGTAGGGTGCTGCTGCGAAGTCCAGCTCGGAAGTTGTCAGCATCAGGTGGGCCCAGCCGGGCAGCTCCGCCAAGTGAACAGACAGGGATTCGAGGCTCATGCTTTTCGGGTGCGGCTTCCAGTCCCACTTGCCGTCAGGCACGCGGTCCAGCATCTTTCTTGTGATCACGGCTTCCGAATCGAACTCCTTCAAAAGGACCTGAATAATATCCATACTATTTTGGTTTGTAGGCAAAGTAACTGCGGCCTGCTGACAACCCTATGGCAGTCGCACCAGGGCACCCAAAAATTTTAATAGGCCACCGGCAGCTCCTGCATATAGTCCGACAGGCTGATGTGCGTTGAGATCGTGAACGGTTCCTCTGTGACCTGGGCCCCGCAGATGCGCGACACTTTGAAGTCGCGGTAGGCCTGGCGGTAATGGCACCACCCGATCAGGTGCCAGCTGAAGGCATAGAAGATTAGACCGATCGGCTCCACGCGGCGACGGCTGCTTTCTCCTTTCTGGTTGCAATACGACAGCTCGAGGATGGTCTTTCCGGCAATGCCTGCCTGCAGGGTGGTGAGGTATTCAAAATGATTGTAAAGCCGCTCGGGTACCTGGAACCGCATGCCATCGCTCAGGCGTTCCAGTGTTTCTTTTTGACTGCCCCGAAGCACCGACTTTATTTTCTGAAGGGCGGACCCATACTGGCGCCGGATGGATGCATCGGCGAAGCCGGTGACAACGGATTCCATGAGGAGAAGGGCGGCTGCTTCTTCCGTGGAGAAGGCCACCGGAGGAAGGAAGTAACCCGATACGATAAAATAGCCGCGACCCGTTTCAAAGCTGACCGGAATGCCCTGTTCGCCGAGGGCTTTGATATCGCGGTAGACGGTGCGAACGGAGATCGAGAAGCGTTCAGCCAGGGCTTCGGCCGTAACGAATTTCCTCGATTGAAGGAAAGTGAGCATGCCGAAGAGCCGGTCGATGCGGTTCATGGACGGAGGTTTGGTTTTGCCTGCTAAAGATACAGGATGGCCTTAGTCGAGCCAGTCGAAATACAGGTGGTGGTGGTTGCTGCAGCGGGGGTTGAAGGCTGCGGCGCAGGCAGGGCAGCGGCTGTGGCTTTGCAGGTACTGCCCGATGGTGAGCTCGGTGCGGCAGGCACCGCACAGGATGGCAGGCGTGGAGAGGTCGGCTTTGGTCCAGCGGGTGGCGGCGTGACCTGCTGCTTCCTCGTGACATTCGAAGCAGGGGTAGTAGTCGCCGCAGCAGGGAAATTTCAGCGCGATGATGTCGAGCGGGGAGTTGTAATGAATGCAGCGGGTCTGTTCGTCGACGGGAAAGCCTTTGAGCATGGGGCGAATGTAGAGCGAAAGGCTGAGTGTTTTGAACCACGAAGCAACAGAGAGCGCGAAGGAGCGCAAGTTTGGGCCACGAAGACGGAAAGGCGCGAAGGGGTGCGAAGAGGGATTGTGTGAAACAAGAGCAATTCCGCGTGTGTAGATGACGATTCCGCGTGTGTAGATCGCAATTCCGTAGCTGTAAATGGGCGTCCCGCTGATGTCGATGGGCGTTCCGCTGATGTCGACGGGCGTCCCGCCGCTGTCAATGGTAATTCCGCGGCTGTCACTGACCTCCCGGCACTGTCGGCAGGCGTCCCGGCACTGTCGGCGGGCGTCCCGCTCTTGTCGGATGCCGTTCCACTGGTGTCAAAACAGCGTTCCGCTCGTGTAAAAAGGGGTTCCGGCGGGTGTCGCCGAAAGAAACAAGGCTTAAAAAGGTAAAAAGGAGTGGCTTTCTTTCGCGTTCTGCTTTGTTTGCGAAGCTTGGGCATTTTGCGTGGAACAGGCTCTCCAGGTGCAGGAGATGGCTTCGTTCCTCGCCATGACGGAGAGCGCGGGATGACACTGGCCTGTTTGCCTTCTTCGGCAACC
>JAQBNP010000298.1 GCA_028288515.1 Flaviaestuariibacter sp. | reverse complement strand
GGGTTTGTATGAGTTCGCCCCAGGCCTTGAGGTTGTCCATCACAGGCGCCAGCGCTTCCTGGGAAGCGCCCGGGCTGAGCTTGGCCAGGCTTTCCTGCATGGCTTTGGAGATGTCATCAAAAGCAGTTTTGCTAGGCATGTGCAAGGGTCCTTTTAAAAATGATGCAGGGGATAAATTGTTGAACAAAAATGCCTGGAAGCGCAAAGTAAATGCACACGCCTCGGGTATGTTTGGCTATGGCAGCTTGCCGTCCAAAAACAATGGCGCTGCCCGTAGCGAATGACTACCGGGGCAGGATACGGTTGGCTCCGGGCCAGGAAGGCCAACGCCCAAGACCAAGAGCCGCCGTACGACCGGCTGGCCCAAGCACGCGTCAAAAGTCCAGCGGGCGGCCATCGTCCAGGTCATCGCGTGGCTCGGGGCTGCTGGCCGGCAGGGGCGGGCGCTTGTCTAGCGCCCTGGGCTCGAGCGCCCGGCGCTTGCGCGTCACATGGTAGGCGGTAAGCACTTGGCTGGCCACCATGTCCAGCGCCGGGCGGGCCGCGCCCTCCTTGTCGATCCAGGCCTTGGGCGTCAAGGTGCCGGCCAGCGACACGGCGTCGCCACTGCCCAGAGCGAGCAAGGCCGCGCAGACCGCCTCACCAAAGGCAATGACGTTGACGAACACGTCCGCTTCGCCCGCATGCACGCGCACCTTGGCCGTGACATACGGCTTGCCGGTTTTGGCCAGCTTTTCAATGGGCTGGCCCTGCAGCCTGCCGGAGATCAAGGCTTCAATCATCGGCTCACTCCCTGGGGTTGGATGTTTGCGAGGGGTTGACGCCCTGCCAGTGCAGTGTAGGGCGTGCAGTTATCCGCCCGCCTTGCCCGCTCGCTCAAGCAGGGCTTTGCGCCCCGCAGACGCGGGGCCTTGGCAGTCAAAAGCTGCTGGCCAGCACTCGGTGGGAAAGCCGTCCAATTCTGGCGATTTGCTAAGAAGTCCAGCCCATTGCGCGCAACAACCTCTGTCCGTTGGCATTGAGCGTTATTAACGCTTCGAGCTCCGTGCATTCCCAATGCTGGGCGAAAAGCTGAGCCGTTCTTCCCATGCTCCACGGCTGAACAGGTACTCCATTCTCTTGGGCGAAAGGTCCATCACTTTCGGGAACGACCCTGTCGCGCGGGAGCCGAGCGGCGAGAGCCCTACCGGCTGCGCTTGTGAATGCGGCTGGCCCCATGCTGAACCAGCACCCCATTTTGTACGCTGTTTCCATCTCTGCGACGGTTCCGGTAAACCAATGAAGCACAGCAGTACCGAAGCCGGGGTACTTGAGCAGAATGGGTAGAACCTCCCTTACAGCGCCTCGCGAATGGATGCTTAAGACTTTGCCGCCGAGCTCCCTGCTGTGCGACACGACGGCATCAAACACCTGCCGCTGCGCTGGCAGGCTCGACTTGAAGCGGTAGGAGCCATCAATGCCGACTTCGCCCACCGCCGCCGTCCACTCCATCTGCTTCAACAGTTGAGGGAGCTCGTCAGCGCGGCGCTCGACCAACTCTGGATGTAAGCCAGGAGTGATGAGCACACGCGGAACATGCCCAAGAACTTTTGACGTAGCCTCATAGGCTCGAGGACTGGTGGTCACGAGCCATGTGAACTCATTACGAAGCGCAGCCTCCTCCGAGACCGCTTTTGCACCTGGGTAAAGGTCCAGATGGCAATGGAAGTCCATCAAAGCACGCCATCCCTCCGCAGAATCGCTTCTACCTCGGCCAAACCGTCGCTCAATACCCGACGATACGAAGACCGTTCGTCCGTCGTGGCAAAGCCAAGCGTTGCACCCAAGAATCGGTCGAGTCCTCGTTCCTCTACGGTGAGCACCGCGAGCGCTGCCGCCATTGCATCGTCGGGGCCGCTGGACTTGTCAGCTTCAACAAGGGAGTCGTGGACGTAGTCTGTTCCATCCCGGTCTGGCCCCCATGTGTAGAACGCCCCTTTGCGAATCATGCAGGGGACGCAACGGCCGCAGTGGGTGCGGTTGTAGGTCCGAAAGCGGCCGCAGCTCGTGGTATCGGACGCAAGCTCTTCTAGGAGTGGCTGATTGCGGCACTCTTGCAGCATCTGACCCTTGGTCTTGAATTTGTAGGGTAACTCAAGCGCCACGCCGACTCCGAGTCCGTCCAGCAGCTCCTGCATCATCGCAATGAACTGGGGGTGGGTAGTCTTGGTGCTCAAGCTCGACACACGGCCTGGTACCAATGGCGGATTGATGCAGATGAATCCGTTTTCAGGCACGAATACCTGAACACGCTCTCCCGCAAGCCGAGAGGCAGCTAACACAGCAAAGGCATAGAAGGCCAAAGACCGGGCACGCGTGGATGGTTCACGCGGACCGGAGAAGTTGATGCCGTGACTCCACTGCCAGTGTGCATTGGCGCCGCCCAGCCTGGTCGCGTATGACACCTGTCGACGTGAGTCATCGTGCGCGAGCTGAGAGACGAAGACGGGCCGTCGGCTTTGGGAAACGAGGTCAATGCCACCTACTAAGCTATCCAATCCACCTGAGAGCAGGCACACGCAATCATGCGGCACGACTTTAACCTTGCCGGCAGGCGGTGCTTCACCCCCTGCGACAAAGTGGAGCGTCCAATAGTCGCCTGTCAGCAGCTTGAGCATCTTTGCAATGTGGTCCTC
>JAQBNP010000289.1 GCA_028288515.1 Flaviaestuariibacter sp. | reverse complement strand
GGCAGCATCAACACAGAAATCGGTATAAGTTTTCCCATGCACCTTCAGATAAATCCAGTCACGCAAAGCGCTGCTCAGGTCCATGCCGGCGTCGTTGACCATGGCGCGAAACTTTTGCATGGTGTCGAAATCAACATAGGTCTTGGCCTGCTCGGTCAGCGTGCCCAGCGGGGCAATCATTCCCCTGCGGGAGAACATCGTGCGGCGAAGGGCGGACGGCGAATCCGTACTAACTTTGGCAGCTTCAGCGCAGATGTCGGTATAGGACTTGCCATGAACCTTCAGATAAATCCAGTCACGCATGGCGCTGCTAACGTCCATACCCGCTTTGTTGACCATGATGCGAAAGGCTTGCATGGTGTCAAAGTCAACATAGGTCTTGGCCGGTTCGGTCAAGGCGCCCAAGGGGGCAATCGTTGCCTTGCGAGAGAACATCACAGGGCGAAGTTTGTTGTCATCTGCCATTTGCGCTATACCCCGAATCTGTGTGTAAATACAAACAACGTGAAATAAATTGTGTCTTTACGTCGTCGGCTTGTTGACAGCATGTAAAGTTACTGAATGAGTAATATCCAAATTTTTCGCCGCCCTATCGAGGTTCTCCCGCGCTGGATGGGGACTCGGTTTAACGCTGAGTTCCGGCCAGTGGATATGCCAGTCGTCAGGCCGCAGCAATTGACGATTGAGCAAGCCATTCGTAGCAGTCTCAATCAAAGTACAGCGATGAACCGGGAAGCCGTTTTTGATCCAGGCGTGAATAACCTGACGGGAAACGCCCAGGAGCGCACCCACAGCCGTCTTGCCACCGAGTTCAAAGAATGCGTATTGGAGAGGGGTATGGCGGAAAGTCATGTTAACAGTGTAGCAAACAAGTTGACTGCACGTAAACAACATGTCGCCATACCAGTGCAAAAATTGGGAATGACTGTTTGGAAAAATATTGCCGATGAATTGCATCGACGCAACAAAACTAATGCCTGGTTTGGCGCACAACTCAAGGAAACCCGACAAGTGATAGCGGGCTGGAAGAAGCGCGGAGTGCCCGCCAAAGATCACGAGCGCATTGCCGACCTGTTCGGCTGGACTCTTGACCGGCTGGTTAAAGGACCAGATGAGAGCGCCCCCGCAGAAGTTGCGCCTGTGGCTGCCGCCCTAGCAACACCGTCAACCATTTATTCACCGATGGCGCTCGACTTAGCGCGTCAACTGGACGAAATCACGGACTTGGAAGAAAAACAGAAGGCCTACGCACTCATGGTGCATATTGCACGGCAGAGCGCCATGCCTTCTCCCGTCGTGCCTTCTCCCAAAGTTCCTGCGCCGTCACCATCAGCGCCTGGCGTGTCGCCCACGCAAGACCCTCGACGCGTGAAGTAAACGCCACCCGCAGCACCCCGTAGCGCGCCATGCGCTGCGCGTACACATCCACGGCCGGATAGGCCGCCTCATTCACGACCAGCGTTCCGCTGAGCCGTAGGGCTTCGCCTGGGCCGGCCACATCCAGACTTCGGCTACCCAGCACCAGCAGAGCCTTGTCTGCTAGTACACAAAATGACTTCGCCGGTTCACGCGCATGCGACTCTCGCAGCTGCCGCATGACCCCGGTAATCGTCGTGCGCGTAATCGCCCCGCGCAAGTCCACCACCAACACCCCTTCAGGTGTTAACAAAATATTTCTTTCAAAATTCCCACAGCCATTGGCGTAAGAAATATTCTCGTGTTTGTGTAGGACGGACATTAGTAATTGTTTCAAATGTGAAAGAAGTATCAATCTTTGCTTTCAGTTTAACGATTTAAGAGAATTTTTTACACTGTATATAACTACAGGTGAAAATAAAAAAGAAAACCTATGTTGACTTTGTTAAAGTTTCTTTTACAATAAAAGTCAACGCAGCCGGAATCCCCCGGTAGCGAAATAGGAGCATGTGATGGACGAGGCAACGATTCCCGGCATACCGCTTGAAGTGCTTGTAGAGCAAGACAGCTGCGCGCAGATGATGGCTGACGCAATGCTGGCTTGCCGGCGCCTGTCAAGCCCTGAATTCGTGCGCTGCATGATGGCCAATGCCGCGTTTCACGACTACACCGTCAAGGTGCTGAAAGCCGTGGCGCCTGTCGCGCCCATCGTGGCGGCTGAAATGACCGAGGCCCAGGCCATTGCCGCCGACCTCTACAACAACGTGGACAAGGCTGAAAAAGCCCACGCCGCCCAGCTGAGCAACATCGCCCGCCTGCCTGCTCACTACCGTTTGAGGGCATAGGCCATGAGCGGCCCCGAACACCTCTACCCGCTGTGGCGCAAGGATGCCATTGCTGCTGCACGCCAAAAAATGCGAGCTGCTGAAAAGGCATTCGATAGCCTGCAAAACAAATCCAATATTTACGCCCGCTCGATTGCCGCCCTGGCTGCCATGCACCGCCAGGCGCTTGCGGTTTACGAAAACTCCCCCGAAACGCTTGACCCACAAGGAGCTGCAGCATGAAAAACGAACCCTTGAACAACCCGTTCAGCTGGCTCCTGGCGGCTTTGCTGGCCGCTGTTTTCATTGCCAGCTGCAGCGCTGAAGGCCCGAGCGATACCGAAGCCGCTCAGGACATGGCCGACTACAGCGCCGCCGTGGCTGATGGCGGTGTCTCCCTCTGCGCCGAGTTCAACCGCGTGCCGGTCTGGACAAAGAGCGGCGATCTGGTGTGCCGTGTCCCTGCTGCCCGTGCCTCGCTGGTGGCCCAAGGCGGTGCGCTGTGAATCCCACCATCAAACAACTGCTGGCCGAGAAGGTCCAGCAAGAGCGTGAAAAGAGCCGCACTTGCGTAGCCGCGAGCAAGCCCGTTGCCCGCCACTACTGCGGAAAAAGCCGCCAGCCGTGCGCGACACCCTACACCTGCAGCCCGGCTTGCCGCTTGGTGACTGCCAGCAGCGATTCAGCTACTGCACCTGCCAAGCCTCCTTTCCTGAGCGCCTGGGGCTACTGCTGGACTTCTGGCGTCCTGATGACTGGCGGCGCGATTTTTCTTTACTTCTACTTCAACTGAAAGCACACCATGGGCAAACAAGACCTCCCCATCGACCTGATCGAGCCTGTTGAGCAGGCCACTGCAAAAAGCCAAGCCGCGCTGGCGCTGGTGCAGGTTCAGGGCACCATGACCGAAATCGACCGGGTTGAGGCCGGGCTCGACTCCCTGCGCACCAAATACCAGAACGTCGCCTATGCCGTGGGCACCGCCGAGGGCATGAAGGACGCCAAGGCCGCCCGGATCGAGGTGCGTGAGATTCGCTACGCCATCGACAAGGTTGCCAATTCGTCCAAGGATGCGCTCAACGCGCTGAAAAAAGACATTGACGGCCGGGCGCTGGAAATCAAAACCGAGCTGGTGGCGCTGGAAACCCCGATTCATGAGCAGATCAAGGCCGAGGAAGACCGGGTAGCGGCTGAAAAGGAAGCCATCAAGGCCGCCAAGGCCGCCGCAGCCGCCGCCGCGCAGTCCAGCATCGACGCGATCCGCGCCATGGCCATCCAGGCCGTGAGCCTGAGCGCCGCCGGCATTGACGCCCTGCGCACCGAGCTGGACGGCATGGAGCTGCTGAACGAAGTGCTGGGCGAGCGCACCGGAGAAGCCCTGCAGGCCAAAATGCAGACGCTCGACACCCTGGACTCGCTGCACGGCGCGGCTGTCAAGCGCGAAGCCGCCGAGGCACAGGCCGCCATCGACCGCGCAGAGCTGGATGCGATGCGCGCCGCCCAGGCTGAAGCCGACCGCAAGGCAGAAGCTGCCCGCAAGGCCGAGGCCGACGCTGCCCAGACCCGGCGCGACGAAGCCAACCGCCTGGCCGACGAGGCAATGGCCGCCCAGCGCGCCGCCTTCGACAAGGAAATGGCCGACAAGCGCGCCGCCTTGCAGGCTGATGCCGACAAGCTGGCCGCAGAGCAGGCCGAGAAGCGCGCCGCACTGCAGGCAGAAACTGACCGCCTGGCTGCCGAGCAGGCCAAGCTGGACAAGGCCAAGCGCATTGAGCAAAAGCGCAAGGACGATGCCATCGAGGCCAAGCGGGTGGAGGCTGAAAAGCAAGCCGCCCAGGCCCGTGCAGCTGAACAAAAGCGCTTAGACGACGAAGCCGCCGCCCAGCGCCTTGAAGCCGACCGCCTAGCCGCTGAAAAGCGCGCCGCCGAGGAAGCTGCCCACCAGGCCGACCAGCGCGGACGGGATGCCTGGCGCGTGATGCTCGCCGCCCTGCAAGCCGCCTACAAAGACCTTGAATTCC
>JAQBNP010000276.1 GCA_028288515.1 Flaviaestuariibacter sp. | reverse complement strand
TCGAACTGTCACCAAGAGAACTTCAACTGATCAAGCTGGTATGCCAGCAAAAAACCTCAAAGGAGATCGCTGAAAAAATGGGCTACAGTTTCCGTACGATCGAAGAGTTCCGTGGCTTGCTGATGCGTAAGATCGGCGTGAAAGGCCCCATCGGGATCGCGTTCTACGCGGTCAAGAACGGGATCTACAAGATCAAATGACCCCCGGACCTCCCCGCTCTTTATTCTCCTCACGCGCTTCTTTCCATCAACGGGAAGTTTCCCGCGCGCTTATTTCCGAAGGATCAGGATCTCGACACGCCGGTTGAGTGTCCGGTCTTCATCGGTCCTCTCCGGGTTTATGAGGGGCCTGCTACCGGCAAACCCGCGGTAGCGCAGCCGCCCTGCATCGACGCCGCCGGCCACGAGGTAGTCATAAACAGCCTGAGCACGGTTGCGCGACAGGTGGCGGTCACCTGAGTCAAAATCAGCCTGGTCGTAGCCGGAAAAATCACAGCAGATATGTCCCTGAATCTCGATGGCAAGCCCCGGGTTTGCCTTCATCGTGGCCAGCAGGTCTTCCAACACCGGCTTTACCTGCGGAAGGAAGGTATGGCGTCCTGCATAAAAATGAATGCTGCGCAGGCGGATCGTCTGGCCTGCGCGAACTGTGTCAAGAGCGGCCTGCGGAAGAGCCGGCTGCAGGTCAGCAGGTAGGGTTTCGCTCACCGCGGACGCTGAATCCGATCCGCCCGGGACGGTCCAGCTGATGGTCACACGCCTGTTGAGCGCGCGTTCCCCCGGAGTGGCATTTTCATTGACCGGCATGCGACGGCCATAGCCCGCCTGCCCGGCGATCACCGCGATGTCGAGCCCGCGCGAGCGCAGGTATGACTGCACTGCTGCCACACGCTGCACCGATAAGCGGTCGTTATACCGGTCGGAACCCACGCTGTCGCAATAGCCGGAAAGGGTTACAGGCCCGGCGCCGATGCTGTTGTAGCGGACCAGGAACGTATCGGCAGCGGCACGTGCGGGTGGCGAGAGAAGGGATTTGTTGAAATCAAAGTACAGGATCACAGAGTCACGCTGCTGGGCAACCGCTAAAAAGCTCCGGAAAAAAAGGAGCATGATACAGATGCATTTCATTCGAAAGGTTTTGGCAAAAATGAAAAAGCCCTTTCGCAAGGGCTTTTTGTTGTACGGTTAAACGGTTTAGGTTTTAACGAAATAAAGCTAAAGGAAAAATGGCAGAAATCCAATAGAAGAGGTTCTACAATTCTGCCCCGATCTGCACCCGGAATGACACAGTTTTAAAAAAAATTAAAAAAGATCAGCCCTCAATGCGCCTGTTGAATTTCTGGCACCATCTTTTCAATATATGTTTTCGACAAAGGGAAACAAAGCATTGAGTGTGAGTGAATTGTGAGAGTGGCAAGCAGTGCCTTGTTTCCCTTTGTCGCATCAACAACCCGAGCGGCTGTTGCTAACCTATAAAAACATCGCGGCCTTCACCAGGCCGCTCCTTTGAACACAGCGCGCATGCGTTAACATACTTTTTGTCGGACGGTTTAGGTTTTAACGGGGCTTCCATTCTTGGTAGCCCTTCTTTTTTTGCCCCCGGTGCAAAGCTCTGCCGCATTCGCCGACCATACCGCGCCCTTTGGCTATGGGGTCACCCCGCACACCGGATTGCATCGCCAACCCTGTTCCGCCACAGTATCTTTACACCATCCAATTAAAGAAACACCTACTGAAACACCACATCCAATCAAACCTGTTGAAAAGCCCGTTACAAACCTAAACCGTCGCAACAAAAATTGACTGCACTTGAGAACAACTAACTGCAGCGGGCACCAGCCCGCTTTTTTTGTGCTTGCCGGACAGCCGATGGCATGAAGTTTTCGATCCTTGCACTGACGCATTCTTTCATCAAACAGCGACCATGAATACGGACTCCCAGAAACCACAGGACCAGGACGCCCCACACCCAGGAACCGGCAATGCCAGCAACCCCGCCCCCCGCCCGGACCCGGAGCAACCCGCCGGCAACCAGCTTCTCGACGGCAAGGCAGAAAAATACCTGCGCGAGGTCGCCTCTATCGAGGACGTTCCGGATGCTCAGGACCAGCAGGACATGGACGATACCCTGGCCGCTGACGGCAGGTCAAATGGATGACCTCACCTTCCCCATGGTATCCACTTTGCAGGGATCGCTGCATGGCATTAATACCCACCCATTTTTTCCTGACGAAGGGCAAAGGCGTTCATGAGAAAGACCTCCGCGCTTTTGAAGAAGCCCTCCGCGACGCAGGCGTCCATACCTGCAACCTCATCAAGACGTCGAGCATCATTCCTCCCGGCTGCAAGCGCATCACGGTTGAGCAGGGAATGAAAATGATCTCACCGGGCCAGATCACGTTCGCCGTCATTGCGCAGTCCCAGACGAACGAGCCGGGGCAGCTTGTCGCGGCCGGCATCGGGATGGCCCAGCCGAAAGACAAGTCAATGCACGGTTATATGACCGAGGTTGAAGAGGCCATCGGCCGCACCGATGAGGATGTGGAGCAGGATGTCATCGAGATGGCCATCGAGAATCTCATTGGCGAGCACAAGCCCGGCTTCGACGGCGATTCGGTGTTCCGCAAAGGCAAGAAGAACTACTCCGTCAATGGGCTCGATTTTGCAGTGGACAGCGTTGTGCAATCCGCGCGCGGTGCGGAGAAGAACCAGTACACAGTCGTGGTGGCCATTGCCGTCCTCATCTACGAGGACCGTCCTTAAAAGAATTTCTCGAACACAAGGTTCAGTACCTCGACCATGATCAGGACGATCACGATCCATTCGAGGATATTGCCGTAGCGGTGTTGCAACAGCGCACGGAAGAGCTCCAGGTTGTCCTTGATGATCGTAAGTCCTTCATGGATCGTGCGCACGCGGACCTGCAGGTCGAAGGTGCGCTTGAGGTCCGAATCGATGCGGTTGAGGCTCTCGCTTTCCCAGGTCTCGGGCGGCGAATCGAAGACGTAGATATTTTCGGCAATGTGGTTTCGGAGCAGGAGGCTCTTGCCAATATACTGCCGGAGCTTCTTCCCGGAAATGTCCAGTCTTCCCCGATCAACGAGCTGCTGCGTATGGCGGTTGGTCTCGGTCAGCAGGCGGCCGGTCTGCTCTTCGTAATAGTCGAGGGCCACTGACTGCGAAACGTTGAGCATGACCAGGCGCAGCACGTCGGTGCTGGCGGACGAGGGAACCTCGATCTTGTTGAAACCTACCCGGACCTCGCGCGCATCGGTCTCCACGATAAACTCATCGGTCAGGGGGTTGCTGAAGAGGTTCTTGCAATAGGGCTTGATCCTCCGCAGAACCGCTTCGATGAACGCATTATCGCAATTGAGAAAGCAGACAGCTCCGTATTTAAAAACGTAGACATACTGGTCGTCTCCCGTCCGGTAAAAAAGCTCCGACGGATCGTTATAGGAAAGCTCCCCCTCGAAGGCCGCGCTGAATTCCTTCACGTCAATCGTGTCTGCGATCTGGTATGAAACCACATTTTGTGTCATGAGATCCTGTATCTGGATGACTACTGAAAAACTGATGCCGCGCCTGCCGCAGGCGCCGCCGATCCCGTGCTATTTTTGATTGATGGAGATCGGCATTTATACGTTTGCGGATGTGGGAACGCATCCGGTCACTGGCGAGAACGTGGGCGCAAAAGAGCGCCTCGCCAACCTCATGGAAGAAGCAGCGCTGGCCGACGAGGTCGGTCTTGACGTCTTTGCAGTCGGCGAGCACCACCGGCCGGACTATGCCGTGTCTGCGCCCGCCGTTGCGCTGGGCGCCGCGGCAATGGTCACGAAGAAGATCAGGCTTTCCAGCGCGGTGACCGTGCTCAGCTCGGATGATCCGGTTCGTGTCTTTCAACAGTTCGCAACCGTGGATCTCCTGTCGGGCGGTCGTGCCGAGATCATGGCCGGCCGCGGTTCCTTCATCGAATCCTTCCCTCTTTTCGGATACGATCTTGCCGATTATGACGTCCTGTTTTCTGAGAAGCTCGACATGCTTCTCAAGATCAATGCGGGCGAAAGGCTCACCTGGTCGGGAGCGCACACGGCAACGATCACCGACCGCGGTGTCTACCCACGGCCCGTCAACGGCCGCCTGCCGGTGTGGGTAGCCGTAGGCGGAACGCCGGAGTCCGTCGTTCGTGCCGGGGAGAAAGGCCTTCCCATGGCCCTGGCCATCATCGGCGGCCAGCCCGCGCGCTTCGCACCGTTTACGAGGCTCTATCGCGAGGTCTACGAAAAGGCCGGCCACGACATGAGCTCATTTCAATTGGGGATCAACTCCCACGTCTACATTGCCGACAGCTCGCAGGCCGCGCGCGACGAGTTCTTTGCACCGTATGCCGAAGTCATGCGACGCATCGGGAGAGAGCGAGGGTGGCCGCCATTGACCCGCAGCGACTTTGATGCGTCCACACGACGCGAGGGGGCGCTGCTTGTGGGCAGTGCCGAAGAGGTGACGGATAAGATCCTTTACGAGCACGAGATCTTTGGCAACACCCGTTTTCTTGCACAGATGAGCCTCGGTCCGCTGCCGCACCGGCAGGCAATGCGCGCCATTGAGTTGCTTGGCACGAAAGTGGCGCCCGCTGTGCGGAAGGCTCTTGGCAGCACAAGCGCCGTATCTTCTTAACGACAATTCATTTTATGGAAATAAGACCATTGGGATCGCACGGCCTCGTCGCATCCAGGCTTGGACTGGGCTGTATGGGAATGAGCGACTTTTACGGAACACGGGACGATGCGGAGTCGACTCGTGTCATCCAGGCTGCCTTCGACAGCGGCATCACCTTCTTCGATACCGCTGACATGTACGGCCCTTTCACAAACGAGGTGCTCGTGGGGCAGGCGATCCGAAGTTTTCGGGGACAGGTAACGCTGGCAACCAAATTCGGCATTGTCCGCGACCCGAACGATCCGTCGAAGCGCGGCGTCAATGGAACGCCGGCCTATGCGCGGTCATCGTGCGAGGCGAGCCTGAAACGGTTGGGCACAGACGTTATCGACCTGTATTACCTGCACCGCAAGGATCCCAACACCCCCATCGAAGAGACCGTTGGGGCACTCGCGGAGCTGGTGGCCGAAGGCAAGATCCGCGGCATCGGACTGAGTGAGGTCAATGCCGAAACGCTTCGCAGAGCGCACGCCACGCACCCCATCACGGCCCTTCAAAGCGAATACTCCCTGTGGACCCGCGACCCGGAAGAGGGGATTCTCGATACCTGCCGCGAGCTCGGCATCGCCTTCGTCCCGTACAGCCCGCTGGGCCGCGGTTTCCTGACCGGCCAGATCAGAAAATTCGAGGACTTCGACGAAAACGATTACCGTCGTTTTTCCCCGCGCTTCCAGGGAGAGAATTTCGACAAGAACCTGCAGCTCGTTCAAAAGATCGAAGAGCTCGCCGAGGCGAAGGGGTGCACGACAGCGCAGCTTGCCCTCGCGTGGGTGCTTGCGCAGGGTGACTTCATCTTCCCGATCCCCGGCACGAAGCGGCTGCGCTATCTGGAGGAGAATATCGGTGCCCTGAACGTTACGCTGAGCGCCGCGGACCTGGCCGGCATCGATGCGATCGCACCGAAAGGAGCGGCATCGGGTCCACGGTACCCCGAGGCGATGATGGGCTCCATCGGCAAATAGGACCCAATTGGAATTCCCGGAAAAACCGAACTTGGGAGCTCAAGCTTCCACCGTATGAGATCCTGCCTGCTGCTGTTTTTCCTGTCGGTCTCGCTGAGCCTGTGCGCACAAGTGCTCACGGGCGTTGTTGCGGACAGCACCTCGCGGAAGGGCCTTGCCTTTGCTACGGTACAGCTGCGCGACCAGCGATCCGGCGTGATCACCGACATCAACGGCCAGTTCTCCGTCCGTGTCTCTACGGGGCAACCCGTTACGTTCTCATACATCGGGCATGCGCCCCGAACGATCGAAGCAGGCCACCTGCGCAATGGCGATACTGTGTTTCTCGGGCCGTCCGCTCACGAGCTCGGCGAGGTGATCGTCCGCTCCGATGAAAAACGCATTGCCCGCATCGTCAATACGGCCGTGCGAAACAAGCCGCTTCACAACCCGGAGCAGTATGCAAGCTATGAATGCCTGGTGTATTACAAGATGTCGGCTGACCTGCTTGGCCTGGTGCCGGAGAGCACCGACTCGGCCGCCGCTCGTCTGCATAAAGCCGCGGTGGAAGCCGACTCCGCTTTGGGAGAGCCGGACTTTTTCAGCCCGGACAGGCACCTTCTTGTTGCCGAAACCTACAGCAGGCGCCTCTACCGGAAGCCGCAGCAGCTGCAGGAGATCATCCTCGCATCGCGGTTCTCGGGACTGAAAAAAACGTATTTCCATAATACCGTCACTGACGTTCTGCCCTTTCACCTGTACACTGATTATATCAATCTCGGTGGCATCGACTACAGCAACCCCATCGCGCGGGGCTGGCAGGGGCGCTATCGTTTCCACCTCGTCGAAGAGCTGCAGGTCGGCACGGACACCGTCTTCCTGCTTTCGTTTGAGCCGCGAGCCGGCGCGGCCTTCAACGGTCTTGAAGGCCAGGTCTACATCAACAGCAACGGCTACGCGATCTCGCATTTTCTCGGCGCAACGGGAGACACGACGAAAGACCGCCAGATCCATTTCGAGCAAGTGTACGCATACCGCGACGGCCGCTGGTTCCCACGCGAGCTGAACTACCAGCTGGTCATGCGGCGCGTCATGTCGAAGACCGCATCGCTCGATTGGCATGGGCATTCCGTCATTGATTCGGTCGTCTTCGACAGGCCGGCGTCCATTCCGTTCGACAAGGCCCATCCCGTGCGGCTGCACGATTCGATCGACCTGCACGGTCCGGCGGACTGGCAGCGATTTCGTGGCGACACGATCGAAGCCCGAGACCAGGCTACTTACCTGTTCATGGACAGCTTCGCAACGAAATACAAGCTGGAGCGCATCATCACGGCCACGAGCCGGCTCAGCATGGGACGGTTGCCCATCGGCGTTATCGACCTGGACGTCAACCGTCTCATCGCCCAGAATGATTACGAGGGAACCCGCCTGGGCGCCGGATTCTATACAAATGACAAGTTGTGGAAGCGCGTGTCGGCAGGTGGCTGGGCCGGGTTCAGCTTTAAGGACCACCAGTGGAAAGGTGGCGCGTCGATCACGGCCTATACAGGGTTCGGCCGCGAGTCGTGGGTGAAGGTTGGCGTTGAGGACGCGTACCGAAATCCCGGCGAGGTGCGGCTGCACGAAGAGCTCACACGCCAGGGACTGCGCAACTGGCTCCTGGGCCGCCCGGAGCGGGTGCGCGAGGTGCGCCTGTCAGCCAACCTCCGGACGGGCTATTGGGAATGGCGGCCCGAAGTTTCGCAGGCACGGATCCGTCCGCTTGTCGCAGCTCCGTTCGTAACAGGGGGCAAGGAGATCCCGGCCTTCACGGCAACGGAAGCGGCCATTGGGTTCCGCTATGCGTATGGTGAGCGCCGCGTGCCCGTCTTCGAAGATTATATACCCGAAGAAACCAAATACCCGATCGCCTATGTGAGGCTCGCGCGCGGAACGGTGCATGCCGCCGGCTATGACAACCGTTACCTGCGTGCGCTCGCAGCAGTCACCTACACCTTTCATGGAAACAGGTGGGGCCGCGATGCCTATCGACTCGAAGTAGGCTGGGTCAAAGCCGGTGCCGGCGCCCTGCCGCGGTCCTTCCTGATGGCCGGCAATGGTGTCCGCCTGCGCAGCTCACATTATTATTCTGCTGGCGGCTTCGTAACGATGCGTCCATTCGATTATTACAGCGATCGCTACCTGAGCCTCCTGTACCGTCATGACATGGACCGGTTCTTCTGGGATACACGCCTGAGCAAGCCGTTTCTCGGGTTTGTCCATAATGCCGTGGTCGGTGGACTGGGCGCTTCATCAATCGCAGCGAACCCGGGGATCCGCACCTATAGTGGATCGTACCAGGAATCGGGGCTGCTCGTCAACCAGCTGTTGCGGTACAATCTTCATGTGACGGATGTGTACCTGAATGTCGGCTTGTTCCACCAGTGGGAGAAAGGAGCGGCGATCAGGAAGAACAATTTCTTCGTGTTCAGCATCTCCACTGGGTTTTAGCCGCCGCGCAAATTCTTCCTCGCGTAAGTTTGACGAAACGAACACACATGCCGCACCTTCATACGGATACCATCCGGCCGATCGAGATCATCCCGGGATACGTTGCCAAATTCGTGCACACGGAGCAGTGCACCCTGGCGTTCTGGTCGGTTGAGCAAGGCGCCGCGATGCCGCTCCACCGCCACATTCATGAGCAGGTCGCGCAGGTGCTGGAAGGACGTTTCGAGCTCGTGGTCAATGGGCAGCCCTATGATCTCGGTCCGGGCGATGTCATGGTGATCCCGTCAAACGTAGAGCATGGTGGGAGGGCACTGACGAAATGCAAGCTGCTCGACATCTTTACACCGGTTCGTGAAGATTACCGCAAGCGGTCGGAACAAGGCTCCTGATCACTGTACGTCCGCCTGGAGCGGGATCCAGACCGATACGGTGCAGCCGCAGGCCGGCGCGCTGTGCAGGCGGAAACGGCCACCGAGGCTCTCGGCACGCGTCTTCATATTGCTCAGGCCGATGCCGTTGCTTTTGGTGCGCGGATCGAAGCCCTGTCCATCATCGCGGATGACCAGCTCGAGCGTCCGGCCCATGCGCTTGATGGTGATGATCGCGAAGGATGCGTCGGCGTATTTAATGATATTGTTAAGCTGCTCCTGGACAATGCGGTAAAGGGCCAGGTGAACGTCCTGGCTGATATCGCGGTTGAGAAATCCTTCGATCGTATAGATGATGTTGACCTTCTTCGTGAGGTTGATCGATTCGGCTAATTCCTTGATCGATTCCGTGAGGCTGATGCTGCCCAATGTTGGCGCGGAGAGGCGCTTGGAGATGCTGCGGATCTCGTTGATGCAGCCCTGCAGGTGACGGATGGATTTTTCCACGATGGCGGCTGGCTCGCCCAATCCATCGCGCAGCATTTCATTATACAGCTTTACGGTTGTCAATACCTGGTTGACATTGTCATGGAGCTCCTGTCCCAGCTGGGAGCGCTCGGATTCCTGCGCTGTGATCACGGCGGTTGTCATCTCCTGCTGCACCTGGCGCGTCTTTTCATCGAGCTCCTGCTGCAGCTGAACGCGTCCCGAGATGTCGAGGCCCATGCCCATCACGCATGGCTTTCCGTCGACCTCGATGTATTTGCCTGAGAAATAATAGGGCACCTTGTCGCCGGCTTTCGTTGTCAGGTTGGCTTCCGCATCGGCCGAGCCGTTGGTATAAACGTCCTGCATGCGTGCTTCGATCAGCGCCTTGTCGTCCCCGTCAAAAAAATCGAGGGGTGACATGTTGCGGATCTCCTCCGGAAGAAAGCCCGTGATCTTTTCGAGGTTTTCGTTCCAGAGAAGGTAGCGGTTCTGGTCATCGAACAGGTAGAAAATACCGGGGAGGCTGTTAATCAGAAGCTCTGAAAATTCTTTGCGGTGAATGAGCTCCTCCTCGGCTTGCTTTCGCAATGTTATGTCGCGCATGAACGCACAGTAGAAACGATCGGTCCCTTCACCAGCGGGACATAGCGTCATTTCAACCGGGAACTTTTTTCCGTGACGATCGATTGCCGTCAGTTCCCATGTTTCGCCACTCGCCGCCGCATCATCGTATGGTGGCCAGTGGCCTGCCGAAACTTCGGTGCAGGAAAAGATCGTATCGCAGATGGTTTGCCCGAGCATTTCGTCCCGTTCCCATCCAAAGAGATTCGCGGCGCGCGCGTTCCAAAAAAGAATGTGACCCGTCGCGTCCATTCCCACAACTGCGTTGGGCGACGCTTCCAGGATACAATGAGCCAGACGGCTCATGTCGGGAAGAACTGAAATATGAGGATCAGCGGGCATTGGTGAAAAAGTCGGGAGGGTGCGAGCGGAATTAATAGGGCCAAGGTACGCCGGCGGACAGCCCCGGGACAGGTGGCCAGCACGGTATTTTGAGTTGCTAAGAAGTAGTACTTAGCCACCGTGGCAGCGGGTTGCAGAGCAGGCAGGGGGATTAGCGGGACGGCTTATTTTCAAGCCACATGTTGATGGTTCCGATGAGCTTGTTCTTAAAAAGGCGGACGGCATTGTTGCGGATGGAAAGGCTGACGAACCGGTTGCGGCATTTCTCGTATTCTCCTTCGCGGATCGCTTCGAGGTCAACGAGAAATGGGTTGGGGGCATCGTCGACGGAGTAGCCTTTCAGGATCTGAAGCAGCTCGTAAAAGCAGATCTCGGTAGCGCTCAGTGAAGCTTCGGTACCGGGCAGTGGGCGTAGTTTCGCGACCATGTCGGCGAGGCGCTGGCGGTGCGCCGGTGATAGTGGCTGGTAAAGGTCCTTGCTTGCTCGTGTGATACTCATGATGACAGTTGTTGGCGGCCTCGGGGTGAAAGGTACGAAATAGTGAGGGAGGGAAACGCGACCGGCAACGGCTCACATACACCAACCCCCGTCCCTTGGTTGAGTTGAACCGTTTCTTTGAGCAACCTGTGACACCGATCTTCATTGCGTCGAGCCAAACAAGCATGTGAGATCCGGCAGGATACACAAGACTGTTTCATACAATCGGCGCGTGACGTCATCCATTTCATCGCTCGTTTCTCAAATCTAAATAGGCATCACCAACTCTTTGGTTTATCTTTCAATGAATCGGGTTGATTCCCGGCCTCATGCTCAACAACACATTATGAACAGCGAAGACATCGAGAAATTCCTCAACAAAAAAGCAACGCTTGCCGAAGCGTGCGTGAAGATCACGTTCAAGAAGAGGGCGTCGATCTTCGGACTTTTCCTGCGCGAGCCTGATTTCAAGGATCTGAAATCAAAGAACTTTTGGCGCATCGTACCCGAGAGCCGGCTCACCGAGTATAACCAGTCGAAGAATGTCAGCCTCGCCCGCATCTATTGCGGTGTGGAGTTCACAAGGCTCACCCCGTACAAAGAAACCTTCGAGTAGGCCACTACCCTCACAGCTCTGAGCTGGTCATGACAAGGCCGCCGCGCTCGCGGAGGTCTGCCGCCGCCTTGCGGAATCCGTCCGCGTCGATCGCACGCGTTGCATCGGCAACAACGGTTGCCCTGAATCCCGCATCCAGCGCATCTTTCGCCGTATAGTACACACAGTAGTCGGCCGCCAGGCCGGCAATGCATATGTCCGTTACACCGCGTTCCCTCAGGTACCCGGCGAGGCCGGTGGCCTTGCGATGCCCGTTGTCGTAGAAGCCGCTGTAGCTGTCGATCGCGGGGTCGGTCCCTTTCCGGAAGATTGCCTCTACGCAGTTCCAGCTCAACCCTTGTGACAGCGCCGCGCCGGCGGTGCCCTGGATGCAGTGGTCGGGCCAGAGAACCTGCGGAAGCCCATCGAGCTCGACCTGGGAAAAAACCGGTTGACCGGGATGGTTGGATGCGAAGCTCTTGTGGCTGGGCGGGTGCCAGTCCTGTGTTGCGACGACCAGCTCAAAGCGGCCCTGGAGTGCGGAAACGACAGGAATGATCTCGTAGCCGCCCGGTACGGCCAGTGAGCCGCCGGGTAAAAAATCGTTTTGGATATCGATCAGGAGAAGAGCCGTCATGGACAAGGTTTGGCCTAAAAATAAATCGGTGCGGCGCTCACACGGGCAATAAAAAAGCCACCCGCAGCGGATGGCTTTTTCGTCACGTGAAATTTCTTAGTCGACGACGGGCTGCGTTTCTTCCTGCATCAGCTGGCGGATGGCCTGGTATAGCTGGTCGCGTGTGAAAGGCTTTTCCAGGAAGATCGACGCACCGCCTTCGATGGCAGCATCTTTGGCAGAGCCGTCAAAGCCCGAGATCATGATGATCTTGCTGGCCGGATGATTCTTGCGAAGAAGCGGGATAAAGTCGAGCCCAAAACCGTCGGGCAGCTTGTTGTCGAGGATGATGACCTGGGGCTGCTCATTTTGTAGATATTCTTCAGCAGCGGCGAGATTCTTCACATGGTCGAGCTCCATGTCCTTGCCGTTCAGCATGATGTTGAGGAGGAGGCACATATCGCCTTCGTCTTCAACAATGAGTACTTTCTGTGCTTTTGTCCGTGGTTTAGATGCAGGCATAATCTGGTTTTTAGGTTCGTTAGAAGGTGATGATGACGACTGCCCTCGGGATCGTCCCACAGCAGCCGGTCCTCTACTCAATAAAAAATCGTTCCAATTGTTGAGGTTCAGTTTGCGGGGCGCTGGGTTCGGACCTGGAAGCCGGTGGCCCAAAATCAAATCAGAAATCGTAAATCGTAAATCAGAAACAGAAAAGGCTTCCCGAAGGAAGCCTTTCTAAAACGTTTGCGATGCCTAGTTATACGTAGGGGGAACGAATGACCGGCCGTCTTTCTTGTCCATGCCACGCCCGATACCATAGCCACCGGCCGCGCCAACTACACCACCGATCACGGCGCCGACAACACGATTCTTCTTGTTGATGATCGCGCCACCTGCCGCACCGGCGATACCACCGATGATCGCGCCTTTCGCGGCTTTGCTGATTCCTTTTTTCGCTTTCGCTGCATTGGAAGACTCAGAGTTGATCACCTGCGGGGCGGGAGCAGACGCTTTCGCCACGGAAGAAGAGCTTGTGCGGGCTGCCGAACTGGCCTTTGCACGAACCGGAACATAATGAGTCACGGTCCGAACCCGGGGAGCGGCGGCTTTTGCAACCACAGGAGCCTGGGCTTCTTCGACTAAGGCAACTGAGGCAAGAGCCTGCTGCTGGCGTGCGGCCTGGAAGGCGGCCAGCCCCGAGGTATCTGCAGAAATGCTGTTCACTTTTGAAACCGATTGTACGTCGGGGTTGCTATTGCAGGCAACCAGGACAGTAGCGGCGGACATAACGAGTAAAAGTTTTTTCATAGCTGTTTTTTTATTGATTAGAATGTACACACACAAGTGCCTAAACCATGCCAACGGACCCGGTCGATTGTTAAAGAATTCCTCTTCTTAATTGCTTAACAATCCATTGATAAACAATCAGTTGCCTGAAAATAATTCCATGATTTAACAAGCCGTTTTTAAACCTTTTCGCAGCACTCGGGGTGGCCGGTTTTTACGTCCTGCATCGTCCGTGAACGGGTGATCGAAAAGCTCTCCGTCAGCCCGCATGGTATATTCTTTGTTCTCCATTGCCTTCACCAATAAACGAGGCGTATTATGAATAAGGCAATGGTCGACCGCCGTGAGCAAACGGCGACAGCGGAGCGGGAACTGGCAAGCAATGTATACCTGGTGGCACCGGGCGTGTACCGGATGAAGGACATGTTGGTGAATGTATTTATTCTTCAAAATCGCGATGCCACTGAATGGGTGCTTGTCGATGCAGGCCTCCGCACGTCGGCGCCTAAGATCCGCGAGATGGCGCGGTCGATCTTCGGCAGCACCGGCAGCACGCCGCGCGCCATCATCATGACCCACGGTCATTTCGACCACCGCGGCTCGCTGCAGGAACTTGCCGGTGAATGGGGTGTGCCGGTTTATTGCCATCGCCTCGAGCGTCCCTACCTGATGGGCAAGGCCGCCTATCCGCCCGCCGACCCCGCTGTCGGAGGCGGACTCTTATCTCTTCTTTCGTTTACATTTCCAAACGCCCCGATCGATGTGTCGGACCACCTGCAGGAGCTTCCTGAAAACGGTATGGTGCCCGAGCTGTCGGACTGGCGCTGGATCCACACGCCCGGCCACACACCCGGTCATATCAGCCTCTTCCGCGACGGCGACGGCGTTCTCATTGCCGGTGATGCCTTCACGACAACGATGCAGGAATCGGCCCTCTCCGTGGCAACACAGAAGAAGATCCTGTGCGGTCCACCCAAATATTTTACACCAGACTGGGTATCGGCTGCGCATTCAGTGAAAGAGCTGGCCGCCCTGGAACCGAACGTGATCGTGACCGGCCACGGCCAGGCGCTTTATGGAGATGAAGCCCGGAAGGACCTGCACAAGCTGGCGCGCAACTTCTGGCAGCGCGGCATCCCGGCCACCGGCCGCTACGTGAAAGAAGCGGTGACGTTTGACAGCGACGGAGCGCCTTCCCATATCCCCTCCGGGAAAGGCATCATGCTGAAGCGGGTGGCCTTGGCGGCCGGCCTGCTCGCAATCGGGCTTTTGGCGATGCGCTACAAACGGCAGAGCACCGGCCTGCGCGCGAAAGCTGCGGGTAAGATCGGGAAACATTTCCTGGGAAGCTCGTATGCAGCCATCGGCGCAACCGCCCCGGCATCGGCTGCATTGCCGGCCCTGCCCATGATCCCGGCCATTTAATGGGAAGAGCGGGTTTGGCGGGAAAAGGAGACGAGTGAATCGTCAATAGTGAATTACGCGCGTCGGAGGGGGATCGTCGGCTGCCTCTGGGATTGAGCGGAAGGTTTCGAAAAGGGCTGGTCCGCGACGGAACTCGGACGGTCATGTGCCGATGGTCCATCACCGACAGATGAGCAAAAATGGGTTGATGTTGAGTCGGTCCCGGTACTCTGGCCAAAAAGCGCGTGATGAGCGCTGATCATCCGCGAACCGCTCGAGGGTATCGAAACTGGTCATTGAGCATTGACGATCGATCATCGATCATTGTTTCCCTCTATTCCCGTTCTACACTTCCGCGTCACCCATTCACCATTCACGACCGTGTTTGGTTCAAATTTTGCAGCATCACTCCTCTCAATTGCTGCATATGAACGAGTTCAATCATCACATCCGCTGCGCGCTGCGCAAACAACTCACCTACAAGAACGAGGAACTGAAGCAGGCCCTGCGTGCAGGGCGGCCCCTGGATGATCTCGATGCGCTTCACCAGGAGATCCACAAGATCCACCGCAACCTGCGGCGTATGGAGCCTTCGCAGGCCCAGCCGGCCTAAGCGTCGGGACGCTTGATATGGTTTTCATCCTCCAGCTTTTCCTGGACAGACCTGGTGGCCCTCCGAAGCATCGGAAAAGCCATCGGGCTTTTCTTTGGCCGCTCGTCCCCAAAGAGCACGCCCCACTGCCGGAGCGTCTCCGACCTGTCGAAGATGATCTTGAACACGGCGATCACCGGCAGCGACAGGAACATGCCCGAGATGCCGGCCACGGCTCCCGCCACGATCACGCCGACGATGGTTGCCAGTGCGTTGATCTTCACCTTTGAGCCAACAATGCGCGGCATCAGGATATTGTTATCGAGAAACTGGACGAACGCAATGGTTCCCAGGACAGCGAAGACAGGCCAGATCTCCTGCGAGGAGGATAACGTAAGAAGCACACCGATGATATTGCCGATCAGCGCGCCCACATAAGGGATCAGGTTGAGGATGGCGAAGATCGCCCCGATCAAAATGGCATGCTTGATGCCGATGATCATCAGGATGCCGCCCAGCAGCACCGTGATATACGTGATCTGGATCAGCAGCCCCACGAGGTAGCTCTTGATGATCACTTCGCTTTCACGCATGACCTCCTCCACCTTCGAGTGTGTTTGCGTCGGAAACCAGAGGAAAACGAAACGAAGGAGAAGGTTCTTATAAAAGAGAAGCAGGAAGATATAGATCGGCAGTAAGCCCACGAAAATGAGGATGCCGCTGACTGACGACGCGGCGCCACCCAGGATGCCGCCCGCCGAATTCAGCATTTTTTCGCTTTGCTCGTTGATCAGCTTTGTTTGCTTTTCCGTGGAGAAGCCGAAGCGGTGATCCACCCACTGGCTCAGCGTGGCGAGGTGCTGCTGGACGTTCTGCTTGATCTGCGGAAAGTCCGCCACCAGCCGGCTGATCTGCGAGGAGAAGAACCAAACGAGAAGGCCCACGATCACCATCAGGAAAAGGATACACAAAAAGATCGCGAGCGACTCCGGCAGCTTGCGCTTTCGCAGCCACCGGTAGATCGGCAGCAGCATGATGGCCAGGAAGAAGGCCATGACGATCGGCGTAATAATGTCTTTGCCAACGATGATAATGGCGCCGAGAAAATAGAGGCCCGTCAGCTCGAGGGCCCGGCGAACGGTCAGGGGCAATGGTTGCATAAGCCACAAGCTAGTAAAACCATACCAGAGCAGGCAGGGCTTGGGCCACCAGGAAGGCGAAGAGACGCAAAGAAGGATTTTAGATTTTAGATTTTAGATTTTTGGAGAGTCTAAACTTTCGGACTGTCATCCCGAACGCCCCAAGCGAGGGAGCCCCTGCGTTACGCACGCTGTCATGCTGACGCATGTCAGCACCTTTCCCTGGAAAGCACCCGCACCTCCCCGGCTGTCATCCCGCAGGGACCCGAAACGCGCTCCATCTACCGGGTTGCCGAATAAGGCAAACAGGCCAGTGTCATCCCGCGCTCTCCGTCATGGCGATGACGAAGCCATCTCCTGCACCTCGAGAGCCTGTTCCACGCAAAAT
>JAQBNP010000184.1 GCA_028288515.1 Flaviaestuariibacter sp. | reverse complement strand
CTGCCCGAACGAAGCTGCTCTCCGGCTTCCTTTACAAAGGCATCAAAATCAAATGGTTTCTTTTCCATCGTATATCAATTTAATCATTATTAAATTGACACACTTAGTTGAGCATACTCTTTCTTTGTGCTTCTTTGTGCTCTTTGTGGCTTCGTGGTTCAAGCTCTCCTCAGGTGCACGTTTCGGGTCCCTGCGGGATGACAGCTGGGGGTGGTTGCCTTTGTAAGGGAAAGGTGCTGACATACGTCAGCATGACAGCGTGCGTAACGCATGGGCTCCCTGGTCTGATTCGCGATGACATTCTGGAGGTGCGGGAGATGGCTTCGTTCCTCGCCATGACGGGCGGCTGCGTAGCGCAGGGGCTCCCTCGCGGGGCGCTCGGGATGACAGCCGGCGGATTGGGACTCCAGCACTTTAATCGACCCATTCACTATTCACCATTCACTATTGACTCACTCCTCGCTCACCAAACGACCCATTCACCATTCACCATTCACTATTCACCATTCACTCACTCACCATTCACGATTCCCCATTCACTCTCTCCCCGCCCTCTTCCCGCTTTTGCGCGCCTGCCGCAGCAGCTCCTTTTCCTCGTTGCGCGCTGCCTGGAAGCGCACCATCCTCTTCACAAGAGCCTGCGGGATCGGCCTGTCGAGCGGGAACCGGACCGTGCCTTTCGACGTCACAAAAGACGTAAGCTCGGGCGCGAACGCCACCAACGGCGCCGCCGTCGGGTAGAAGCCCACATGCGCCGCATAGGCCGCGAAATAAGCAAGCACGCCCTTGTATTTGTAGGCCGGCATATTGTAGCTGATGACCTCCTCGGCCTTCGGCGCAGCGGCACGAATGGCCCGGCGCAGGGACTTCAGCCGCGCCTGTGTCGCCGCAGGGAAAGCAGCGATATACATGTCGACATTTTCGAAGCGCTGGCTGGCCATACCGGTTTTTTTTGAAGGTACGAATTTGGCGAAAAGGGATCCTGCATTTCAGGGAAGGGTATTGCTATGATCCATCCTGTTTGTCCTGTTGCCCGTCTCAGGCATCCCTTTCCGATCTTCGCAACATTGACCAGCCCGCCGGTCTGCAAAAACTGCCGCATGATCACCATCAAACGCACCGACAGCACCCACCCGGATTTCATTTCCCTCGTTCGCCTTCTCGACGCGGACCTCGCCCTCCGCGACGGCAGCGAGCACAGCTTCTATGCCGCCTTCAACAAGATCGATACCATCCGCCACTGTGTCGTCGCCTACCGCAACGAGATCCCTGTTGGCTGCGGCGCCATCAAGCTGTGGGAGCCCGGCTCCCTGGAGGTCAAGCGTATGTACACGATGCCGGAACAACGCGGCGCAGGCATCGCTTCAGCCGTGCTCGGAGAGCTGGAACGCTGGGCCCGCGAGCTGGGCGCCAGCGCGTGCGTTCTGGAAACGGGCAAGAAGCAGCCCGAGGCCATCGCCCTCTACAGGAAGAACGGCTACGCACAGATCCCCAACTACGGCCAGTATGCCGGCATCGAGAACAGCGTGTGCTTTGAAAAACGTCTCGATCCGGCTCCGACGACCTGATTTGCCAATACCACCCCGCCATCTTATTTTGTGCCGGCATCGCATTTCCCGACCGTCAACAACTGCTATGTTCCACTTTATTTCCAGACTGCTTCTTACCGGCTCCCTGCTGCTTGTTGTTTGCATCGCTTCCGCCCAGGCGCCCACCTATAACAAGGCGCTGGCAGACTCGCTCGGGGCCGACGAATATGGGATGAAATCATACGTGCTTGTGATCCTGAAAGGAGGCAGCGGCAAGGCTGACAAAGAGCGCACGGACAGTCTTTTCGCAGGTCACCTGCGCAATATCCAGCGCCTCGCCCGCATCGGAAAGCTTGTCGTGGCCGGTCCGATGGAGGACAATGAAAAAGGGTACCGGGGCATCTTCATCCTCAATGTCCGCACGATGGAGGAAGCCAAAGCCCTTCTGGCAACCGATCCCGCCATCGGAGCCAGGCTCCTCGAGCCGGAGCTTTACGGCTGGTACGGCTCAGCGGCACTCCCGCTCTACCTGCCATCGGCGGAAAAGGTCACCAAAAAAGCTTTTGATCCATCTCAAACCGTGTTGCCATGAAATTCCTGTCGCTCGAGCCATTCATTCCGTCCGGGCCCGATTTTGAATCCGCCTGCAGCCTGTTCCTTGCGCTCGGCTTTTCAATCAGCTGGGAGGGTGGCGGCTATGCAGGCTTCCAGAACGGCGCCTGCCGCTTCATCCTACAGCAGTACGATAACCCCTCGTTTGCCGGCAATTTCATGGTGAGCGTGCAGGTGGACGATGCCGCGGATTTTTACAAAATGGTTGTCGAGAAGAGCCTGGTTGAAACCCACGGGATCCGCATCAACCCGCCCACACAGCAGCCCTATGGCCTGGAAGTCAACCTGATCGACCGCGCCGGCGTCTGCTGGCATTTCGTGCAATCCTGACCTGCCATCGACCGCCCTTCTTTGTTTCTTCTCTCATGTCCACTTTCACCATGTCACCCCGCCTCGTTCAGCTGCCCGAAAAGCGGCTGGTCGGGACGTGCCTGCCCATGTCCCTGTCGGAGAACCGGACGCGCGAGCTCTGGCGCCGCTTCATGCCGCGTCGACACGAGGCTGGCGATGCTGGTGAACTATTCGCCGTTCAGGTATATGATCCTGGTTATTTCGACAGGTTCGATCCCACGCGCGTGTTCGACAAATGGGCGGCCGTACAGCAGCGGGAAGCCGACGTTGTGCCGGAAGGCATGGACCTGCTGACGATACCGGCCGGGACCTATGCCGTCTTCGACTACCGCGGATCGAGCAGCGACACGCGCATCTTCGACCATATCTTCCGCGCCTGGCTGCCGGCCTCAGGATACAGGCTCGACAACCGGCCTCATTTTGAATTGCTGGGAAAGAAATACCGGAACAACGATACCGGGTCGGAGGAAGAGATCTGGATACCGGTGAACGTAGGTGCGGTAAGTGGTAAAGTATAGAGGGGAGAATGAGCAAGGTTCGATGGTCAATGACCGATTGTCAAGGCAAGACGCGCGGGCCGTTTGTGTGGGAAGTGGGGAGTGCCGATTGAAAAAAGCCTGTGAATAGTATCCTAGTGGGAATTTATGACCAGTTTCGGGCAAATTTATGTGCGATTGACGCCGTATTCCCTCATTTTTCGGTAAAACGCTCGAAAATTGCTCTTTTTTGGCGATTTTCACGGGCGCGGGCCCATCTTCGCATGAAGATGTGGCATTTCTGTCGGGTGCGGGCCAATCTGCACGTGAAGATTTTCCGTGGTGCGCGAGCGATCTGCACGTGAAGATTGGCAATTTCCGTGGTGCGCGAACGATCTGCACGTGAGATGCCTCATTTCTGCCCAGCATCGCGTCATCTGCACTCATTTCTCCCTGAATCTCGTCGAAAACGATCACGCCCTCAGAACCTTGAGCATTGAACATTGAGCATCGAATATTCAATATTCAATGTTCAATGATCGTTGCTCAACCGCATGCTCACCTGACCAGCTTCAGGATTCCCGCTTTATTCAGGTATCCGACGCTCGCCTGCTGCAGCTTTTGATTCTTGAAAATAAGAAGGGTGGGAAGCGCCGTGATATTGAGCCCGTTCATCAGCTCGGGGTTGTCATCGGCGTTGATGCGGATCACCGTGAGCTGGCCGGCCAGCTCTTTTTCCACTTTTTCGAGGTGCGGCTTCATCGCCTTGCAGGGCCCGCACCAGTCGGCATACACATCGATGATCACCGTTTTGTCCGTCCGCAGCAGTGCGCCAAATTGTTGCGATGTCAGGTTGACCAGCTTGGCAGGCACCGGAACTTCGAGCGGCAGCCGCGCCAGGCGCCATTGGGCAAAGCCGCCCTGCAACAGGATCACGCGTGAAAAACCGCTGTTTCGAAGCGCATCGGCGGCTTCAGCCGTCGTCTGGTCCGTCTCATCGTAAACAAGTACCGGGAGCGTCGTGTCGAGACCTGCCAGCGCCGCCATCCCCTTTGTTTTCCAATCGATGCGCCGGGCGCCGGGAATATGGCCCATCTCAAATTCCTGCGCGGAGCGGAGGTCGAGGACCAGTGCCGGCTGCTCGTGCAGCTTCTGGGCTACCTGGGTCACCGAGAGAAGGATCGTTCCGCTTTGCGCGGACACGCGTTCAAACATGAATGCAAGGAGAAGGAGAAGAAGGGCGAGGTTCCGGTTTCTCATGGTAAATGAAAATAACGATTGTTGCCCCTTTAACGAAAGAGCCCGCTCTTTATTTTGAAAGAATTGGCAAGCCTGATTCGAGCCTGTACGCAGAGCCTGGTGAATCCGGGCTCCCCAAGTTCCGATTTTATGCCCGGGAACCGTTGTCCCGCTTCATTTCAGCAGCCGCGCCAGCGTTTCCTCCAGCTCTTTTCCGCGCAGGGATACCGCCACGATCACGCCGTTCGGATCGACCAGGAAATTTGCGGGGATCCCGCTTTCGGGGATCGCATACAGCCGGGCCGCCGTGTTTTCCCAGGCCTTGCCGTCGCTCAGCTGCGTCCAGGCGAGACCGTCCTTCCGAATGGCGTCCAGCCAGGCAGCCCGTGTATGCGGATCGTCAAGTGAGATACCAACGATCGTGAAGCCTTTGTCGCGGTAGGCCCCATAGGCGTTGACGAGAAACGGGCTTTCTTCCCGGCAGGGCACGCACCAGGAGGCCCAGAAATCGATCAGCACATAGTTCCCTCTGAAATCGGACAGGGTGACGGTCCGCCCCGCCGTGTCGGGCTGTGTGAAGATCGGCGCCTCGCGGCCTGGGTTCAGGCGCTGGGCATAGTGGATCCAGCTTGCGAGCTCCTGTCCCGGCGGCGATTGCGCAACGATCGGATCGAGCGCGGCCAGGATCGCCTGAGCGGTGTCAGCCGGCAGGCCAAGCCGCCCGAGCATCCAGGGGCTCACGTATGAGCGCGGATGGTGGCGGATGAAATCTTTACGAAGGTTCTCCAGCACAAGATTGTACCGGGCGATGGCCGTGTTCCGCAGACTGTCTTCCGCGTGGCGGTGCTGCTGTGCGATCGCCCTCCAATAGGCCGTCCACTGTGGCTTCCAGCGCGCAAAAAGGGAGTCCTCCGCACGTGCGAGCCGGTCAAGGTCGGCCTGCGAGCGCGACCCGGTGACCCGGCCTTTCTTCAGGTTTTTTGCCGGAAGGATGGCTGTGATCCTGCCGGGCTCGAGGAACAGGTTTGTAACATGCGTATCGTCCTCGTCCTTCAGCCTGGTTCGTGTCGTATAGAGCGTTGCGGGGGTTGGCTGGGCGAGACTGCCCGAGAACCGGAAGGCGCCTGCTTTCAGGGAGACGCTGTCGCGCACCGGCTTCCCATCGGCACCGCGGTAGGACAGGTGAATGACGCCGGTCTTTTGGCCGGTCAGGGTGCCGGCCAGGATGAAAGAGCCACGCTGGCCGCGGGCCGGCAGTTGAAGGGCAAGGGCAATGAGACAGGAAATGGGTAGGGAGAAGCGCATTGGTTTCAAAATAAAGGGCAAAGATCGACGAGGACGGTGGATATCAGGACTCATTGAAAAAGAGGGTAGCGCGCAATTTCCTTTTTCAGCAGGGCAAGCCCCTGTGCGTCGAAGCTGACGAAGATCACATGCTTCACCGTGCTGCCGGCAGCGAGGGCTTCCACCACGGTGTGTACGGCGATCCCGGCGGCCGCTTCTTTCGGGTAGCCGTACACGCCGGTGCTGATGCCGGGGAATGCCACCGAGGTGCAGTCGTGAGCGGCAGCGAGGGCCAGGCTGTTCCGGTAGCAGGAGGCGAGCGTGTCGGCTTCGCCCCTGGCGCCCCCGGTCCAGACCGGGCCGACCGTATGAATGACGTAGCGGGCGGGGAGGTTGCCCGCGCCGGTGATCACTGCCTCGCCCGGCCGGCAGCCGCCCTGGCGGGCAACAATGCGGCGACAGTCCTCCAGGATCGCCGGTCCGCCTGCGCGGTGGATGGCGCCGTCAACACCACCGCCGCCGAGCAGGGAGCTGTTGGCGGCGTTGACGATGGCGTCCGCGGCAATGCGCGTGATATCGGCCATGACGGCTTCGAGGCGGGGCGACTGATTCATTTGTGCTGGCGTTTTCGGTTCGAACTTGTTTTTATTTGGCGACCTGGCCAAGCTCTTTCATGCGGGCGAGGATGCGGTAGGAGCGTTCCTTGTCGGCCGGATCGAACAGGTGCGAGACGATCATCAGCTCGGTTACCCCCGTGTCGGAAAGAAAGGCATTGAGCCCGGCAGCGACCGTCTCACCGCTCCCGATGAATGAGTAGGCCATCATTTGCTGAACGGCGGCGCGCTCTGCATCGCTCCAAAGCCCGTCCATGCTGTCCACCGGGGGCTGGATCGGACGCCGGTGGTTGCGGATGAGGCCGAGGGCCAGCTGGTAGAACGATGTGGCCAGGCGGGCTGCCTCTTCGTCCGTTTCCGCCGCGATCACGTTGACGCAGGCAAGCGTGTGCGGTGCGGTGAGCGTTTGGGAGGGTTGGAAGCCCTCGCGATACAGGCGCAGCGCGGTTTGCAGGTAGGTCGGCGCGAAATGGGAGGCGAACGCATAGGGCAGTCCGAAATGCGCGGCGAGGCGTGCGCTGTCGGTGCTGGAGCCGAGGATCCAGATAGGGACCTCGAGGCCTTCACCGGGGATGGCACGAACGCGGGCCGTGCGGTTGTCAGCCGAGAAATAGGCCTGGAGCTGGCGGATATCTTCCGGGAAATCATGGACGCTTTCCATGCGGTTGCGCCGCAGTGCCATGGCCGTGACCTGGTCGGTGCCGGGTGCGCGACCCAGGCCAAGATCGATGCGCCCGGGATAGAGTGAGGCAAGCGTACCGAACTGTTCCGCGACGACAAGAGGTGCGTGGTTGGGAAGCATGATGCCGCCGGAGCCAACACGGATGGTGGAGGTGCCGCCGGCGATATGGCCGATAAGAACAGCGGTGGCGGAACTGGCAACGCTTTCCATATTGTGGTGCTCGGCGAACCAGTAGCGCTTGAAGCCGAGCGAGTCGGCCAGCCGGGCGAGGCGGAGGCTGTCGGCAAATGAATCAGCGGCGGTGGCGCCCTGGCGGATGGGGGCTAGGTCGAGAATGGAAAGAGGTGTACGGGAAAGCATGGGGGGATTTACGATTTTAGATTGACGATTTTAGATTTTTGGAGAGTCGTTGAACCACGAAGTCACGAAGAGCGCGAAGGGGCACGAAGGCGGGAATGGTGAATAGTGAATAGTGAGTGGGTCGCTTCGAGAGCCTGCTTACGCCGTCATGGCGAGGAACGAAGCCATGTCCCGCACCTCGGACCATGCCGTCATGGCGCCAAACGAAGCCATCTGCTGCATCACCAGGTTTCCAGCCTATTCCGTCTCCAACGTGTTCCCAAATCAGATGATTACCTCTTAAACATTCGAAACTCTGTATTCGATCGTCATCATTTTTCATGCCTGTTCTCTGAGCCGTGCATAAAACCGTTTCAACAAAAAACCCGAAGCGAAGGTCAGGCCGAGGATCAGCCCAAGCCACATGCCGCGGGCGCCCATTCCGTAGGTGAAGCCGAGGAGACAGCCGACCGGCAGGCCGATCACCCAGTAGGCCAGGAAGATCAAGACTGTCGGGCGTTTCACGTCCTTGATGCCGCGCAGGAGTCCCGCCCCGATAGCCTGCGTGCTGTCGGAGATCTGGAACACGGCAGCAAACAGAAGGAGGGTGGCGGCCAGCTCCATAACGGCGGCGTCTTTATTGAACAGGGCAGCCAGTGGACGGCGGAAAAGCGTGAATGCGATGGCGCAGACAATGCCGTAGGCCAGGGCAAGCAGCAGGGTGGACCGCCCGATGACCGAGATCTTTGGCCACTTCCCCTGGCCGTACGCATTGCTGACGCGGATGGACCCGGCCTGGGCTAGCCCCATTGATACCATGAAGGTGAACGCGGCGCAGCTCAGCGCGATCTGGTGAGCAGCCTGGGCAACGGCGCTGATGGTGCCGATGAGAATCCCGGAAACGGCGAAGGCCCCCGCTTCCATACCGATCTGGAGAGAGCTGGGCACGCCGATCGAGAGGAGCTCACGGATCGTATGCCGCCGAACGATCCACTGGCTGCGGCGCACGCCGATATATGCTCCAAAGGTCCGGTGACGGAAGATGATGAGGGTGAGCGCGCCAAAGATCAGCGTCCGGGTGATGAGCGTCGCCCAACCCGCGCCGAGCAGCTCGAGCCGCGGAGCGCCCAGGTTTCCATAGATCAATACCCAGTTCAGGAAGATGTTGATCGGGACGGCCACGAGGGAGAGAAGCATGGCTGTGCGGGTGAATTCAAGTCCATCCGCAAACTGCTTCAATGTCATGAACAGCAGCATGGGAATGATGGAGAAGCCCATTAGCTTCATAAAGGGAACCGCAAGGGCAACCACGTCGGGATCCTGCCCGAGATGGCCGAGAATACCGGTGCCGAAAACAAGAGCCAACGAGATCATGATGGATGTGACCGTGCACAGAAGGAAGCCATTGAACAGGTAATGGGAGACGGCCCCGCTGTCCTTGCGGCCATGGGCCATGGAAACCATTTGCGATACGGAGATCGTCATGCCGATGCCGAATACGAAGGGGATGTTCATGACGCTCATGACGAGCGCGGCCGCAGCCAGCTGGCGGTACGAGATGGCGCCGACCATGGCGGTGTCAACGATGTGGAGGGACATCTGCGCGAGCTCTCCGATGATGATGGGGACGGCGAGGCGGATGGTTCTGGTGGCTTCGGTGCGCATGGGCCGCGAAGGTACGAGGGGAGAAGAATAGGGCTGCTGATGAGAGAAGGTCGATGAAGAATCCTCGATGGTCAATGATCAGCGCTCAAGGCCGGAACAGCAGTTCACGCAAATCCAAGGCAGGTCCCGCATTCACGATTCACGATTGACTATTCACCATTCACTCTCTCACCATTCACTATTCACTATTCACTCTCTCACTTCCCCTTCACCACCACAGCTACCGGAGCAACCGACTTTGCGGCAACGGTCTTGCTGATGATCTTGGCCTGTTGAACTCCGACGGAAAAGGCGAGGGGCATGAGGATCTTGAACATAGGGTGCTTTTTAAGGGACCTAAAGAT
>JAQBNP010000164.1 GCA_028288515.1 Flaviaestuariibacter sp. | reverse complement strand
ATGGAGCAGGTTGAGGAGATCTGCGACCATATCGTGCTTGTCAACAAAGGCGGCAAGATCCTCGACGGAACCGTGTCGGGCGTGAAGCAGCAGTTCAAGGAAAACCTGTTCGAGATCTCCTTCGCTGATGCGCAGCCAGTGTCGTCAAGCCCCGTGTTTGACGTGGTGGGACAAAAACAACATGCGCTGGTGGTCCGGATCAACGAAGGCTATTCGTCGAACGACCTGCTGTCGCATTTCCTGAACGACGGCCATGCGATCACATCCTTCAACGAGATCCTCCCCTCTCTAAACGATATCTTCATTCGCCTGGTGGAAGGCACGCCGACCGCCCGTCAATTCCAAACCGTCACTGCTTAAATCAACCACATGAACAAGACCTTTCTCATCATACGCCGCGAATACCTGACACGCGTGCGCAAAAAGACCTTCATCATTTCCACGATCCTGTTCCCGCTCCTCTACATGGCGCTCATCTTCGGGAGCGGCTACCTCGCCAATAAAGGGAAGAAGAATCTCCGCGTGGCGCTGATCGATTCATCAGGCCTCTTCGATAAGGCGGTCGTGACCCGGGCCAATCTGGCCGACAGCAGCTCCTTCATCGACTATGTCACCACCAACCCGGCCAACGTCCGCTCTCATTACAACGCCCTCGGCTACGACGGCTATATCGTGATCCCCTCGGGCACCGACTGGCAAACAGGTACGGGCACCGTTACACTGGTTGCTGACAAAACACATGGCATCGCCCCCGTCATGCAGGTGCAGAGCAAGCTCAATGACATGTGGAACGAGATCAAGACCAACCGCCTCGGCATCGATGCCGGCAAAAAGGCCATCCTGGATAAGAGCCACCTGACGCTGCGCGAAGAGAATGAGACCGACCGCACGGCCAATGCCGCCGTCGCCAGTGGCATCGGCTATCTCTGCGGCTTTCTCATTTATTTCATCCTGCTCATTTACGGTTCACAGGTGATGATGGGTGTGATGGAGGAAAAGACAAACCGCATCGCGGAAGTGATGGTGTCGTCGATCCGGCCATTTCAGCTCATGCTCGGCAAGATCATCGGCATCAGCCTCGTGGCGCTCACACAGTTTGTGCTGTGGATCGGCTTCGTGTTCATCCTCTATAATGTCGGCAAGGCTTCGGGCAACCAAAGCGATATGATGTCGTCCATGATCGGCGGCATGCAGAATGTGTTCAGCAGCATCAATGTGCCGCTTCTCGTGTTCTGCTTTGCCTTCTACCTGCTTGGCGGGTTCTTCTTTTACTCGGCGCTGTATGCGGCCATTGGCAGCGCGGTGAACGAGGACATGAGGGAAGCGCAATCGCTGGCGCTTCCGGTGACGCTGCTCGTGATCTTTTCGATTGCGCTGATGACGAGCGCCATTTCGGACCCCACCGGCAAGATCGCTTTCTGGGCCAGTATCATTCCATTCAGCTCGCCGATCGTAATGATGGCGCGGATCCCGTTCGGCGTGCCGGGTACGGTTCCGTACTGGCAGCTCGCGCTTTCCATGGTCTCGCTGATCGGTGGCTTCCTGCTGACGACCTGGTTCGCCGGCAAGATCTACCGCACGGGCATCCTCATGTACGGTAAGAAACCAAGCTGGAAGGAAATGACGAAGTGGGCCTTCCGTCGCGCATAAGGACACTGACAATTTTTTGAAGCCCCTCCGCCATCGCGGGGGGCTTTTTTTGTGCGTCCCTGGAAACTGGATGAACGGCACACGATTACTACGAACTGCATCGTAATATTGTACGAAACAATTCGTCATTAAATCATCTACCATGAAACACAGAGTTCCCCGTGCCCTCCTGCTGGCGTTCGCCGCCCTTTGCTTATCAACCGCGACGATGGCCCAGGACAGGAAAGAGAAGTCACAGAAGAAGGAAACCGAGTCGCCCGAAAAAGTGCGCAATTTCGATGAAGTGCTGGAAAAGCTGGAGCGAAGCCAGGTGGAGATGGAAGCGCAGCTGAGCAAACCGCTTCCTCCCATTCCGCCGATTGACTCCGAAAAGATCAAGGCGGAGGTTGAGAAGGCCCTGAAGAATCTTGATGTCGCGAAGCTCGAAGCCTCGCTCTCGCAAAAAGAAATGGTAAAGATGAAAGCCGACCTGCAGAAGCTGCGCGAGATCGAGCTGCCCAGGATCGAGGCCGAGATGAAGGCCATTCGCCCGCAGATCGAAAAATCCCTGCAGGGCGCCCGTGAAAGCATTGAGCAGGCGAAGGTCGAGATCCGGGAGTACAAGGCATTCGAGGAAGCCCTCGTGAAAGAAGGGCTTATCGATGCTTCCAAATACGAGCTGGAGCACCGCGACGGCACACTGACCATCAACGGCAAGGTTCAGCCAACCGAGGTGTACAACCGTCACCGTGCGTTCCTGGAGAAGCACAAGACATTCGTGATCCGGAAGTCGGCCGACGAGCTCTGCGTCGAAAATGATTAGTTAGCTTTGCCATAGGTTAACGGAACCGCCGTCCCGCAGAACCCTGCGGGACTTTTTTATGGTATGAAGGAGCTTTATTTCGCGGCCCTGGTGCTGCCCGAGGAACTGAATACGGAGATCGCTGTGTACAAGCAGCGCATGCTTGATGATTTCGGTTGCCGTGTGGCCCTGAGGTCGCCCGCGCACATCACGCTGCTCCCGCCGTTCCGCATGGACGCCGCGCAGGAATCAGCGCTGGTCGCGGCTCTTGACGACTGCCTTGCCGGCATATCTCCCTTCATGGTTTCCACCAACGGCTTTGGATCGTTCCGGCCCCGCACCATTTTCATCGAGCCCGTGATGAGCGATGCGCTTGCCGCACTGAAGAAACAGGTGGATGTCTTTGCGCGCAACAACACCTCGTTTGGCGCAGCCGCTGATGTGCGTCCCTTTCACCCTCACATCACCATTGCCACGCGTGACCTGTCGCGTGAGGCTTTTGCGGTTGCCTGGACGGACTGGGCCGACCAACCCTTTGCGCGTGAATGGCGCGCTGATGGCCTGTCCCTGCTGCGGATGGGACAAAAAAAATGGGAGGTGATCAACACCTCCCCATTCAGATTGTAAGCAATTGGTTTATTCGAAATCGAAGAAGTGGGACGGGCCCGGTGTGAAATCGTAGGTTGAATGTTCTTCGAGGAGAACGGTCAGGTCGAGGGCTTCGTCGACGCGCGTGATCGTCTTTTCCTTGCTCACGCGGCGGAATCCATCCTTTTCAAAAACGAAGCGATAGGTACCCGGCTTGAGATCGTTGAAGGAGAAGGCGCCGGTCGCATCGGTCAGCACCACTTTCTCCTTTTTATTGGCGACGAAAGCGGTCACGCTGACATTGCTGAGGGGCTTGCGGGTTTCGGAATGAAAGACACCGCCGACAACGTCGTTCTTCTTGATGGTCTCCTCACCGTTGCTCGGTGGCGTGGCGTTGGCTTGGGCACAGGACGAGACGAGTGCGAAGACAAGAATGAGCAGGGCTTTCAATTTCATATGATGCGTTTAAAAAGATCTCCGGGCGCACAGGTCATTACCGCGACGTAAAGCTATATTTTTTAATTGAATTGTCAACTGCCCGGGTGAATTCGGCCCACAAGTTTTCGACGATCTCGCCCGCCGGGCGGATGGAGTTGACAAGAGCGCTGACCTGCCCGATCTCAAGCTCGCCTTCGTCCATGTCGCCCTCGTACATGCCTTTTTTGGCGCGGGCACGGCCGAGGATCGCCTGGAGCTCATCCGGAGAAGCGCCTCGTTCTTCCGCAGCTTTGACCTGCTGCCAGAAGCCGTTCTTCAGCAGGCGGACAGGCGTCAGGGCCTTCAAGGAAAGCTGGGTATCGCCTTCTCCGGCCCGCACCACGGCCTCCTTGAAATTCAAATGAACAGCCGCTTCCTCGGATGCCACGAAGCGCGTCCCTACCTGCACGCCCTCGGCACCAAGCACCAGGGCGGCCAGCATTTGTGCGCCAGTTGCAATGCCGCCAGCGGCAATGACCGGAATGGAGACAGCGTCCACAACGGAGGGGACCAGAACCATCGTCGTTGTTTCCTCGCGCCCGTTGTGGCCGCCCGCTTCGAAGCCTTCCGCCACGACGGCATCACAGCCTGCTTCTTCCGCCTTGCGGGCAAACTTGCTGCTGCTCACGACATGCACAACCGTGCAGCCATGCTGCTTGAGGTGCTGGGTCCATGTTTTCGGGTTGCCCGCGGACGTGAACACGATGCGGACTCCTTCTTCGAGGATCACGCGGATATGCTCGTCGAGGTCGGGGTAAAGAAGCGGCAGGTTGACGCCGAACGGCCTGGAGGTGGCGGCGCGGCACTGGCGGATATTCTCGCGGAGCTCTGACGGATACATGCTGCCGGCGCCCAGGATACCGAGTCCGCCCGCTTCCGACACCGCGCTTGCCAGTCGCCAGCCACTAGCCCAGATCATGCCGGCCTGGACAATGGGATAGTTGATGGAGAAGAGAGCGGGAAGACGGGAGTGCATTGACGATTTGAGATTTTAGATTGATGCAGATTGGGGATTAGGGATTGCAGATTTGTTGGCTTGCTAAACGGATCATGAGAGTTGGTTCAGCAAAGAATCAGATATCTGAATCAGAAATCTGACACAATCTGCAATCGCCAATTTACAATTTCTTACCTCAGCCGGTCCATGCTTCGGATCAGCTTTTCATCGCGGCGGATTCCCCGGGCGGCCATGATATAGCTGGCCAGGATGGCGAAATAGAAGATGACCCAGAAGGCCACGGCGCCGTCACGGAAATTCGCCATTTCCAGGAAGTAGAGAACGAGCAGCACGACGGTCAGGAAGATCCCCAGGAAGCAGAGCTTGAGCTGGAGCTTGCGGTTGTCGAACAGGAAGATATTGACGAAGGCGAGCACGCCGGTCATGACCGTCAGGATCAGGAGCCAGGTGGTTGTCTGGGCGTTGAGATAGACCGTTTTGGTTTCGGGGTCGTCGCCGAGCCAGTCCCCGCTGAAGAAGGGGAACCGAAATGTTGTGGCGTCAAAAGCGGCTGCGAGCAGGAGCCAGACGGATTGAATTCTTTGTAACATGCGATAAAGATTTAGAGTTTATGTTCGTTTCTGTCGCCCGAAGAAGCCCATGCGCATTGCAGATTGGCGATTGCAGATTTTTGTCGACCCAATAGGGCTGAGCATTGAGCACTGATGATTGACTATTGAGCATTCACCACTCACTACTCACCATTCACTACTCACCACTCACCACTCATCCCTCACCACCTCACCCCTGCCATCCCAGCTCCGCATACAGCGGGAAGTCCTTCATGAGGTCATGGACGTCGCCGGCGGTCTTTTCGACAAGAGTGGCATCATCGATATTCATGAGCACGCGGTCAATCAGTCCGACCACCGTTTCCATATGCGCTTCGGTCATGCCGCGCGTGGTGATGGCCGGTACGCCGACGCGGATACCCGATGTCACGAAGGGACTTTTGTCGTCGTAGGGAACGGCGTTCTTGTTCAGCGTGATGTGGGCCCGGTCGAGGGTTTCCTGGGCCTTCTTGCCCGTGATATTCTTGTTGCGCAGGTCGATTAGCATGAGGTGGTTGTCCGTACCGCCACTGATGATGTGGTAGCCGCGGTTGGTGAATGCGGTGGCCATGGCCTGCGCGTTGCTCTTCACCTGGGATGCGTATTGAGAGAATTCGTCGGTGAGGATCTCACCGAAGGCGATCGCCTTGGCGGCGATCACGTGCTCGAGCGGACCCCCCTGTGAGCCGGGGAAGACGGCCATGTCCAGCAGGTGCGACATCATGCGGAAGTTTCCTTTGGGGTCTTTTGCGCCGAATGGATTTTCGAAATCCTTGCCCATCAGGATCACGCCGCCGCGCGGGCCGCGCAGTGTCTTATGCGTCGTAGACGTAACGAAATGGCAGTGCTCGAAGGGCGAAGAGAGCAGGCCCTTGGCAATGAGCCCGGCCGGATGCGCGATGTCGGCCATAACGAAGGAACCGACCTCATCGGCCACGCGGCGGATCCGTGCCCAGTCCCACTCACGGCTGTACGCCGACGCACCGCAGATGATCATCCGGGGCTTCTCGCGGCGGGCGACCTCTTCCAGCTCTTCATAGTTGACGAGGCCGGTCTCGCGATCCACCGTATAGAAGGAAGGAACGTAGAGCTTGCCGCTGAAGTTGACGGGTGAGCCATGCGTGAGGTGACCGCCCATGCTGAGGTCGAGCCCGAGGATCTTATCGCCGGGCTTGAGGGTAGCGAGCATCACGGCCTGGTTTGCCTGCGCGCCGGAATGGGGCTGGACATTCGCGTATTCACAACCGAAAACTTCCTTGATGCGGTCGATGGCCAGCTGCTCGGTCTGGTCTACAAACTCGCAGCCGCCGTAGTAGCGGCGGCCGGGATAGCCTTCCGCGTATTTGTTGGTAAGGCAGCTTCCCATGGCCTGCATGACCTGGAGGGACGTAAAGTTCTCGGAAGCGATGAGCTCGATGCCGTTGCGCTGGCGCTCAAGCTCCTGGTTGATGATGTCGAATACGCGTTTATCTCGCAGCATGCTGAATGGATTTGGTACAGTACAAGAGTGCGACGCAACCGGTGCTGAGCAGGGCGTTGCTGCCGGTCCCATCCGTCCGCACAAAAATAAGCGGCGGGCCGGTAGCGTTGCCGAAATTCTGCATTTTTAAAAAGTCCTACATTTGTCCGCTTGAAGACAAGAAACCCAAACGGAACGCGTTTTATTGATTCATTGATGGAGGTGTCGACAGGAGCTGTGCAGGAGTCCATCTAAAGATTTCAAAATGAAAGCCATTATTCCAGTAGCCGGGGCAGGAACGAAACTCAGACCTCATACCTATACACAACCCAAAGCACTCATTCCGCTCGCGGGCAAGACCGTACTCAGCATCATCGTCGACCAGTTGAAGAATGCCGGCATCACCGAATTCATTTTCGTGGTAGGCTACCTGGGGGAAAAGATCCAGGACTATGTCCGCTACAATTATCTCAACATCAACGCGCATTTCGTGCAGCAGAACGACCGCCAGGGCATCGGCCATGCCCTGCGCCTCACCCGCGACATCGTGGGTGACGACGAGGTGTTCATCGTGCTCGGTGATACGCTGTGCGAATATGATATCGATGCGGTGCTGGCCAGCGAGCATTCCATGCTGGGCGTGAAGAAGGTCGACGACCCGCGCAGCTTCGGTGTTGCCGAGATCGACTGCGATACCAACAGCGTGTCACACGTGATCGAGAAGCCGCATATCCCGAAGTCGAACCTGGCGCTTGTGGGCATCTACAAGATCCGCGAGACACGCCTGCTCTTCGAATGTCTCGACGCCAATATGCAACAGGGCCTGAAGACGCATGGCGAGTTCAGCATTACCGACGCGATCGACTGCATGATCCGCAAGGGCGCGCAATTCAAGCCGTTCAAGGTGGACAGCTGGTTCGATGCGGGCAAGCGCGAGACCCTGCTGGAATCCAACGCGACCCTGCTGAAGAAGTTTGGCGGCAGCATGATGACCTCTCATGCGTATGAAAACACGGTGATCATCCAGCCGGTGCGCATCGGCAAAGGATGCGATATCCGCAACTCCATCATCGGTCCATACGTGACCGTTGGCGATAGCACGACGATCGACTCGTCGATCATCAAGAATTCCATCATCGGCTCTTTCTCGAACCTGTTTGACATCGTCCTCGACTTTTCCATTATCGGTTCCGACACGGGTATCCGCGGAGAGACGCGGACACTGAACATCGGGGACAATACGGATATCGACCTGGGATAGGAGGCGTTTTAGA
>JAQBNP010000162.1 GCA_028288515.1 Flaviaestuariibacter sp. | reverse complement strand
CACGGCTGTCAGCAAGCGTGGTCAGCTTCTGCTCGGCGATGGACACCGAAGCAAAGGGAACGGCAACCCCGTTCGTATCGACAATGCGCCCGGTAAAGGTGCGCGTGGCGTTTGCTTGTGGTTGGATCAATCTCCTGTCAAGGCCATTGTTCATGGACGCATGCTGGTTCATGGTCATCAGGACAGAGAGCGTATCGTCTGCGGCCGCTTTCGAGGCAGCGCGTGCCTGCGCCCAGGCCCTGGCAGTTGCTCGTTCGCGTTGCCTGTCGGTCGGCGCAACAACGGGCGCGCTCGCGGAGGTTTCCGCTTGTGCAACATCGCTGCTCACGGCGGCGCTGTCGACGCTGGCAGGCACCGAATCCGCGACAGCGGCCGCGGGGGCAGTCTTCGACGTCGGAACCTCAGCGAGAGGCTGCTTCCGGTCGATCGTCAGCGTCGTTGCGATCCATCCGGCGGCAGCGATGAGAAGAACCGCCGCGGCGATCCGAAAAGCGCCTTTGTACTGCCGGTACAGCAGCACGATCCCGCGCCTGGGCTGCTGCGTTCGCTGTGCGAGTGATGTTCGCAGCGCGGCCAGGTCAGCCCCTGCTGTTGGCGCCAGGGCGAGTCCATCGAGCGCATCGGCCAGGAAGGGATCTTCCAAAGCGGCTTTTTCAAGTGCATGGCGATCCGCTGGCGACAAGCCGCCTTCGTGATATCGTTGGATATCTGAAGCTGTGTACCGGGTATGGTCTGCGTTCTCCATGCGTTATACGATCGATTTTCGAACCTGTTTTTCCATACAAATTTTTAAATTCCTTCGTCCGTTCTGGATCGCGCTTCGAACGCGTCCCCATTCCACCTGGGTTTGTGCCGCGATCTCGTTATAGCATTTCCCCTGGAGGTAAAACAGATCCACCATGCGCCGCTGTTCCGGCGGGAGCTGCTCGAGGCAGTACTCCATTACGCGGAACTGCTCTTCTTTACCAGCTCCCTCATCCAGATGCCCGCTTTCTTCCGATTGCACAAGGGAGAGGTCGATTTTAACGCCTGCCTTGCCTTTCTGGCTTCTGAGCTTCATCAGGCAGTGATTCCGGGCGACCTGGTACAGCCAGGGGCGGAACTGGGCCACCTCGTGTTTTTGAAGCTTCGTGACAAGTTCTTCGAAGAGGGCCAGAACGCTGTCCTTTGCATCCTCGGGTTCTTTGAGATATTTCAAACAAACCCCATAAACGAGGTCCATATAGCGGCTGTAAAGGGCGCCGAGTACCTGCAGGTCGCCGCTTTGCCGGTACTGCGCGGCGAGTTCTTCGTCTGTGGCGGGCGAGGTGCTATTGGTCAGGAAGGGCACGGGATAAAAGTAGAAAATTGTGCGGACATGGGGATGTTGAACCAGGAACATGAGTTTCGATCAAGCAGCGGGTCTCCGCCAAGGCATGCATCTGCTTAAGAAGACAAGAGCTTCATTTCACGCAAAGCACGCAAGGCAAACACCAAAGAACTCGAATCAGAAAAAAGGAAATCAGAAACCTCGCCTGTGTAATCCCGTCGGCCCCTGCATCATTCCCAAAACCAAACGCTATGGCAAAGAAGATCATGCTCTCCGTACCCGAGCCCTGCCACGAGGGCTGGGACCAGATGTCACCCACCGGCAAAGGGCGTTTCTGTGGATCCTGTCAAAAAGAGGTCATCGATTTCAGTACCATGAGCGACGCGCAGCTTGCTGCCTTTTTTAAGAAGCCGGCCGGATCGGTCTGCGGACGGTTCCTCGAAAACCAGCTGAACAACCCGATCAACGTTCCCAGGAAACACCTGCCGTGGCTGCGTTATTTTTTCCAGGTCGCGGTCCCGGCCATTCTTTTCTCGCAGCGCGGGGAGGCGCAGGGCAAGGTGCGCGGCTCTACAGACACCGTGGTTACAAAAGTCCCGGCACACGTCGTCCTCGGCGGTCTTGCCACGTCGGTGATCACCCCCGGATGGGCAGTCGGCACGATACTCGACAACGCAGGCAACCCGGTCCCCTTTGCATCGGTTCAGGAAAAGGGGGCGACGAACGGAGTCGCTGCAGACGCCGGTGGCAGGTTTACCCTGACGCTTCACTCTACACATGCCATCCTCACGGTCACGGCTGTCGGCTATGAGCAGCGAGAGGTCGCCGTTCGAAAAGACGGCGATTCACTGACGGTTGTCCTGGAGAGGGTCGTCAGCGGGATGCTCGGTGAGGTGGTGGTTGTTCGCCGCGTGCGGAAGAAGCCGGAACCGGTCATGAAGAAGCTTGCAGACACGCTCCTGTCAGCTTTTAAGGTTTACCCAAACCCTGTCCAGGCCGGCACGTCGCTCAACGTTGAATGGAAGAAACCATCGAAAGGAAGTTTTGATGTGACCCTCGTCTCCCTGGCAGGCCAGGTGGTGCTGACAACGCAGGTATCACCGGCATCGAAGAAAGAGCTGCTTCGTTTCGACGTCCCCATGATCGCGCCGGGCATCTATATCCTCCGTTTCCAGAACAAAGAAACAGGGCGCGTGTATAGCCAGCAAGTCGTGGTACGGTAACCAATTATGGAACCGACGATTCGGCCGCATCCCATTGATCAAACCATTAACCCAGCCCGATGTCAAAGAAAATTCAACTCCGGATCGACAACCCCTGCCACGAGAATTGGGACGGCATGACGCCCGCCGAAAACGGCCGCTACTGCCAGTCCTGCCAGAAGAATGTCATTGACTTTACCGGCATGACGGATGCGCAGATCATCGCATTTTTCCAGAGGCCATCAACCGGCCTGTGCGGCCGCTTTGATCCGGATCAGCTCAACCGTCCCATCGCTGCGCCGGCGCGTACGGTTCCATGGCGACCCTATTTGTTCGGTATCGCATTGCCGGCTTTTCTCTACTCCTGTAACGACGCTGTGCAGGGAAAGATGATGGCGGACCCGAAAACGGAAACAACGGAAACGGTGGCGCTCGATGGCATCATGACCAAATCTCCGGATACGACAGCATCTCCTGACCTTGCCCGTCCGGCTGCGGGACAGGAGATGGCCGAGCCGCTGCCGGTGGTCGGCGATACCGGTCTCGTCGCCTCGTCTCCTTCGGAGGCAGAAGAAACGTGCCAGGACACGGTCACACTGATGGACGTCATTGTCACCACCAACTATGGACGTACGAGAAAAGGAATGATCGCGGGCTGGACGAGCACCACCCAGGCAGACACGGTGCAGTCGACCCTCCGGGTGCTTACAGATACCGCCCGGCGCGCGATCGACACGTTGCTGGGTAACCGGTTTTCAATCTATCCCAACCCGGCCTCACATGGAAGCCTCGTTCGGGTGGATTGGCGGGGCTGCCGCCCGGGCGATTACGAGCTGCGCATCATTAACATGGCCGGGCAGGTACTTGATCGCCGGAAACTGAGCATGGGCCCGCGAGCCATAATACCGTTGTCGCTTCCCGAGCTGCTTGCCGGTACCTACCTCATCAGTTTTTCAGGGCAGGGGCGTACCTACACGGAACGCATTGTCATCCGCTAGCATACGGCTGTAACCTGCGCCGGTGCTGAGTTTGGGAAAAATTTCTTTCATGGAAGAGCGTGGATTGGCAGCATCCTTGCACGATCATCGTCGCTAACTTTTGAAAACCATTAAAAACGATGATTTTATGAAAAAAACAATTCTTGCTTTGGCGTTAGTGGGATGCGGAGCAGCTGCAGGGGCGCAAGATAGTTTGAAGACAAATGCGTCGATGCAGAACAGTAACGGACAGAACTCGATGGATCTGCAGACACACAGCAGCACCGGGTCCTACAATGCCTATGGCACAGCAACGAACGTTCCATCGACAACTCAATCGTACCTGCTTCGGGACTATCCCACAGCAACCGACGCTTCATGGCAGCAGGCGGGCGACTGGTATCGCGCGAACGTGATCAACAACAACCGTAATCTCCAGGTGTACTACGCCCCGAATGGCAACAGCTATACAGTAGCGCTTCCTGTGATCCAGAGCTGGGTGCCTGAAGAAGTCGTTACGTCGGCACTCAACATGTACGGCAGCAACATCTATTCGGTCAACAAGATCCGCGGCGCGAACGGCCAGGACCTCTACCAGGTAACCGTGCTCGATAACGGGATGTCCCGCTCTGAATACCTGTCTGCAGACGGTAGCACGGTTGCGGCCATTGACGTGTTCCGGACAGACAACATGGAGATGAATGCCAACACCGGTAGCTGGAATACAACCAGCAACAATGCCGCTATGGGCAGCAACTCCGGCCAGGACATGAACAACAGCAACACGAGCGACATGAGCACCAACAGCGACATGAACGCCAACACGTCAACCAGCAACGGTACGATGGGCACGAAGACCAAGTCCAAAGTCGTTGACCAGAATGGCAATGTGCTGAAAGTAAAAACAAAGGAAGGCAAGACCAAGATCAAGGAGAAGCCGACCACGACCTCGGGCGATATGAACAATGAGTAAGGAACGATCGTTTCAGTAAGAGCCGGGCAGGGAGCCCGGCTTTTGTTTTTCCAGGCAGACAAGAACCAACTCTGCCGTCGCGGACTCTGGTACGTGGCTTGTACTGGACAAGACAACTAAAAAGCAGACATATGAAAAAGATGCTCCTGACGGCAACAGCCGTGGGCACGGCGCTTGCCGGCTCCATACTTTACCTGCGCCGGAAACGCGCCGCTCCCGGAAAGGCAGCGCTCGATTCGTCGACTGCCAGTCTCCCGGATGCACCCCGCTCGCAGCACGCGATGGGATAATGAAACGTCATCAAATTGGAGGCGGCCTTCGGGCCGTCTTTTTTTGCTGGCATGCTTATTTAGCGAAAGGGTAAAAGCCCTTTTTATGCATTACCTGTTTGAACGTCGCCTGAACATGCTTGATGTGGAGCTGAATGCCCTGAAGGATGATGACCTGCAGAAGGAGGATCTCTTCGACCGCCTGGTCGACGACTACCGCATTGCCATCCCGGAGCTCAACTGGGATAAAGCCAAGTACGAGGTTAAGAAAGAGCGACTGACCCTGGATAATGCGCCCGCGGAGTTTCACGTCCGCCATGGCGAGGACTACCACTACGTTGTCTGCACCGTTCCGTTTTCGGAAACGGACTATATCACCGATATCTTCAAGATGGCAGCGCCATCGGAAGGGCTTTCCATCAAGCCCAAAGAGATCGAGTACAGGGAATATTCCCACGACAAGATCGAGGAGAATGATGCAGAATACGAGCGCATCAAGACCAATGCGCGCAAGGCAGCGCAGACAGTCGACCAGCAGCTTGACGAGTTTGCAGCCGACGCCGTTGAATTCAACCAGGTACAACTTCCGGCAGCCGTTGGCGAAAAGATCGCGCAGGAAAAAAGCCGTCGCATCGCCGTCCTATCGCGATCACATACCACTCCTTAGTCCTGCTCCGCCTGCTGGGTGGCCAGCACGTGCGAGCCGCTGTCGATCGGGAAAACGACCTGCACCTGGCAGCCCTCCCCGGGCTCGGAAACGATGTCGACCTTGCCTTTGTAAATGTCCGCGCGGTTGATGATATTGCTGAAGCCAATGCCCTGGCTTTGCTGTGACGTATCGAAGCCCACTCCGTTGTCCGTAATGGTCAGCAGCACGGCGTTCTTGCCGGTCGCCAGGCGGATCGCCGCTTTCGTGGCTTCCGCATACTTGATGATATTCGTTGTCTGCTCCTGGATGATGCGCAGGATGGACAGTTTCAGCCCTGCGTCGAGATCCACTTCGTCAAAATCCTCATGCTCGAATTCCAGGTCGAGAGATTGAAGGCCGTTGATATTGTGGACAAGGTCTTCGATGGATGACAGGAGGCCGACATCGTCGAGGGAGCGGGGTACGAGTGATTTGGACAGGCGCCTGATCTCCTGGATCGCTGCCGTCACGAGGTGGAGGCTGTTTGCCCTGTGTTTCTCCTGGTCTGCTTCCGGGCTTCCCATGTAATCGAGATGCAGTTTCACGGTGGTGAGGATCTGGTTGACATTGTCGTGAAGCTCTTTGGCAATCTCGCTGCGCTCTTTTTCCTGCACCGTTATCGTGGCACGCGCGATCTCGCGCTGTCGCGCGATCTTTTCTTCAACCAGCTGGTTTTGCAGGTCGATGTTGCGCGTGACATCCTTTGACAGGATCAGCGTTGCCCGCTTGCCATGATAATTGATGCAGTGCGAAATGATCTCGACGAAGATCAGCTCACCATTTTTCTTCACATGGGTCCACACACCGTGCTTGTACACCTTATCCTCTTCTTTCGCGGTGCCGATCAGGGCCTGCAGCCGTTGCCGTTCCTGCGTCGGACGGATATCAAAAATGGTCATCGACTCGAACTCCTCGGCGGAATAGCCATAGTGCTGTACCGCCATTCGATTCA
>JAQBNP010000121.1 GCA_028288515.1 Flaviaestuariibacter sp. | reverse complement strand
GTTGGGTCCTTCAATTACAAGTCGAAAATCAGCCGAATTGCGAGTCCAGAGCTTTCTATTTGCGTACCTCGTCTCGTCTGTAATAACCCTCCCCTTCGTGTCCAACACCAGCTCCCTTCCGTCGAATGTTCTAGCTTCAGCGTATTCTGATAAGAACGGATAGGCCACGTCATAAATGAAAGGGATAATTACATTTCCTTCCCTATCGATGTAACCGCAACTGTCATTGATCCGAGCATCGGAAAGACCATTAGAGAATCCGAGAAAGATATCGTCAAAGCGAAAAGAAATGACTGTATCACCCCTGGTATTAATGAATCCTTTCTTTGAACCGTTCCCGACCGCGGCTAAACCTTCGTAAAATATTGACGCATCGTTGTAACGAGGTGAAATAAGAATATCGTCATCAGGCGAAATGAATCCAAATAGACTGTCTTTCTCCACTAAAATTGGATCCTTTGGATTCTCACCCAACATCAGCCAGTCCCATCTAGGCGTGATGATCCAGTTCCCCTTACTGTCTATACAACCGAACTTTCCAGCTGTTTTGACCACTGCAATACGTTTAGGTGTATTACATCCAAAAACAATGAAAAGTATGAATATTAGGGGTGTTCGCATAAATGGCGCCTAACGTGGTGGACGGCTTTGCGTTCGGCCGGGTGAACTAAAGATAAGATTTTAGGAAACACCTGCCGGCTGACGCAAAACCGATCCTATGTTTGAATTCAGTAACTTTTAATAGACAAAGAATGTGGGCAGCTTTATGAAATCCAGTCTGTTCCGTCAATGAAATATGTTGTTTGTCCAACTAAAAAATACCTGCGTCCACCCCAAGCCGCTAAGTGGTCTCTGTACCAAGAACCTTTTTGTCTGATTATAATAAGTTGTTGTTCGTTTTTGCTATTAAAAACAGCACATTTGTTGTTTTCAATCAACTCGGGAAAAAAGTTGTTCCAGGTGCCAAATCCGGCGTTGCTAAACACTGTATGGTCAATATGTAGAGTGTCCTTATGTTATATCTCTGCGGTCACGACTTTATAAATTGAATCTAACACCGTCCACATAGGTGTACTGTTGGTATTGTAGTATTCTCCTTTCTTTTTTGCTCTTTCAATATACTTCTGTCCTTCTTTATATCTCTTCCAAAAAACGGTGTACATTTTAATAAAGTCACTATAGTCAACGGCAATTGTTACAGAGTTTAACTTGTAAAGTATTGTCTTCTTTGCTTTGAAAGAACTTAAATGCAAAGTATCAGTGGAGTAGTTGTCAAAAGGAACACTCTGCCCTTTTGAAAGTGTCCAAAATATTATTGTTATTAGTAGAAGTGTTCTTCGCATGTTAGTCAAAGTTGCCTACAACACTTAAATATACGACACTCCGTAGAATGCCTCCAAAAAGTGAATGTTGATTTTCAAGGCTTTATTGTTCGCTTTTTTCAATTGTCGTTGCGTCAATCCATTTTCACCATTCAATGACTCCCTTCCGGTACAGGTCATCCAGGGGACTGACAATATTCACCAGGTCCCGCCGGCTGACATGAAGAGAGCGCTCCGTCGTCTTAATGAAAAAATGACCCAGGAGCTCCTTGATATACCGGATATCTGTTCCCTTTTTTTGAGCAAATGGGTAGAGGAAGAATAGGCTTTGAGCTTCAGCTGCTCCAAAAGCCGGGCAAGTTCACTACGGTTAGAAGAGGAAAGCCTCCAAAGGGCAGAAAGTGCAGGCTGCTTTCTTTTAACCGGGCTGCTCCTCATTCACATATAATACCTTGTTTCGAGTATTACTAAGATTGAAGCAGGGCATCCTAAATTAAGAACATATATGTGTCTATTTTATATGAATTCCCTGTGTTTGTAAACTAAAAATGCTCATTATATATCCATTTTTGCCGCTAACACTTGTGGGTTTTTTGATGTAAACTGTACTACCTTCATTTTCTGAAGTTCGCTACAGTAGAGGATTTCAGCATTTGGAAAATCGGAGCAACTGCCTTCTAAGCAGTAGGCCATTGGTTCGAATCCAATCCGGATCACCTCCATTCTTGCAAACGCATCTCATCCCCCTTCCGTTCTTGGAAGGGGGATTTTTGTTTTGATACCCGGGATCGATGCAAAATCCTGACATCTGGCTCCGCCCGTAAATCAGAATGAAACCTCAAGTAGTGCGCGGCCATGAATCCGTCACCACGTTTCTCATTGATCCGGAAAAAAATTAGATTCGCGTTCTAACAACCGCGCGAGCGATCGTATGAGCAACGACAAGGAAGTGACCATCTATGACATCGCCAAAAAGCTCAACATCTCGCCGGCCACCGTCAGCCGCGGTCTGCAGGACCATCCCTCCATCAGCAAGAAAACAAAAAAGCGCATCGCCGACATGGTTGCTGAAATGGGCTATCGCTCAAACCATTTCGCCCGCAACCTGCGCCAGCAACAAACGCAGACGATCGGCGTCATCGTCCATGAGCTGAATAGTCATTTCATCACGTCTGTGCTTGCCGGCATTGAGAAAGTAACCACGGAAGCCGGTTATGACCTGATCATCGCCCACTCTTCCGAAAGCGCCGTAAAGGAAGCTTCCAACGCACGCAACCTGTTTCATAAGCGCGTGGACGGGTTGATCGCCTCCCTGTCTTTCGACACGCAGAACCTCGATCATTTCAAGGCCTTTACGGACAAGGGCGTTCCCATCGTCTTCTTTGACCGTGTCGAAAAGGACGACAGCAATACGGTTGTGGTGATCGACAATAGCCGCGCCGGTTACCTGGCAACGGAACACCTGGTCAGCCAGGGTTGCCGGCGCATCGCCCATATCACGTCAAGCCTCAACCGAAATGTGTATGCCGACCGTTTCAAGGGCTACAGCGAGGCACTCGCCGCTCATGGGCTGCCGGTTCTCAAAAAGCTTTTGGTCGTGGGTGACCTCAGCGAAAGCGCCGGCGTCAATGCCGCCCGCAAGGTGCTTGCCATGAAACCCCGGCCGGATGGGGCTTTTGTCACCAACGACTTTGTCGCCGCTGTGTTTATGCGCACTCTCAAAGAAAGCGGCGTGCGGGTGCCACAGGACCTCAAGATCGTTGGGTTTAACAATGACGCGATCGCGAAGCTGATCGAGCCAACGCTCACAACGGTCAACTACCCCGGGATTGATATCGGCCAGATCGCCGCGCGAAACCTCATCGACCAGATCAGGGGAGTCGCCGAGCCCAACCAGTCCATTATCGTCCCGTCGGACCTGATCGTACGCGGCTCCTCACTGGAAAAGCCCGCTCACGGAGCCGGTCGGTCACACCGACCGGCTCCGTGAGCGGGCTTTTTTATGGGTCAACAGGCTTCACCCTTGCCACGGGTTTTTGCGCGGCACGCCGTTACCAGTAGATTGTATACAGCGCCGCCAGGATGCCGCATACGATGAGTGCGCCAACCGCGAATGCGGGGGCCAGGCGGAACAGCTTCCGGTCGATGACCAGCGCTTTTGGAACCACGCCCCGGCGGTTATCGACAAGGCTGATGATCACCATGCCAATGACCGCGAACAGGAACACGAATCCCATCCGGTCGAGGAACGGGATCTCGTAAATGCCATCCGCGTTTCGATTGGCAAATCCATACGGTGCAAGGAACGAGAGGTCCGTCAGGCGTGGCAGGAACTTGAATAACAGGGACAGGGCAAATCCACCGATCGTCGCAAACAGGGCTGCATTCGACGTTGTTCTCTTCCAGAAAAAGCCCAGGATGAACATCGCAAAAATGCCCGGCGAAACAAAGCCCGTGTATTCCTGGATATACTGGAAACCTCCCTTCTTCTCGATGCCCAGGTGCGGCGCGATCAGCACGGCGATCACCATCGCCACAACGACCGTGACCTTCCCGATGACGACCATCCTGTTCTCGGATGCGTCGGGATTCAGTTTTTTCTTATAAATATCAAGCGTAAAGATGGTCGAGATGCTGTTGGCTTTTCCTGCCAGCGACGCCACGATCGCTGCCGTAAGAGCTGCGAATGCAAGTCCTTTCAAGCCGCTTGGCAGCAGGTTGAGCAGCACGGGATATGCACGGTCCGGGTTGATCTCTCCGGCCTGCACCATCTCGGTCTGGAATGCGCCATTCTTATGGAGCACATAGGCTGCGATTCCGGGCAGAACAACGATCACGGGCATGAGCAGCTTGAGAAACGAGGCGAACAGAATGCCGCTTCGCGCGGTCTTCAGATCCGCGCCGAGCGCGCGTTGCGTGATGTACTGGTTGCAGCCCCAATAGTTCAGGTTAACGATCCACATGCCCCCGATCAGGACGGTCAGCCCGGGCAGGTCCATATAGTTCGCATTGTCCTGCTTGAAGATCATATGAAAGTGGTCGTTGGCCTGCCGCGTCATGATCTGGAACCCGTCGATCACTCCATGGCCGCCGAATTTATCGGAGACGAGGTTGAGCGCCAGGTAGGTGGTGACAAGTCCACCCAGGATCAGGAAGAAGACCTGGATGACATCGGTATAGCCGATCACCTTCATGCCACCGAGCGTAATGAAGATGGCGAAGACGGCCAGGATATACATACACAGGACCCTGTCGATGTTCGTAATGCTTTCAATGGCCAGCGCCCCGAGGTAAAGGATCGAGGTCAGGTTCACCACCACGTAGAGCAGCAGCCAGAACACTGCCATGATCATGGCAACGGTACCGTTATAGCGCTGGCTGAGAAACTGCGGCATCGTGTAGATCTTGTTCTTGAGGTAGACCGGGATGAAAAAGATCGCGACGATCATCAGGGTCGCGGCAGCCATCCATTCGTAAGTCGAAATGGCCAGGCCCATTTTGAAGCCGCTTCCGCTCATACCGATGAACTGCTCCGCCGAAATATTTGAGGCGATCAGCGAGGCGCCGATGGCCCACCAGGTGAGCGATCCTTCAGCCAGGAAGTAGTCATGTGAAGCCGTCGTCGTCCTGTTCTTTTTCTTTTGATAAACATAATAGCCGTAGCCGGCCACGATGAGAAAATAAATAAAGAAAACAATGTAGTCGTTCGTGTGCAAGCCTGCCATGCGAATGGTTTTGGTTTATGAAGCGATCGGTTTTGACGTGCGCCGTTAAAGATAGCGGTTGATGATGTTTTCCAGCCACTCCTGCCGTCCGCTCTTCACCTCGGGTTCGCCTCCCGAGATGGCAAGGTCACGCAGGTCCTCGAGGGTCAGCTTTCCGTTGCGGAAGTCTTTGCCGGCGCCGCCCTCATAGCTGGCATAGCGGTCTGCGCGGAACTTCTTATACTCTGACTTTTGCAGAATCTTGTCGGCCGTGATCAGCGCGCGGGCAAAGGCATCCATGCCGCCAATGTGCGCATAAAAGAGGTCGGCCGGGTCAGTGGAGTTGCGCCGGATCTTGGCATCGAAGTTTACACCGCCGCCCTGCAGGCCGCCTGCTTCCAGGAAGATAAGCATGGCTTCCGTCAATTCATTGAGGTTGTTGGGAAATTGGTCGGTGTCCCAGCCATTCTGGTAGTCACCGCGGTTTGCGTCGACGCTCCCCAGCACGCCCGCGTCCGCCGCTGCCTGCAGCTCGTGGGTAAATGTGTGGCCCGCAAGGGTTGCGTGGTTGACCTCGATATTGATCTTGAAGTCGCCAAGCAGGTCATACTGGCGAAGAAAGCCCACCACCGTCTCCACGTCGAAGTCGTACTGGTGCTTGCTGGGTTCGCCGGGCTTGGGCTCAATGAAAAAGGTGCCCGTAAATCCGTTGCGGCGACCATAGTCTTTCGCGGTATGCAGGAAGCGTGCAAGGTTCTCCTTTTCCAGGCTCATGTTTGTGTTGAGGAGCGACATATACCCTTCGCGCCCGCCCCAGAATACGTAGCCCGCGCCCCCCAGCTCGATGGTTGCGTCAAGCGCTGCCTTTACCTGTGCGGCACCATGTGCCAAAACCTTGAAGTCGGGATTTGTCGCTGCCCCGTTCATGTAGCGACGATGTGAGAACAGGTTCGCCGTCCCCCAAAGCAGCATGATGCCGGTCTCGACCTGCTTTTGCTTTGCATACGCAACCATTGCTTGCAAGCGGCGTTCGTTGTCGGCGACATCATCGGTATAATCCACAACATCCACATCGTGGAAGCAGTAGTAACCGAGGCCGAGGCGTGTCATAAAATCAAATGCCGCGTCCATCTTGGCGCGCGCGCGGTCAAGGGGATCTGTGTAGCGATCCCAGGGAAAAATATGCGTCGGTCCCCCGAACGGATCGCTGCCATTCCCATTGAAGGAATGCCAGTAGGCGCACGCAAATCGGAAATGCTCGGCCATCGTTTTCCCTGCCACGATCCGCGACGGGTCATAGTAACGAAACGAAAACGGGTTGTCGCTTTCGACACCCTCGAAACGGATCGCCGGGATCGAAGAAAAAATGGAATCTGGTTGCACTGGTGTCATGATATTGTTCTCTTAATGGTGAATCAAACGGCGACCGAACCGGTCACGTGGTTGTTGTTTCGAGCTGTGCTTCAAGCAGCTGTTTCCATTCCTGGTAAAGCGGGTCATAGTCTTTTGTCCGTGTTGGCTCAATGAGCTGAAGATGCTTTCGTTGCGCGAAAGCCTCATCGGCACCGGCGTAGATGCCCGCCCCAACGCCCGCTCCCAGGGCGGCGCCAACGCTGCCGTCGGTTGTATGCAGCTCTACCGGGACGCCTGTTGCATTGACAAAGGATTGTTGGAAAACCTCGCTCAGGAACATGTTCGCCCGGCCTGCCCTGATGATGGACGGGTGCATGCCATTCTCACGCATGATGTCCAGTCCATACCGGAATGCGAATGCAATGCCTTCCTGTGCCGCACGGGCCACATGGGCAGCCGTATGAATATTGAAATCGATGTTGTGAAGATGCGACCCAACGGTCCGGTTCTCAAGCATACGCTCGGGTCCATTGCCGAACGGAAGCGTGAAGAGACCCTGCGCCCCGACGGGGATTCGGGCCGCCTCCTCGTTCACTTGCTCGTAGCTTTTATGAGAGCCGGCAACGTTGCGAACCCAGCGGTTAAAAATGCCAGCCCCATTGATGCAGAGCAGCACGCCAACCCGGTGATGATCCGGCTGGTGATTTACGTGGGCAAAGCTGTTGATGCGGGAACGCGGATCGCTGGTTAGCTCATCGCTGACGCCATAGATCACGCCCGATGTGCCGGCCGTTGCCGCTACCTCTCCTGGTTGAAGAACATGGAGCGAGAAAGCGTTGTTCAACTGGTCACCGGCTTTATACGAAACCGCGGTCCCCGGCCGCAAAGACAGCATCGACGCCGCGTTCGGGGAAATGGACCCATGACTTCCGAAGAGCGGCGTCACCTGCGGGATAAGCGATGATTCAAATCCAAAATGATCCATCAGGGTGCGGGACACGCAATTCTCCCGGAAGTCCCAGAACATTCCTTCGGATAATGCGGAGACCGTTGTCGTGATCTCGCCGGTCAGCTTCATGGCGATGAAATCTCCCGGCAATAAGAACTTGTGCACCCGCTCGTACACTGCCGGTTCCTGCTCGCGCACCCAGGAAAGCTTCGATGCTGTGAAGTTGCCGGGGGAATTCAGAAGGTGGCTCAAGCAGTAGGACTCGCCCATCTGCTCAAAAGCGCGTTCTCCGATGGGCACGGCACGACCGTCGCACCAGATGATGGCATCTCGAAGCACGCGCTGGTCCCGGTCGACGAGAACGAGGCCATGCATCTGGTAAGAGATGCCGATAGCGGCGATGTCGGCAGGATCGTAGCTGCCGGCCGCATGACAGGCAAGGATCGCCTGTACCGTGTGGGTCCACCAGAGGTCCGGACTTTGTTCGGCCCATCCTGGCTGCAGGGAAACGATGTCGACCTCCGTCTCAGGGTACTGCGCAGAAGCCAGGCAATTGCCGGTTGCAGCATCCACGACGGACACTTTAATTGACGACGTTCCAAGATCGATCCCTAATAGCAGCATACAAGGAATTTCTAAAACCGGTTCGGGAACTAATGTAGAGAGAAATCAGAACAGTGCAACCGATTGCGTAATATTTTTTTAAAGAAGGGTCACGAAGTGTGAAGAGCGTGCTTGTTCGGGCGACTCCTGACCACGGTGGCGATTGTTCACCAGCCATATCAGGCTGGAGGCGAACGGCGCTTCTTCCAACAGCCTCTGGCACTGCTTCCTATCTTTACCCCCATGCTCTCTCCTCTTGATAACCCGGTTTTCACAGCCCTGGTCACGGGCGACCGCCACCTCGGGGGAGGCAACGATCGTGTCCGCTTTTTCGACGCCGACGTATCACCGTTTGCCGGGTTCAGGGATGGTTTGGAAGCGGATTTTGATGAGCTCCATGGCCTGTTGCCGGTGGGTCGGTCCATCCTGTATGCCTGTCGCGGCCCTCTCCCTGCACAACACCGCTGGGATCTCCGTCACGCCATTTCCGGGCTTCAATTCCTGTACGATGCGAACCGGGTACTGGCTGCTCCAACCGTAGAACCACTGCCGCTGGACGGCCGGCATGTTACCGATATGATGGCGCTTGCCGCCCTGACGAAGCCGGGCCCATTTGCCGCGCGCACCATCGAGTTCGGGCAATACCATGGGATCTTTTCAGAGGGAATGCTCGTTGCGATGACAGGCCAGCGCTTACATGCCGGTTCCTACACGGAGATCAGCGCGGTCTGCACGCACCCCGATCACCTGGGCAAAGGGTATGCGGCCTCTCTCCTGAACCATCAGCTGGCGATCATCCTTGCCAGCGGAAAACAACCCTTCCTTCATGTTCGGGCCGACAATGCACGCGCCATCGCTCTTTATGAACGTCTCGGCTTTGCCGTCAACGGACCGATGAATTTTTATTTTATGAAAAGCCTCTAACCGCAAAGACGGCGGGTTTCGGTAACGATCTGGCCGGCACGCCCGGCTACCTATTTCTTAACCGCTTTGAGTTTTGCGATGATCTTCTGCGCCGCCTCGTAGTCGTTGAAGTCCATCGACTTGCCCGTTGCGTTTCCGAGCGACTGCAGGTTCCTTCTTTGGCGCACCATCTTGTCCAGGGCCTCGACAAACATATCCAGGTATTGCGGGTTGTAGTTCTTTCTTTCCGTGCCTGTCCAGCCCGAAAAAAGCGATGGCAGGCTTTCCAGGTCAAGGGGAACATGGTTCTCCACCATCAGCTCCACGTAGGCTTCAAGGGCAGCGAAATCGGCCAGATTGTATTTCATCTGGGCGTCGTTTGCAAACCCGGGCATCGACGCGAGCTTTTTCAATAGATCCTTGTTCAGGGAAGCACCATAGCGGATCACGGCTGCGATCTGCGCGCTAAAGATTTCTTTATCTGCGGCGATGTCGAGAAGGTTGTCGAGTCGTCGGCGAAAACCGCGATCGACCGCGCTGGTATAGTCGCTCACCGGCTGGTTGAGGGCCATGAACGGGATGAAATTTTGTTCTGTCGATGCTGCGGCCTGGAAGAAGGACTGGCGGTCCGTCACAGTGACTGGCTTGAACGATGCAAGCCAGTTTGAACGAATGCTCAACGCCCGCCCCAGCGTGTTCGGCCGGGCCCGAAGCAGGAAAGCTGAAATGACGGGGAGAAGTCCGGCATCGTTGCGACCATAGATCGTGCGGATCGTATCCATGATCGGTGCGCGCGCTTCCGGTGCTTTTGATCCGTTGTTATCGAAGAAGTAACGATACAGGTAATGCCACGCCAATCCCTTGCGGAACCCGGGCGCATCCGTGTGCTGCGTTGCCCGCAGAAAATAATCGAGGAGCCCGATTACCTGGTCGTCCTGCTGGTCGAAGGTCATTGCCTGTCCCCAATAGCGGTCTACGGCGAGGTAGAAGGAATCGGGCATCACGTTCTTGACGGTTTCCAGGCATGTCAGGAAGACCTGCCGTGCCGTATCCTTTACGGTCGGGTCCTGCTTGCCAAACGTTGTCGTGTATTCGTGCAGGTTACGATCGGCGAGCTCCAGGAGTGGCTCCGGGCTTTTCCGTTCCAGCGATGCACGGATATAAAGATCAAATACGTCGTTCCAGGGAACGGCAGGCTGTTGCTGTTTGAGCATGGTGGCGGCCTGCGCCATATAGTAGGCGGCGTTCGGGTAACCCTGTTTCATCGCAGCGCTGAGGTATGATAATGATTTCTGCAGGCTTGCGCTCACGCCGGAATAGGCAAGCGCCCAGTGGATCATGCCGATTGTATACTGATCCCGCGCGCTGAGCTGCGACTTGCCGGGGAACGTTGCGTTCAGGTAGTTGATGGCAATGGTGGCAAATTCCTTGGTCTTGCCTGACAGGGCGATGCCACCGTTAACGCTGGTCCAGTTCTCCGAAACAAAAACACTTGCCTGCTGCTTTAACTCCTCGTCGCTGCTGGCCATGACCTTCTTTAGGTACGGCAATGCATCCACAGCCTTGCGGGCGGTGAGCAGGGAACGAACGGAATCAAAGCTTGCTTTATCGGTTTGGGCGGTGGAAACGAGGGTCAGTGCCAGCAGGGTGGCCAGGAAATAGAGACGCATGCGGGTCGGTTTTAAGCGGCGAATGTACGCAAACCGAACGCGCGATCAAATACCCAAAAGCAGGTAGGCAGCCCGTGGCGAAGGCAACGAACCTGGTTCCGTTCACCATCTCTTTCTGAGCCTCGATGTGTATCGCTAGTGACGGTCTACCCGGCCGTCACCGGCGCCGGCGCGTCCTTGAAATGCTTGTATTTTCCGAGCAGCCGCCCGACCTGGTAGGTCGCGGGTATCACCACCTTTTTAACGAACGGTGGCAGTCCCACCATCTCGTATTCAGAAGCATAACGCGTCAGCAGGTAGGCGCCATCGAATGCGTCAGGCCGCTCGGTACCGGTCTTGTTTTGTGCGGCAAAAATGGAGCTGAGATAAAACACGATGGTGTTCGCCGGCTTCACATAGCCCGTGCAATGAAGGATATCGTCGCCGTCATTCCAGAACCTGTGCGCAACCCCCGGCTTGAAGATGACCGATTCTCCCGGGCCTGCGAACTGCGGCTCTTCACCGAGGACCTGGTAACCGATGCGCCCGGCCACCACCGTCAATGCCTCTTCCTGCAGGAAATGAGTATGCATGGGCGGGCCGCACTTGGGACTGACAAAGTTTTCGACAAGGAGGCGATCGCCATCCGGTTCCGGGATAAGCTCTTTGAAGATCAGCCGCTCACCAAGACAATTGGTGATCGTGTGAGGAAGTTTATAGGTCATGATGATCAATTTCCGGTAAAACTACCGACATTTGGACACTGTCCAAATGAGCCATGAATACACGGGAGAAAATACTGGATCAAGCGTTGAAACTGTTCAATGAACGGGGAATTGAGTATGTCGGCTTGCGTGAGATTGCGGCCGTCCTCGACCTGCGCGTTGGCAATATCACCGATTATTTTCCAACCAAGGACGACCTTGTTCACGAGCTTTCGATCCGGCTGGGCGCCGCCAATGCAGCCGTCATGAAGGGAGCCGGCGGCCTTTCGCTGGCCGATTTTTATGCGCGCCTGGGTCAGGTCATGCAAAACCACCTGGCGTACAGGGGTCTGCTGGTGAGCGTCGTCCATCTCATGAGGCAGAACCGCCACCTGGCTGTTTCCTACAAGGAGACCCAGGCCGCGCGCAACGCGTCTCTGAAGTCAATGCTCGCGTCCCTCCAGCAAGCGGGCGAGCTCAGGAAACTGCGAAAGACGGAGCTTGACTTCCTTGTGCTGAGCATCTCCCTGATCAGTCGTTTCTGGATCTCGGAAGCGGCCTTGTCGACGCAGGATCTCACGGATGACGAGCAGGTGGCGCGCTACCGGTTTCTCATTAAAAACCTGCTGGCTCCTTACAAAAAAGGAATGCCGGCGGCCTGAGATCGAAAGCCTGCGTATGTGGCGACGGCCCTGGCTGGCCCGGTTCTTTTGCGATCCATCTAAAACTCAACCCAGCGTGTCAAGGCAACCTCTCCGTTTTGAGCTTCTCCCATCGTATGCCGCCTTCATCCGGGCAGAGCGCCTCGACGATTTCACGCGTGAGCAGGTTCGCCTTTCCATTGAGCTTGACGTCCCACTCCTCAAACTCTTCAGTCACTTATCTCCTGACGAGATGTTCAACCTTTCGCGCAAGGGCCAGCTAGAATTTCTCGATCATCTCGCCGCTAACCAGGCCGCGGCCTTCATCGAAACGTCCATGGCCCGCTGGCTGTCGAACCAGCTGCCGGCCATTGGTAAATACGATGTGACGGCCCGCGACCTCACCGTTGTCAGTCATGTGCGGAATAAATCACTGAAGCATTTCGTCCCCGAGTTCACCGCCGACGAGGCTGTGCGATGGTCGCTCCTTGCCGAGATCGACGACCTGCTGCTGGCGTACACCACCGCGTCGACTGATGCCTATATCGCCCTGTTGAAGGAGAAGATAGAGGACGAATCGCATTTCAGTGCCCAGATCATCGCCACAGCACCAAGCATTACCTATGTATATGATGTGCCGTCGGGCACCGTGGCGTACATATCGGCAAAGGTTGAAGAAGTGCTTGGCTATACGCCAGCCGAGATCCGGTCGCTGGACAATGTCGTTGCAGCCCTGATCCATCCGGATGACATACCCGTGATGCAGGAAGAATTGGTCAAGGTGATGGCAGATGACGAAGGCAAAACGTACTATTCGGATTACCGTTTCAGATCCCGCGACGGGTCTTTGCACTGGCTGCGCAATTACGCGGTTGTCTATCACCGTGATCAAGAAGGCAGGCCGACGCAACTGCTCGGTTCAGCCTATGATGTGACACAGGAGAAGCTGACCAGCCTTGCCCTGCAAAAGCGCGAGAGCCAACTCCTCGAAGCACAGGCGATCGGCCGCACCGGCAGCTTCGAGTGGGACATCATCAATGACCACTCGGAAAGCTCACCCGAGCTTCGCAAGATCTTCGAAACCACCCACCGGCAAACCCTCGCCCAGATGATGGAGCGCGTGCACCCGCAGGACCGCGACCAGCTTCGCGAGGCCATCAATGAGAGTTTCCGCTCAGGGATCTATCATGCGGAGTTTCGGTATATCGGGAAGGACGCTATGAAAGTCATCGAATCGAACGGGCGGGTCTCCTATACTGAAGATGGACGTCCCGCCACACTGATCGGAACGATCCAGGACATCACCGAGCGAAAGCGCGCCGAAGAGATCCTGACACAAAAGTCGCGCGACCTTGAGCAGTCCAACGCCTACCTGCAGGAGTTCGCGTATGTGGCCAGTCACGATCTCAAAGAGCCGCTGCGCAAGATCGGCATGTTCTCGAACATCATCCTCAGCACGGATTGGGATCACCTGACGGACAAGACCAAGATCAACTTCGAAAAGATCAACGATGCCGCGCGACGCATGCAGCAGCTCATCGAGGGCATCCTCTCTTACTCCTCCCTTACCTCCCAGATCAGCCCGGAGCGATACCCGCTCCAGGCAGCGCTGGACGAGGCACTCTCAAACCTTGAATTCCGCATCCGGGAGGCTGGTGCGACCATCACGGGTGACCCGCTTCCGGAGGCTGATGTTGTGCCATTCCAGATGCAGCAGCTCTTCCAGAACCTTTTGTCGAATGCGTTGAAGTTTGCACGAAGGGACGTCCCCCCTGTGATCCGGATCACGCACCGATATGTCAACGGGCTGCCGGGGCTTACGGTGCTGGAAACCGCTCACACCTACCTGGAGATCAGCGTGGCGGATAACGGAATCGGCTTCAATGACCCCGGCGGCGACAAGGTGTTCGGCTTGTTCAAGCGCATGCACGACAGGTCGGCGTATGAGGGCTCCGGCGTTGGGCTCGCCATCTGTCGCAAGATCGTTGAGAATCACGGCGGAACGATATCGGCAAGCTCGATACTCGGTGAGGGGTCGGTCTTCACGTTCACACTGCCTGCATGATCGTGGAACAACAACCGTAAATGATCAGGCATTGTGACCACGCGCAACGACTTCCTGCCGTGCGCTGCCGAGCCCGTCGATGCCGAGCTCAACGACATCGCCGGCCCTGAGATACACAGGCTCCCTCATGCCAAGCCCGACACCCGCGGGCGTTCCGGTCGAGATCACATCGCCGGGTAACAGCGTCATGAAGCTGCTGACATAGGAGATCAGGTGCGGGATCTTGAAGATCATGTCAGCGGTGTTTCCGTTCTGCCGCTTCACACCATTGACGCGAAGCCAGAGCCGCAACTTGTCAATGTCGGCGATCTCGTCGGGCGTAACCAGGAAGGGTCCCATCGGCGCGAAGCTGTCGCATCCTTTTCCTTTGTCCCAGGTGCCGCCGCGCTCCAGCTGGAATTCACGCTCACTGATGTCGTTGTGAAGGCAATAACCCGCCACAAAAGAGAGCGCTTCGTCTTCAGACACGTAGCTCGCCCGCCGCGCGATCACGACGGCCAGCTCTACTTCCCAGTCCGTTTTTTGAGCTCCGCGCGGAATGATGATGGGGTCGTTCGGTCCCGTTAGTGAGGTGGTGGACTTAAGGAAGATGACCGGCTCCGTGGGCGGGGTGGCGCCGGTTTCGCGGGCATGATCGGCATAATTCAACCCAATGCAAACGATCTTGGAAGGACGGCAAAAGGGAACATCGAGGGCGGGTGTTCCCATCATTTCCGGAAGCGCTTCGCGCTCCGCATCGATAAACGAGCGGAGGCGGTTGATGCCATCGCTGGCAAAGAATTCTTCCGAATAATCTTCGCCGAATGCCGATACATCGTAATAGCGGTTCTCTGCAAAAATACCGGGACGAATGACATGACCTTGTCTGAACCGAACCAGTTTCATGGTGGAAAGATAAGACGTGCGGAACAACAACCGTCTGTTGTGCACACCAGGCCGTTAGCCACCGTTCCTGCACCGGACGCCGCGCGGAGCCTCACTTTCACGGGCTCGCTCAGATGTCGCGGTAATGCACCATGCGGCGTCCGTCCGTTTCGGGAATCATTTTTTCGTGGGCATGGACGACAACATAGTCTGGAATGGTATCACCCTTGCCAACAAGGGGGAGCACATATGGACGCGCAGCTTTTTGTCGCGGATGCCGGTATGTGTATAGATAGTCAGGCTTCTTCTGCAGGATCACCTCGTGCAAGCTTTCTTCAGGCACATTCGTTCCCAGGTACAGCACGCGAAGGCCGTCCGTTTGCAGCTTGAAGGCTGTGTACAAAAGAATCAGGTCAAAATGCTCGCCTTTCGGCAGGAACAGGAGTGCTGTCTTTCGCATGCCTCCCGCTGGCGAAACCGTCTCGATGCCACCGATCAGTTTTTTCCTGAGAGCGGTGACAGCGAAATGGATGGCCCCGCCCGTCCCGGTATAAAAAAGAAGACCCGTCCTGTCCATGTAAGGAACGATGACGTCGCGGATCGTTGAGTTGATCCCCCATGCCGCTACACAGGTTGTCAGGATCGATTCAAAAGCTTCCGTGTCGGCAACACAACCTGCCAGGATGAGGTCGTTGACACCTGCTTCGCGGCAGGCCGCCGGGTCGGCGACGGAGCGAACCCGGAAAGCAAGAGCTTCGGGGTCGAGAACCGCGATGCGGGAGATACGGTTGCCATTGCGCGTCAGGAGTGCCAGGTGAAGAAGCTTTTGCAAATGTCCCAGGTCATAAATGCGCTTGTTCGTCTGGTCGCGCGGCGGCTCAAACACTTTGTAGCGGCGCTCCCAGATTCGGATCGTGTGTGCTTTGATGCCGGCGAGCTTCTCCAGGTTGTGGATCGTAAACTGCTTGGTCATATTGATGTTTTACGGGGTTGGCCGGACAGTGAGAGACATACGGAGCGTTCTGTTCAATGGATTGAGCCAGAAGTGGGCATTTTGTTAAAACAAGGGAAACTGGCTGCAGGTGAAAGCAAGCCTTTGGCAGGGCCTACTGACGCGCTTACGGCTAAATTTCAACGGGTACGCGGAGCTTTTGCGTCCGGAATCGCCGTTGAATCAAAGAATTCAGTTACTTTGCCGCGTACCGAAAACAGGTACGTCCAAACCTAATTTATCATCATGAGAAAGTCATTGCTGTTTGCTGCCCTTGCTTCTGCCGCTATGCTGAGCATTTTTTCCTCCTGCAAAAAAGAAGCGAAAGCCCCAATACCGGAAACATATAAGGTTGAATCCACGGCGCCACCTGCCAATGTCACCACCAGCCTCAAGCTCACACACAATCTGACCTTTGATGGCGGCGGCCAGTATGGCCAGCTGACAGGCTCGGTGAATTGGACTGGTCTCGCGGCCGCTCCCGATACCGTGAAGTTTCTCATTGGTGGAAAGAGCCCGCGCACCATGCTGATCGTCACCAAGGGCGAGCTGACCAATAATTCGTACACGTTCACAAACGCCGTGAATGGTGGCATCGCAATCAATATGCCTTTCATTACCGACGTCACATCATCGATCGCCGCCGGCGATATGTATATGGTGATTGGGAAGTCGCCGAACTACACGCGTGTCAACCTCGACAAGATCACACGCCAGTAAGGATTTCATCTACTTGACCAGAGGCCGGACATGTTCCGGCCTCTGTCATTTCCTGGCTGGTGGCCCGTTTCTCCTGCAGTGCGCAACTGCGGGCAGGTTATCGCTCAGCAGGACTCTTTGGTGGCTGTGGCGATCCACCGCCTCCACTCCTTTTCTCGTTATCTTGCCTCAAATTTGGGACAGGTATGCAAGTGAAAATGGAGGCCAGCTGGAAGAACGTGCTCGCCGACGAATTCAAAAAGCCGTATTTCAAAGGGATCGTCGACCATCTCAAGACCGAGAA
>JAQBNP010000029.1 GCA_028288515.1 Flaviaestuariibacter sp. | reverse complement strand
TTTTTTTGGCAGCACTGAAGAACATATCAACCCTTTTCCGCAAGGACCTGCTGCTGGAGGTGCGCCAACAGTACAGCTTCTATGGCATCCTGCTGTATATCAGCGCGACGATCTTCGTGATGTATATGGCGGTGGAGGAGCCGGACAGCCGCGTGTGGAATGGGCTGTTCTGGGTCGTGCAGCTGTTCATCTGCATCAACGCCGTCGCAAAAAGCTTCCTGCAGGAACCGCGGGGCCGCATGCTCTATTTCCAGACGCTGGTAAGCCCCCAGCATTTCGTGTTTGCCAAGCTGCTGTTCAACGGGCTGCTGATGCTGCTGATGGGGACTGTCAGCTATGGCCTCTTCTCGCTTTTTCTCGGCAACCCCGTCATCAAGGCCCTGCCCTTTCTCGGGATCGTTCTGCTGGGTGGCGGCAGTCTCAGTCTCGTCTTCACCTTCCTGGCCGCCATTGCTGCAAAGGCCCAGCAGAATGCGGCGATCATGGCCATCCTTGGCTTCCCCATCATCATTCCGCAGCTGATCATGCTGATGCGGATCAGCGCCGCGGCGTTCACGTCCGTGGGGACGATCCCGCTCACGCCCGTGCTGATGCTGCTCGCGATGGACGTGCTCGTCATCCTGCTGGCCTCGATCCTGTTCCCGTTCCTGTGGAAGGATTAGAAAGGAATTCATGATTGCTGATTCCGGCTTCGCCAGGTGCGGCCGACTCCAGCAAGGGGGGCCGGTTCGTGGTTGCCTGGATGATGGACCGGCAGAAACAGGAAACGACTCTGCGCAGCCCGGGAATTGGAAATCCTGAATCGCTCCCCTCCTCATCTTTCCCTTAATTTTGCGCCATTCCTCAAAGGGCAGCTTTGGCTGCGAACGCTTATGAATAAAAGTTGGTGGAAAATACTCGGCGTCGTGCTGGTGGTGTACGCCCTGACCGCGGGCCTCAACGTGTACAACGCACCTGTCTTCGAAGTGCCCCGCCTCAACATCCTCAATGAAACCATCCGCAATCTTTATTTCCATGTGAGCATGTGGTTCAGCATGATGATCCTTTTCATCATCTCCGTTGTGCATGCCGTCCGCTACCTGCGCACGAGCGATCTGCGCTTCGACATCCTGTCGCGGCAATACGCCGCCGTGGGCATGGTCTTCGGCGTCCTGGGCTACAGCACCGGCGCCATCTGGGCCTCTTATACCTGGGCCGACCCGAACAGCCCGGCGGCCGCTTCGTTCGGTGCGATCGCCCGTGAGCCGAAGCTGATCGGGGCCGCCATCGCCCTGCTCATTTACGCGGCGTATCTCGTGCTGCGCGATTCCATTCCCGATATCGACAAGAAGGCCCGCATCAGCGCGGTCTATAATATTTTCGCCTTTGCCTTCCTCTTTCCGTCCATCTGGGTTGTGCCGCGCCTCCTCGAGAGCCTCCACCCCGGCGGCCAGGGCAACCCCGCCCTGAACCCAAAGGATGTCGACGCCCGCATGCGACTCGTTTTCTACCCGGCCGTGATCGGCTGGACGCTCCTGGGCGTCTGGATCGCGACCCTCAAAGTGCGGCTGCAGCGGCTGAAGCAGAAAGCGCTTCTCGGCGAGCCCATCGACACACTTCTTCAACAGCCTACAACCCAACCGCAATGAGAAAATCACTGCTCTCTGCCTGCTTCCTGATGCTTTCCATTTTTGCGCTCGCACAGAACCGGCCGGGCGAACCTGAGATGGCCGACGCCCTGCGCGCCAATGGAAAAATTTATGTGGTCGTAGCCGTTATCTTGACCATCTTTGCAGGCATCATTCTGTACCTCGTACGCCTGGACAGGAAGATCTCGAAACTGGAAAAACAATCTTAAATAAACGATCGCTTATGTCTATGAATTCTGAATACAGCTTCTTTCAAAGCGTTGTAAAAAGCTTTGACAGGGCTGCGAACTTTACCAAATGGGACCCGGGCGTCCTCGAACAGATCAAAGAGTGCAACTCGGTGTACCAGATGCGGTTCCCGGTACGAATGGACGACGGGCGCATCGAGGTGATCGAAGCCTACCGTGTCCAGCATTCGCACCACAAGACGCCCTGCAAAGGCGGCATCCGCTTCGCGGCAGAAGTGAACCAGGATGAAGTGATGGCCCTCGCTGCCCTGATGACCTACAAATGCGCGATCGTGAACGTACCGTTCGGCGGCGGCAAAGGCGGCATCAAGATCTCTCCCAAAAAATACTCCGTCTACGAGCTCGAAAAGATCACCCGCCGCTACACGGCGGAACTGGTGAAGAAGAATTTCATCGGACCCGGCACAGACGTGCCTGCGCCTGACTACGGCACCGGCTCGCGCGAAATGGCCTGGATCGTTGATACGTATCAAAGCCTGCGCCCCGGCGAGATCGATGCTGCCGGCTGTGTGACGGGTAAGCCGGTCACACAGGGTGGCGTGCGCGGACGTACCGAAGCAACCGGTCTCGGCATCTTCTACGGCATCCGCGAGGTTTGCTCCATGGCCGATGTCATGGAAAAGCTGGGCCTGACAACAGGCATCGCGGGCAAGCGCATCATCGTACAGGGTCTCGGCAACGTGGGCTTCCACGCCGCCAAATACTTCCAGGAAGCAGGCGCCATCATCGTTGCGCTGGCCGAATATGAAGGCTCCATCTACAGCGATACCGGCCTCGACGTCAACGCGGTCTTTGCTCACCGCAAGTCTACGGGATCGATCCTGAACTTCCCCGGTGCCACCAATTTCGCAAAGAATACCGACGCACTGGAATACGATTGCGATATCCTCATCCCGGCAGCCCTCGAGAACGTGATCAATGCCGAGAATGCCCCGCGCATCAAGGCACGCGTGATCGGCGAAGGCGCCAACGGTCCCCTCACTCCCGAAGCTGACGAGATCTTCATCACGAAAGGCACCCTCGTTGTTCCGGACATGTACCTCAATGCAGGCGGTGTGACCGTTTCCTATTTCGAATGGCTGAAGAACCTGAGCCATGTGCGCTACGGCCGCATGGAGAAGCGCTTCACGGAAAACATGAACCATCATATCCTCGGCCAGATCGAGGAGCTGACGAACAAGAGCGTGAGCGACCGTGAGCGCCAGTTCATCATGCACGGACCGGATGAAGTGGACCTCGTGTACAGCGGCCTTGAGGAGACGATGATCACGGCCACCCGTGAGATCATGGATGAATGGCGCGCCAACCCACAGATCCCCGACATGCGGACAGCCGCGTTCGTTGTGGCGATCAACAAGGTGGGCACGTCCTATGCCGAGCTCGGCATCTTCCCATAAGGATAACACTGAATAAAAAAAGCCCCGGTTTCCCGGGGCTTTTTTTGTGGCCCATTGAAGCATGAGAATTTTAGAGTGTAGATTGAACAGCCACTAAACGCAAAGGGCGCAAAGAGGCAAAGGAGAAGGCATTTTAGATTTTCGATTGACGATTTTAGATTGTGAACAGCCATTCACGCAAGGCGCCTTGGTAGTGCCCCAAATTGTCTTCACGCCCCCGTTTCGGGTTCCTGCGGGATGACAGCCTAGGTGTGCAGGGCTCCCTCGCGAGGCGCCCGGGTTGACCCCTCCAAAACGACCTCATTCACCATTCACCATTCGCCATTCACTATTCACTATTCACCACTCACCACTCACCACTCACCACTCCCTCCCCATTAACATTCATTACCCTAACCCCCTGTTAATCTGCCCGTTACCGCCCCATTCCGGTACGGGTTTCGCACCTGTGCTGCGGAACACAA
>JAQBNP010000068.1 GCA_028288515.1 Flaviaestuariibacter sp. | reverse complement strand
ATTCGTATTTCATTCGTATGTCAGTCGTATTTCAGTCGTAGTTGACTCATACCTCACTCATAGTTGACTCATAGTAGACCCATAGTTCACCCGTGGTAGACCCATAGTTACTGCGTGCTTTTTGTGGGAAAAAGGAAGAAGATGCCCCCACCCCGGCTCTTCCTTTGTGCCCCTTCCCGCCTTCCCGCCTTTGCGGCCAACCCTCCGCAGGTGCAGCAGATGGCTTCGTTCCTCGCCATGACGGGCAGTCTTCAGGTGCATGGGCTCCCTCGCGGGGCTCGGGATGACAGCCTGGAGGTGCATGGGTTCCCTCGCTTCGCGCTCGGGATGACAGTCCGAAGTTGCAGGCTCTCCAAAAATCTAAAATCTAAAATCGTCAATCCCTCTTTGTGCCCCTTCGCGCTCTTCGTGGCTTCGTGGTTCAAAAAAGCCTTCGTGGTTCAACACCCCGCCAACCATAACTTCCGTATTTTCAGAATCGAAAACCGACCAACCATGAGCAAGAAGGCACTGCCCGCAAGCGGCACCAATCCCAAGGTGGACTTTTACTTCGCCAAAGAAGGCACCTGGCAGCAGGAGATCGCCCTCCTCCGCACCATCGTGCTCGACTCCGGCCTCACCGAAGAGCTGAAATGGGGCTGCCCCTGCTACACAATGGACAACCGCAACATCGTCCTCATCCACGTGTTCAAGGAGTACTGCGCGCTGCTGTTCTTCAAAGGCGCCTTGCTGCCCGACACGGACGGCATCCTCGTCCAGCAAACAAAGAACGTGCAGTCCGCACGGCAGCTGCGCTTCACAGGCAGAGCGGAGGTCATCTCCCGCAAGGCCACCATCAGGGCCTACCTCTATGAAGCCATCGACGTGGAGCGCTCCGGCCGCGCCGTCACCTTTATCAAGCACACGGAGCTCGAATACCCCGAGGAGTTCAAAGAGATCCTGGCAAAAAAACCCAGGGTAAAAGCTGCATTCGAAGCGCTGACACCCGGCCGGCAGCGGGCCTACAACCTGTTCTTCTCATCCGCCAGGCAATCGAAGACGCGCGTGGCACGGATCGAGAAAAGCATCCCCGCGATCCTGGAGGGGAAGGGATTGCAGGAATGAAGACCGCAGGATTTCAAAAGCCAAAAGCCAGGATTGCTGATTCCTGATTTTCAAACAGCCTTTCACGCAAAAAAAAGGAACAGCAAAGGAATCCCCTTTGTGCCCCTTCGCGCTCTTCGTGCCTTCGTGGTTCAAAGCGAGCGAATCGTAAATCTAAGATCGTCAATCCCCTTCGTGCTTCTTTGCGCTCTTCGTGCCTTCGTGGTTCCAACCAACTCCCCTCACTTCACCACCCGCGCCGCCAGCGCCGTGATCAGGATCCCGAAGCACCCAATGACCGCATACGAATAGCGCAGGCTCGACAGCGCCGAGATATAGCCGATCAGCGGAGGCCCCATCAGGAAGCCCAGGTAGCTGACACTGGAAACCGTTGCCAGCGCGATGCCGGGCGGAATGCGCTCATGGCGCCCTGCTACGCCGTATAATGTCGGCACCACGCTCGAAACGCCGACGCCCACCAGCATGAAGCCCAGTGTGGCCGTGGCGAGATACGGAAAAAGAACGGCGATGGCCATCCCGCTTGAGATGACAAGTCCACTCACACGAACGGTTTGCGTGCGCCCCACGCGCGCGATCACACGATCACCCAGGAAGCGGCCCGTTGCCATCATGATCATGAACGATGCATAGCCCACGACCACGAGCTCGTTGGGCGCCCCGACGATGTCGCGGAAATAAACACCGCTCCAGTCGAACATCGCTCCTTCGGTGGCCATGCTGCAGAACCCCACAAGTCCAAGCTTCATCAACGCACTGTCGGGTCGGAACCCGCGCTTCTTCTCGGCCCGCAGCGATACGCCCGGCACAAGCCACTTGTGGTTGAGCAGCACATTCGTCCACAGGAGCAGTACGATCACGACAAAGTGGGGGTAGGGCGGCACGCCGAACCGGATCATAACAAACCCGATGAGCGCGCCAACAAAGCCTGCCAGGCTCCACGCGCCGTGGAAGGATGTCATGATCGGGTGCGGGTACAGCTTTTCCGCTTCCACACCCTGCGTGTTCACGGAGATATTGCAGAGGTTGCCGGCGACTCCAAAAAAGAAGAGGAAAACGGCGAGCTGCCAGGGCTTTGTCGCGAGACCGAGATTGCTCATGGCCAGCACGTACAGCGGCGCCGCGATCGTCAGGATGCGCTTGCTTCCGAAACGGGTCACGAGGCGACCCGACACCGGCATCGTACACAGCTGGCCAAGCGGGAGCGCGAGAAGGACGGACCCCAGTACGGCGTCGTTGAGGTGCAGGGATCGCTTGATATCGGGGATGCGGCTTGCCCACGACGCGAAGGCAATGCCCTGCCCGAAATAGAACAGGGCGACAGAGAGCCTCGTCCGCTTGAGTTGCGACGTGACAACGGGCGCTGTGGGATCGGGTGCTTTTCTTTCTTCCAAGATGGCAAAGGTGCGGCAATTCTCACGCGCGGCAAACCCAACGATTGGATTCCGAAGCATCCTTATGATAAGTCGACATCCCCATTGAGAAGCGGCTGCGTTCTGAATGCACTGATCCATCGTCTCAAGACGACCGATGCAAGCAAATAACCCAGCATGCATCATAGCAGCTCATCAAAAATCTACAATCCGCAATCTGCAATCCGCCCCGGTTCAACTCTCACGGACCGGTACAAAAAAAGGCCCGCTCGTCGCGGGCCTTTTTTTATCAGTAGGAACATGATCAGTCCCGGCGGACTGTCGTAACATGTGCCCGGTCGTCGCGTTTCCGCAGGCCGAGAAGGCCCAGGAGGCCCAGGAGGCCGGCGAGGCCGATCTTACCGTTGTCGTTATCGTCGTCATCGTTGTCTGCACGGGTGGTCGTCGTTGTCGTTGACGAGCCGTCGCCTGTCTGTGCTGCCACAGGTGTTGTGAAGAACAGGCAGGATCCCAGTGCTGCCATGCTCAGGATCTTTGTTACTTTTTTCATGTTCATTTGGTTTTGATGAATACTCGTCGATCTTCAATTTTCAGGCCATCCACTACAGGCGCTCATTGGTAGAGTTGCCTGATTGGGTGTCGCGGCGTGCTTCGTTGGTGCGGTCCACATCCACCTCGGTATGGCGCACCGTGTCCCTGATTGTCTGGTCGCGCTCGGTCGCTTCCTTGCTGACGCGAACCTCTTCCACAACACGCGCTTCCTTGCTGACCACGGGTACTTCTGCGCGCTCCGTCAGCTCGATATCATGGCTGCGCAGGTTGGCGCGCTCGGCATCGGAGACAGGTCGGTTCACGGCCTGTCGCTCAACGTGCACATGCTCTTCTCGCAGGCGCACATGCTCTTCTACTGGCTTCTCCACGATGCGGCTGCGTACACGCACGGCGCCACGCTCCTCGGTTCGCTTGCCGACTTCCAGGTGCTCCTCGACGCGGGGGATCGTTGTTTCCCTGCGGCCGGTCACGTCACGGTCCGGACCCTGTGTGGACGCGGATACATTTGCGCGTGCTGACCCGCCCACCTCGCGGGCGTTTTCACTGACGTCAAGTGCGCCGCAGTCATCAAGAATATCGGCGGCGTCCTCTGCCTGGTCGTGCGACCGTGCATGTACGGTAACGATCGAGCAACGCTTGCTGCTGGCGACTGTTGAGTAACGCTTGGCATCGTCCGAGTCGACGCCGAACAGGGAGTTGAAGAATCCCTGCACACCGCCGGAACCATTATCGCGGTCGCTGCCGCGGTCATTGCCAACATCTTTTGTTGTCTGCTCGATGTGACCGCCGGAAAGATCCACCTGGTCGCGGCCGATGCCTTTTCCCATTAAACGTTCCACTGCCCGTTCAGCTGCCTCACGGCGCTCGAAGAGACCTACCACTGTTTGTGCCATACTACTTCTATTTAAAGTGAAAAAAAATTATAGGTTGCTTTGCCCCCGCTCGATCGGAACGCGCTCCACGATGACCTCTTCTTTCATGAGAGGCACCTGCTGGATATGCGGCGTCTCGGTGCGCGTCTTGATGACGTGGACCTCCTCGATCACCTCGTACCGCTTCTCGATCACGAGGACCTCCTGTACAACGGGGATGATGATGTTCTCGCCCTCGTAGCGTGTGGGCGGCGCTTTTTCATACACCTTGCTTTTGACCGGGCGGCGCTCGATCGTGTACCCTTCCCGCACCAACGGGATGTTAACCGTAGCGTCTTTCACATCCGATCGCTTGGTGATGTAGACTTTGGCGGTCTCGACCATTTCCTTGTCGACCGTCATGAACTCTTCGATGACCGGGATGACCCTGGTACCATCTGGATCCGTCGGGGGCACCTGCCCCTGCATGGGATCGTTCGTAAGATCGTCTCGCTGTTCCATAGAACGATCAGTGCTACCAATTCCGTGCCCTTCCCAGCTCTGCGGCGCAAAAAACCACGCGGCGCGAGGCATGCAGCACCTGTATGCACCGCCGATTGCGGATTGCCGATTGCGGATTTTTGACCATGCGGGTTGGACAGGCTATCCTTTGGATCGAGATAGGATTTTAGATTGAACAGCCGGGGAACCACCAGGCCACGAATGGCGCCAAGACGCACAATGAGGGAGCTATGATTATCTGATCCGCGTTCCCGCTCACCGCTCGCTCTCACGCCTCACCACTCCCATTCACCATTCACTATTCACCATTCACTATTCACTATTGACTATTGACTATTCACTTCTCACCACTCACCATTCACCATTCACTATTCACTATTGACTATTCACTTCCCCCATTGGCATCATCTTTTCGGGTTCCCAGTATTCTTTCATTCTAAAAATTCAACGATCATGAGCAACAGCAACAAGGACCACAGTGGCAGCCGTGGCAACGACAACTCGACGACACGCAACAAAGGGGAAAGCCAGCAAGCCGGGCATCAGGGCGCTCGAAGCGTCAGCACGCAGGACACAGGCAAGCACACGAAAGATGAGTCGCACGGGGCAGACCGCAACACGACGAAGAAGCAGGGCAACAGCATCTAGCAGTCACGAAAAAGGCACGCATCGATCGCGTGCCTTTTTTCATACCTGTTCGGATCACGCCTGCCTCCGCACGTACCTGGTCAGGATCACGATCTGCTGCCCCTCGATCTTTCCCTCGATCTGGTCCGTATTGTCCGGCACCAGGCGGATGTGGCGGACAACGGTGCCCAGACGCGCGCTGAACGATGTTCCTTTTACGTCGAGTGATTTTGTGAGCACAACCGTATCGCCCGCCTGCAGCACAACACCGTACGCATCACGGTGCAGCACAACGCCGGCATCGCCTTCGTGGTCACCGGTTGCCTTCGCCCAGGCGAGCGTATCGTCGTCGAGGTAAAGAAGGTCGAGACTGTCGGCCGCCCAGCTTTCCTGGCGAAGGCGATTGAGCATCCGCCAGGCCATCACCTGCACGCCGGGAACCTCGCTCCACATGGTTTCTGCAAGGACTTTCCAGTGGGCGCTGTCTGGCTCTTCACGCTTCTCGATCTGCGCGCGGCATTTCCCACAAAGAAGGATCGTGTTGTCGGCGCTTTGCTTTGACTGTGGGCCCACGTCGAACAGTTGCAGGTCGACCCTAGCGCGACACAGCTCACATGCCTGGCCACTGCGCTCCGCGATGATCTCTTCAAGCTTCATGATTGATCAGTTGAGCGGCGAAGGTACAGGATGGGCAGGCGCCACTGTTTTTGACCCCGTCACGGCCCGAAACCCGCGCCAGCCCTGCCGTAGCGGAAACCGGCACGGTTTTGCATGACAATTCATGATAACCTAACCTCCATGAAAAAGACCCTGACACTCCTCCGCCGCTGGTTCCAGCAGCGCGCTGCCCGCACACCGCAACTCGTTCCCGTGCCGCTTTATAAACCGATGCCAACGCGCTCACGTTAACCGCCCGGCCTATGCAACGCTTATCTACGCAAGCCATTGGCCAGCGGAAGACCCTTCATTTTCGCACCCTCGTGGAGTTGATCGATTTCGAGATCAACCTCAACCGGACGGACCTGGAGATCAACCGGCAGACCCGGAATATCTCAGGCCATTTTACAACCCTGGAGATCGACCTCGCCCGCGATATGTTCGCTGCGCTGGAAGTGCGCTGAACCAGGCCCCCAGGCGGCTTGCCGTGTAAACGTCTACGCCGGCTACCTTTGCCCCCATGGATTATTTCAAGAGGCTGCAGGAGCTTCTTCGCCTCGAGAAAAAAGCAGACAGGCTCTCCTTCGAGCAGGACCTGGTGCGCCTCCCACTCGCCGAGCGCCGGACCGCAGGCACCGCCTGGTACCCCATCGCCATCCGCGACACGGAACTTGGCCATGGCGACTACCTCACGATCGAAGTGGAGCGAACGACACACCAGGACATCCTCCATAATTTTCGGTTTGGCTCCACCGTTGCCCTCTTCTCCAATCACGATGCAATGACTGACCGCATTGAAGGCACACTCACCCACGTGGGCGGTGATCGCCTCAGGATCTCGCTGCGGACCGATGAGCTGCCCGAGTGGTCCCGGAACGGGAAACTCGGTGTCGAAGCCATCTTCGACGAGAACAGCTATTCCGAAATGGAGAAAGCGCTGGCACTTGCCGCATCACGTGCCGAAGGAAAAGACGGCCGCCTCATCCGCGTACTGACCGGCGTCGAGCCCCCTTCGTTTCACCCGCCGCAGGAACTCCCGGGCAATCGGGATCTCAATGAAAAGCAAGTCGACGCCCTGATGCTCATTCTCTCCGCCCAGGACCTGGCGATCGTACACGGTCCTCCCGGCACAGGCAAAACGACGACCCTTGTTGCGGCCATCCGTGCGCTCAGGAAGCAGGATGAGGCCACCGTTCTCGTTGTGGCGCCAAGCAATGCGGCCGTCGACCTGGTGAGCGAGAAGCTCGCGTCCGTCGGCATGAACGTCGTTCGCGTGGGCAACCCGGCGCGCGTATCGGAAGGCCAGCTCGCACTCACGCTCGACCGGCGCATGAGCGGCCACCCGCGGCTCAAGGACATCAAGCGACTTAAAAAGCAGGCAACCGAATACCGCGACATGGCACACCAGTACAAGCGAAGCTTTGGACCGGCCGAGCGCGAGCAGCGCAAAGCCCTCTTCGACGAGGCGCGCGCCATCGCAAAAGAGGTGGACAGGATCGAGGACTATATCACCGACGATATCCTGTCCCGCGCCGATGTCATTACGGCAACGCTTGTCGGCGCCAACCACTACTCCATTCGGTCGCGCACCTATAAGACCGTTGTCATCGACGAAGCGGGGCAGGCGCTCGAGCCGGCCTGCTGGATCCCCATCCTCAAGGCCGACCGCGTCATTCTTGCCGGCGACCATCTCCAATTGCCGCCCACGATCAAGTCGGCTGAAGCCGCACCCGAGCTCGGACGAACGCTGCTGGAAAAAGCAGTTGCGACAAACCCGGCCGCCGTAGTTCTACTGGAAGAGCAGTACCGGATGAATGACGTGATCGCAGGCTTTTCCTCGCAGCGCTTTTATAAGGGCCGGCTGCGGGCCCATCCGTCGGTCGCCAATCGCGTTCTCGCGGGCGAAGCGCCGCTTCATTTCATCGACACGGCCGGCTGCGGGTTCGAAGAAAAATGGGAGGGAACAAGCCTGAGCAACCCGGAAGAAGCCGCCTTCCTCATCCGGCAGGTCTCACGGTTGATCCTCTCCCTGCAGGCATCTGCCTCGAATGAGCCAACAAGTCTTGCCATCATCTCCCCGTACAAGCACCAGGTTGAGGTGCTGCGCGAAGCCGTGCGTGCCGACCCGTCTTTGGCCGGCGCGGCCGACATCAATACGATCGACAGCTTCCAGGGGCAGGAGCGCGACGCCGTCTTTATCAGCCTGGTGCGCAGCAACAGTGAAGGCCGCATCGGCTTCCTGTCCGATCAGAGGCGCATGAACGTAGCCATGACGCGCGCCCGAAAAAAGCTGGTAATCGTGGGCGACAGCGCCACGCTCTCAGTCGATGCCTTCTATGCAGACCTGATCGCGTATGCACAGGAGCGGGATGCGTACCAGAGCGCATGGGAATTGATGGAATGGTGAGAGAGTGAATGGTGAGTGGTGAATGGTGAATGGTGAATGGGTCGTTTGAGTGCTGCTTGTCCTCCCGGGCAGAGCGAGTGACCGCCTGAGCTCCAGGACCGTCATCCGTAAGGACCGGAGCGTGCACGTGAAGACAAGTTGCGCCGCCAAGGCGGGAAGGCGCGAAGCAACACAAAGCAAACCTTTTGCCCCGTGGCTTCCTTACGTGAAACGCTCTCTCACTTGCTTTCGGAAACGAACAGGCTACCCGCCGACCTCACCACCACGCTATCCCCCGACGTCTCCAACGTAAGTGTCGCTTTTTGATCGCCGGGAGTTGCCCCGTCGGCAGCAGGGGGCCCGTAGAGAATGCGGTTGTCCTGGCCGTATGCCGGGGAGGTAGACAGGATGATGTCGTGCCGGATATAGTAATCGTTGCCGGGCACCTTCCTGAAGAAAGCGGTGAACGGAAGTGTCGACACTTCGGCGCCCCCCTCACTGTTGCGGTGGGGCAAAGAGCCTTGTGTGTCGGGGTTGAAATATTCGCGCACCGGGAAATAGGCCGGCTCCGGCAGCGCAAGCCAGTCGCGCCCCCAGATCAGGTTCAGCCGGATCGCATCCGGTTCCGTTTGCATGGAATAGGACCCGCCGGCCTTGATGAACACCGCGTACACAAAGGGCTTGCGGTCCGTAAATCCATCGGCGTAGAGGTTGCCGTTTGGAAAGCAAAACAGGAGCGCGTTGTATGGGGTCCGGTTGCGGATCGTTACCTGCGCATGGCCCTGCTCGAGGGGAAAGAGGGTGAACGTCGGAAAGGGCAGATCTCCATTGCGGATTTTTTTCGCCTTTGTCACACCGGACTCAACCGTCAGGTCCGAAAGAAACTCCTTGAAGGCGGCCTTGTTTTTCGATTCATTCAGCTTCCTCGAGAGCTCACCGGACTCAATGGCGATCGATTTGAAATCGACATCCCCGGAGTAGTGGCTGCTGCTGTCACATCCCTTCATGCCGATCCGCAGGAACATCAGCACGACCCAGATCATCCACCAGCCCCCGCGCCAGGAGCTGGTCCCGCTGCCGCTGCTCGGAGCGCCCCGATCTGCCGGCAGGTTCTTGCGCAGCGCTTCCTCGAAGCGGTCCACCTCTCCTTTGTTGGTCAGGCTTGTTTCGATGCGCTGCAGCCGTACTGTGACGCAGTGCAGGTAGTACCAGGTCGCCCTTCGCTGGAAGCGGAAAACGATCGCGAGAACCTGCGTGACGATCTCGTCGCGTGTCATGTCGAAGTCGCCAGGGAGCTCATTGAGAAAGCCGATCCAATCTTCATCCCACAGGAACTGCATCACCGATTCGTCTTTCTGAAATTTTTCCCAGCTCAGGTTGCGCAGCGTGTAGAGGAGCTCTTCGAAGTGGACCCGGATGCGGGCAAATGCTTCATGCCTGTCTGTATCCGTGATGAAATCCGTGTAGCCGTTCATCTGCCGCAACCCCGCGAAATCATCCACCCGCAGCGCGTTCCCCGAGGCGCGCAGGAATGCCGCGCCGAAATACGGTGACACGAATGCGCAGAAGCGGGGGTCGTGGCGCAGGTAGCTCGCTTCTTCGAAACCACTGCCAACGAATAGTCCCTTTTCCAGGAAGGTCAGCAGGGCTGCGCTGGCGTAGATGGTGCAATGGTGACGCCATACCATTTCGTCGGTGATGCCGTCGAGGATCGACACGACATCGTTTCGCGTGTATGCGATCCCGTCGAGTGTCACCTCGTTACCATGCAACGCGATCTCGGCGAGCAGCTTCTTGCGGGTGCGCGAGATCGCCTGGGCAGAATACGGGGCGATGGGTTCCGAGGCATGGCTGACGAGGCGTACGGGTGAGCGGTATTCCATAGAGCTTATTTAGCCGATCCCGGTGCCTTTGATCCTTGTCTTTTCCGCCTCGGGGCCACCATCGTAAAGCATGTTGTAGAGAGCGATCGTCACGGTGCGGAGCTCGTCGAAGCGCTCTTCGGCCATGGCCTTCTCTCCCTGCTTCTGCAGGGTCTTCGCCAGAGACGGCTTTGGATATGCGCTTGCTTCGATCCCGTTCACGTGCAGGAATATATTGGTAATGTAATGGCGCGTGTTGGCATAGATGCGCCCCTTCAATCCTTCGAGGGCGTCGATCTTGGCGCGCAGGATGGCCGGGCTTTTCACTTTGAGGTATTGCGCTTCGTCGCGGATGATCCGGTCGTATTCCTGCGCCACCTTTTCACGGTCGACGTCAACGAACGGCAGGTTCTCGTCGATGAATTCCTTTGCGTTGAAATAGTCGGCCTGCAGGGTAATGATGCGCTGGTCCTGGCCCAGAGCGTCGTAGCGGGCCGAGAGCCGGCGCCGCTGCTCGCTGATCTCGTAACGCGCGTCGGTGACATCGCTTTCCTTCATTTTGGCAAGGCGTGCCTGTAGCTTCTCGGCTTCGTGAACGCACTGGTATAGTTCCTGGAACCACTCGTTCTCTTCGTCGCGGCCCTTCTCCTCCTCGAGCTCGCGACGCATCTCGCGGACAAGGCTGTTGATATCGTCACGGAGACGGCTCACGCTGACATATTTCTCGGATGTGTTGAAGACGTTCTTGAACTCCTGCTCGGTCATCGCAAGAAAGGCGGCAATGGTCAGGTCGCGGCTCTCGCTCATCTCGAACCGTATTTCCACATCGGACCCTTTGACAAGGTCGGCAGCGAGATCGGCCCCCTTGATCTCGATCATGCCGATCACGAGGTTGCTGTGCGGGCGGCTGTGACGACTGCCCTCGAGGACGTTGATGACGAGAACATCCTTGCTGCCTTTGGCGATGGTACGCGTCATCTCTTTATAGACCGTGCGCTTCAGGGGCAGGATGTCGTTTCGCTCGAAGATGGGCTGAAGGCGTGTGCTGTTGTTCTCGAGGTCGTCGACCTCCAGGCAGATATCGTTCGGCAATGGTTGTCCGGCGACGTTGAACTTCCCCTGCATGATGTCGATGGAGCCGGTGTCCACGGGGACGATGGTGCCGGTCGCATCAAAGAAGCGGATGTGGAAGCGGTTGAGTGTTCCCCTGAGCAGCGGCAGGAACTCGCTGATGCGCGCCGTGGCAGCCTTCAGGCCGCTGTCGAAGCCACCGTCGTCACGGGTGATGCGGAAGGACAGCCCTGTAAAATCTCCTTCCGGGATCGCCATATAAAGCTCTTCTTCTTCGCTGCTCACGGTTTGGAAAACGGACCTGAGCGACCGTCCCGGCAATGCGGCAACCGTGGAGGCACGGCCTTCTTCCACAGGCTCGGTCGCCGTCCGAAGCCTCGACCCCGCATAATAGGCAGCGCCCTCTACGATCGCGGTCGTCGGGTCGGCGTCGAAAGCGAGCGGGATACCGGTGCGCTCCGCTACCAGCTGCCGGACATAAGGAATATAGGTAGAGCCGCCCACCATGATGACCTGCTCGATGGAGGCTGGCAAGAGGCTGTTGCGCCTGAGGATGGTGTGAATGAGGTCGGTCGTGCCGATGATCCGATCGCGGATGATGTCATTCAGCTGGTCACGCGTGATGGTCAGCACGAGCTCCCGGCCATCGGGCAGCTCGAACTCGATCTCGGTGGAGTCGCTGATGGAAAGATCCTTTTTGGCTTCTTCCGTCTTGTACAGCAAAACGTAGAAGAGCTTCTCGAGAGCGCCGTTGCGGTTGCGCAGCTGCTCCTCAATGGACGGATCGCCCATTCGTTCGGCAATGGCAGGGATGACGATGCTGTCAATGATGGCCGTGTCGAAATCGACGCCCCCCAGGAAATTATTTCCTTCATGGTCAACCACCTTCAGCTCGCCGTTGACGATGGTCACGAGGGCAACGTCGAAGGTGCCGCCGCCGAGGTCGTACACGAGCCAGGATCCTTTCTCCGGGAGCTCGCGCTTGCTTTCATTGAAATAGGCAAGCGATGCAGCGATGGGCTCCTGCAACAACAACACCTCTTTGAACCCGGCTTCATAGCCGGCCTTCTTGGTGGCATTGGATTGGACGGTATCGAAAGACGCGGGAATGGTGATGACGACCGAAGACACTTCTTCGCCGGTATGAACAAAATGCTTCAGCTCTTTCAGCACGGTGGCAGACAAGGATACGGGCGACACGAACTGCGTCGTGGACGGAACGAGGAAGGACTCCGTGGTGCCCATCTTGCGCTTGAACGCGGAAAAAACATTGCCCGGGTCCTTCGTGATGTATTCTTTGGCCTTGTCGCCCACAAGCGTACGCTCACCGCGGAAGGCAACCACGGATGGCAGTGTTTCCTTATGGCCAAGCGGGTTCTTGAAGACCTCCACCGAGCCGCCGTTGAAGCGCGCGATCAGGGAGTTTGTGGTGCCGAGGTCGATACCGAAATTAACGAATTGCATAGGGTCAGGATACGATGACTACGGCCTTCTGAACGACGGTCTTGCCGCCGGTGCCTGTCTGGTGAACAATGGGTTTGATAACGTCGGTGATGAGCATGCGCGCCTTCAGCGTGCCGGTAATACTGGCCTCGCAGTCGGTGCGCGTTTCATCCCATTTCTCATGGAGGGGGTTGTGCCACGCATAGCCGAGCGCTTCGATCTCGGAGCGGATCCGCTCAAGCTGTCGGCCGATGTTGACGGTGCCCGCCGCAGCGGTTTTCTTCTCGATCTCAAACACCTGGTTAATGATGGCGATGATGTTTTTCATGAAAGCAGTTATCTGAGAGATAAAGATAATGCGATTGCGGGTTGAGGATGGCAGATTTTCAACTGGGTTGCTCTCGGATCAGCCCATCCGGTCACCGGGATCTGCATCCGCGGCAGCGACTGCCAATCCCGGGTTTCGGCGTTCAAACTGCCCTGACCGCCAACGTCCGGCTCCTTCTCCCGCGATCCTGGCAACAGGCCAGCTTTCCGCGGGGGCAGAAGGTGGCAGCAGACGCCCATGTGTCAAACGGCACAGGAACACCGCGCGGTAAATGAGTGAATGGCTGCAGTTGCGCTGCCCGACGATTCTTTGTCCCTCTGGAAAGAGCGAACGGGGACACCGCTGCCAGGCATGCCCTTCACGATCAGCTACCCCGCCCCCGGCAGCCAGTTCGATGCAATTGTTGGACTGCCGGAACTTCGCAGGAGCTCCGCTTCCGCGTGGATCACACCCTGTCCAACCGGGCTCAATTCCGCTTCTAACAAGGGTTCGCAACCGTAGTACGACTACCCTGCTGTACTTAGTGCGGCGTAAGGAATGTACGTACAGCGGGAAGGAGGCCCGGCCTGCCTCTTGTTTTTTAGCGTTGAATCTTTATATTTAGCACAAACATGCCTGCTGCGGGCGTCGCACCGACCGTATTTCCACGGGAACGGGCAGCCGAAGCGACGCCTGATTCGTTTACATAAAAAACGTCTAATTTGAAAAAATTC
>JAQBNP010000023.1 GCA_028288515.1 Flaviaestuariibacter sp. | reverse complement strand
TCACTCTTCGCCGGCACATGGCCCGTTCTGTGTATGAGTAAAAATCCCTTGTTCCCGCAGGCAGGCGATCGGTAGGACCGCAGCAGGGACCGGAGGATCTGATCGGCCGCTTTTCGATACGCCTTCTTCTCCGTGCTATAGCTGCTGAGCTCGTAGAGAGCGCTTGCCATAACTGCCGCAGCAGACGCGTCGCGTGGCTCTCCTTCCAGACCGGGTACGTCGAAATCCCAGTACGGAATACCATCCGGCGGAAGGCGCGGGTGGTGCAGCAGGAAGGATGCAATGTGCTCTGCCTGGCGAAGAAATGCCGTGTCTCCGGTTTCGCGGAAGCACATGGTGAAACCGTAAAGTCCCCACGCCTGTCCTCGCGCCCAGGCGGAACCGTCAGCGTACCCCTGGTGAGTGGATCGCTGGGTAACAGCGCCCGTGAGCGTGTCGTAATCGAGCACATGCCAGGAGCTGTAATCGGATCGGAAATGGTTGCGCATCGTCGTGCGCGCATGGGATACAGCAACCCGGTAAAAGGAGCTGTCGCCTGAAAACTTCCAGGCTTCAAAAAGAAGCTCCAGGTTCATCATATTGTCGATGATAACCGGGTAGGACCACTCCTTGCGGTTATCCCAGGATTTGATCACGCCGGCTATCGGGTTGAAGCGACCGGCCAATGTGGTGGCGGCGCGGATCAGCACATCTTGATAGGCCGGCATATGCGCAAGGCGCAGGCCGTTGCCGAAGCTGTTGTTGATCTTGAAGCCCATATCGTGTGTATCGCCGTTGTTCTTTTCACGCTCAAGAACAACCGTATGTTCGATCGCGGCGCGCTTCCATTCTTCCTTGCCGGTGCCTTCATAAAGCAGCCACAGAACGCCAGGGAAAAAACCGCTTGTCCAGTCGCGCGAGCTGACCATCTTCAGCTTCCCGCCGTCGAGGGAGCGCGGCGACACAAGGTCACCGCGTCCGCCAGCTGCAACCGATGATTCGTGCAGCAGGAGGCGCACCTGTCCTTCCGCAGACTTGATGGCTCGGGCCGTGTTCGGACGCTGCGCAAGAGCGTGTTCTAAGCCGAAGACAGCAAGCAGTAGAAATGTGATGCGGATCGGTGTGTTGGGTCGTGTCATGTTCATGGTTGATTTGACATCAAAGAACCTGCGGGTTACGCAGGTTCTTTGAGAAAGGTAATATCGGGTTTCTTTCGGGAAACGTTCGATCAGTAACCGGGATTTTGGGTGATCGCCAGGCCGGTATTCGTATCGATCTCACGTTGCGGGATGGGCAGCAGCAAATGGTCATGTGTTACATTGTCCTGCAGTTGCGTGAGGGTCGGCGTGGGTGCCGGGAACAGGCGATAGTGCGCAAAGTATTCCCGGGCGAAATGGTCTTTCATCGTCTGCTCGGCAGTGATCGTTGTCAGCGTCGTATTGAAACGGACGAGGTCAAACCACCGTTGGTTCTCAAAGGCAAACTCAATACGTCGCTCGTTCGACAGCGCTTTTTCGAAGAGCGCTACTGTATTGATAACGGTCGGATCAAGAAGCGGCGCGCCGGCTCTTTGCCGTACCTGGTTGATCAGCTGGATACTCTCAGGAGAATAGCCCTGCGCCTCGGCAAGCATGAGGAGGATATCTGCGTACCGCAAAACAGGCCAGTCGTTTTCTGCGTCATTGACAATGGCAACAGTAGACAGGTATTTTTTTACATAGAGGCGGTTGCCTGCCGCGTAGAAGCCCATGAGCACCGGCTTGCGCGGGTCCCCGTTCGTGGTCGTATCGATGTCAGCTGTGGGGTAGTTCCATCCTTTGCCGTCTCCAAGAACAACGTTCGACCCGCTGTTCAGCGGCGCGAAATAATTGGCGAACGGTGCGCCGAGACCCAGACCGCCTGCTTTGTACCGGATCGTAAAAAGAATTTCAGAGTTGACTTCGGTGACCGTTGAAAAGACGTTGGCATAGGAGGACTGCAAGCTGTAGCCGCTGTTGTTCTTTACATCGAGCAGTAGAGCAATCGCCTCGGCCTTTTTCCCCTGGGTCAGGTATACTTTGGCAAGCAGGCCTTTGGCGGCCCACGTCGTTGCGCGCCCAACGTCTGCTTTCAGCAGGTCCGTCGCCGTCTGCTGTGTGTAGGTCAGTCCGTTCATAGACGCAATGGCCGCGCGCAGGTCGGCCTCGATGAACTTGTATGTCTCAGCCACTGAGGCACGGGTCATGACAAGGGCCTGGTTCGGTGATACCGGCTCATGTACGATGAACACGCCGCCATACAGGCGTACAAGATTGAAATAATGATACGCCCTGATGAAGAGCGCTTCACCGGCAACCTGTTTGCGATCGGCAGCGCTGACAGGCAGTGTCATATCCCTGAAAGCTGTGGTGCCGGCGGCGGCGTCATACACGACACCGAGCTTTTGCAGCAGCACGTTCGCATTTCTGACATTGGCGTACGTCGACAGCCAGTAGGAAAGAACGTTCGGGTGGGTTGAGCTGATGGCAAACATGTCGAGCTCGTTCATGTCCTGGTTGTCGATACTGGTGCTGCCTGTCACACCCTGCTTGGTGTTGTCGCTGCGCAGCTCTGTCAGTCGCCATTCGTTGATAAGTGGCGCCTGCAGGCCGTTGTAGCAGCCGGCCAGCGCTGCTTTCATTTCTGCAAGATTACTATAGAACGTGGCGGTACTCAGGTTTGACTGCGGCGCCTGGTCGATATTCTTCCGGCAGGAAAAGGCCAGCAATGAAAGAAGCGGAAGTATAATGTGGAAACGTTTCATGACGAACGATTTGTCGGGATTAGAAATTGATGTCGATGCCAAACAGGAAAGTCTTCGGGATCGGGAAGCCACCGCGTTGGTAGCCGTCGACCAGCGGCGTGCTGTAGGATCCGGAGGTCATACGGGCCTCGGGATTGATCCCTTTGTAGCTGTTTGCAAAATGGAAATAGAGGTTTTGCGCGGAGAAATAGAGCCGCGCCGAATTCAGCCTGGCGGCTTTGGTCAGCTTGGTCGGCAGTGTGTAACCCACAAGCAACTCGCGAAGCGTATAATAAGATGCATCCTCCACCATATAGTCCGTGGCCACCCAGCTGATGCCGCCATTGGTTGAATAAGGCGTCTTGCCGTTGCCGGGGAACATCGGGCTGATCCACCGATCAGCGATATAGTTCTTATCTGTGCGCTTCGTTTCATTATAGCCGGCGTCTCCGTTCACAAGCTGGCCTCCCTGGGACCCCTGGAAGAGAAAGCTTAGGTCCAGGTTACCGAACGTGACCGCATTCGAAAGTCCCCAGGTAAAGTCTGGATACGGGTTGCCGATCACGACGCGGTCGTTCTGGTCGATCTTCTTATCGTTATTGATGTCGACGAGCTTAAGGCCACCCGCTGTGAAATAGCTGGTGGAAAGGTTCGACGTGTAACCATTGTTCTTGAAAGAATCTGCCTGGGCCTGTGAGACGAACACCCCATCAGTCTTGAAGCCATAGAACTGCACCAGCGGTGCACCAACAATGTTGCGGTAATTGTCCTCACGCTCACCCGCGCTTGTGAGGAATGGAAGGCCGCCGAGGTCGAGGATCTTGTTCTCGTTGTGAGAGATATTCGCGGACGTCGTCCACTTGAATCCCTTTCGCTTGATATTGGTGGTGGTCAGCTCAAGCTCGATACCGCGGTTGCGGAGGCTGCCGATATTGTTCCAGAACTGCGTGTTGCCGCTGAAGCCAAGCGCTGCCTGTTTGAGGAGCAGCTTCTCGGTGCGCGACTGGTACACGTCGAGGGAAAGGGCCACATTGTTTCGAAACAGGCCTAGATCCATCCCTGCATTGTATTGAAATGTCCGCTCCCATGTGATGTCTGGGTTGGCGAGCACATCCTGTGAGGGCGCCTGGCCGGCATTGGACGTTCCGTTCGCCGCGATGCCGAACGGATAATTGGCTGCATAAAGAAGGTCGAGGTAGGCAAAGTCAACGATCCGGTTGTTCCCTGTCACCCCGTAGCTTGTTCGGAATTTCAGATTGCTGATGACCGGTACGTTCTTCATGAACTTCTCCTGGCTCGCCAGCCATCCGAGCGAAACGGCCGGGAAGGAACCCCATTTCTTGCCCGGCGCGAAGTACGAGCTTCCGTCGCGGCGGAAGCTTGCCGACAACAGGTAGCGCTCCTTAAAGCTGTATGTGAGACGGCCCAGCACGGAGTTGAGTCCGATCGTGTTTGCATTGTCATACGTGTTCGCCTTCGACTGGTCGATCGTCAGGGCTGTATTGAGCGCTGTGATGTTGTCGCTGGGGAAGTCTGTTGCCGTCACCTGCTTGTTCTTGATATTGGTGCGTTGCGTCGTGAAGCCGCCAAGTAGATTCACAGAGTGGTCTCCAAAAGTACGGTTGTACGTCAGCGTGTTTTCTGACAGCAGGTCGATGAATGAACGGTCGTTGTAGACGCCTTTGCTATTGGAGCCGTCGGAGCGCGCTCCTTTCTTATCGAACCGGAGCCGATTCGAATACGTAACGTATGCGCTGGCCGAGGTTTTGAAATCGAGACCTTTGAAAATGTTGATCGCAAGGTCACCCGACGTCAGCACACGGTACTCATTCGTTTTGTCGGTCGCATTCTCCATGATCGACTTTGGCGTATTGCTGGAGGTCGAAAATGGATCGGAATTCGAGCTTGTCGTCCACAGGCTGCCATCAGGCATGGTTCCTGAATAGACACGCCCGTTGAAGTGACGGGCTTGGGCGAAGTCGCCGGCGCGGACATTGGCGCCCTGGACCGCCTGGTTCACGAACGCGGCAGTCGCGTCTGTATGATACACAGGCAGGAAGGAATAGAACCGCACGAAATCCATGAAGTTTACAGAGGGCTGCTCCCTGCGGATATAGGACGGATTGACGTTGAAGCTGACCTTCACACGCTTGCTCAGGTCGGCATCGAGACGCGTGCGGAAATTGAATTTGTCGTACTCGCTGTGATACATCAGGCCCTGGTCCTTTTGGTACCCGCCGGAAATATAATAGCGCACATCTTTCTTGCCTCCCGAAACATTGACCTGTGCGTTTCGTACGGTGGCGTTGCGAAGCGCCTGCATTTGCCAGTCGGTCGGGTTGCCACCCAGCAGTGTATTTTCAATCACGTATGCGGCCCGCTCGTTGTTATTGATCAGGTTCGGGTTCGTTGTGATGCTCGGATCCTTTGCCCGCAGCGACGCTTCGTAGAACAGCAGGTTTGCATATTGTGTGCTCGTCAGCATTGGGTAGACGGCATAGGCGGACTTCACGCCGCTTGAGAGTTTCACCGTGTATTTGGGGCGCTCGGCTTTCCCGCTCTTCGTTGTGATGATGATCACGCCGCTGGCCGCACGCGAGCCGTAGATGGCTGCCGAGGCCGCGTCTTTCAGTACTTCCACGGACTGTACGTCAGCCATGTTTACGAACGCAAGGCCATCTGGCACAGGGTGGCCGTCAACGACAACGAGGGGGTCGGAACCGGCATTGATCGAGCTTTGCCCGCGCACACGGATCTTTGGATCGGCACCGGCCTCGGAAGTCAGGTTCTGGATCTGCACTCCCGCAACGCGGCCCTGCAGCGCCTGGTCGAGGCGCGATACCGGCGCCTCGTCGAGCTTTTCATTCTGGTACTTCGAGATGGCCCCTGTCAGGTGCGACTTTCGCTGCGTGCCGTACCCTACGACAACCACTTCATCCATATTCGTGGCAGCCTGCACCAGCTTCACGTCAATCTGCGCCTTGCCGCCGATCTCAATGGTTTGTGTGCCATACCCGACATAAGAAAAGATGAGGGTCGTTGCATTGGCATCGACTGTGATTCGGTAGGAACCCTCGCGGTCCGTCACCACGGGGGTGGCTCTTTTGTTGGACAAAACGCTGACGCCGACCAGTGGCTCGCCCGTGGCAGCGTCGGCCACTTTGCCGGATACTTCTTTTTTCTGTGCGAAAGCCAGCGCGAAGAGGGAACACTGCAACAGGAGCGTCAGCAGAATCTTTCTCATAATCATAATAGCAAGTTTGGAGATTGGTTCAACAGTTTGGAATGAGCAGTCGTAGACGGATTAAATATAAAGAGAAATTGGTTGACCAATAAGCGATTCGAACGGGATCGTGGGTGCAATTTTTTTTTCATGCTACACACCAGCTATGTAAATCAGTTAATTATGAGAATAAAAAAACTTCCTGGCCGAAACAAATTTTGGTAGACCAATTTGAAGCTTCGATATTTATCCTATACTTGTCTCCTCTATACACCGCTGCATATGAATGAAGTCCTCCAGAATTTCAGGGAAGTGTTGATCGAGAAGCCGGTGGATGTCATCATTCGCCAGATCAAAGAATTGCTGGTGTCCGGGCAGCTGAAGCCGGGCGACAAGCTTCCGCCCGAGCGCAAGCTTTCCGAACAGTTCGGTGTGGGACGCACTCATGTGCGGGACGCCATCCGGAAGCTGGAATTCTATGGCATCCTGAAGACGCGCCCCCAAAGCGGAACTTTCGTTGCCAGCATCGGCATAACGGCACTGGGTAACCTGATCGCAGATGTTCTCAAGATCGATTCGCCTTCTTTCGTTTCACTTGTGGAAACCCGGGTACTTCTCGAGACTGCTTCAGTGACCCTGGCCTGTGAACGCCGCACGCATGAAGATATCATCCAACTCGAGCTCTCCCTGAATAACTACCTCGACAAAGCAGGTCTCGGCATCAAGGCCGTTGAGGAAGACCTCATGTTCCACCTGACCATCGCCGACCTCAGTAAGAACAAAGCGTTGAAGTCTCTCCTGCTGATCATCATCCCCGACATCATAGCCAACTACTCGATCTTTAAGGTCTGCGATACTGTCACCAACAAAGCATTGTCCGAGCACAAGGCGCTGTTTGATTGCATCCGCGAAGGCGACGGGGAGAGAGGAGCGCGTATCATGAAGGAACACCTGAAGGGTGTGATGGACTTTGCCCAATCTCTTGTCCAGTAAGCCCTGCAGCCTCGTGTAAACCACCGAACCAATTGCTTTTGTATGAGAACATTCCTGATCGGAGCCTTCCTTATTTGCGCTGTCGGCGCCGGCGCGCAAACTGAGATTTCAACCCTGAATAAAGCCGTGCAGGCCGCGCGGCCGGGCGACACGATCCTTATCGCAAACGGCACCTACCGAGATGCGGAGCTGACCTTTATCGCCCATGGAGATACAACCCGACCCATTGTCGTGAAAGCCGAAACACCCGGCGGCGTTCTGTTGAGCGGCACGTCGTCCCTGCGCGTTGCCGGCACGGGCCTCGAGGTGAGCGGACTCCGGTTCACGTCAGGCTTCTCGCCAAAAGGCGCGGCGATCGAGTACCGCGCCGGAAGCGAGGTGGCCAACCATTGCCGCATCACCAATTGTGCGATCGACAACTACGACCCGCCCAGCCGCGAAACCGAAAGCTCGTGGATCCTTCTCTATGGTCGCAACAACCGGTTCGACCACAACACGGTTTCCGGCAAGCTCAATAACGGCGTTACCCTCGCGGTGATCCTTGATGAAGAGCGCAACCAGGACAATAGCCACCGCATCGACTTCAATCATTTTGCAGACCGTCCGAACCTCGGCTCCAACGGCGGTGAAACCATCCGCGTTGGCACGTCACAGTCCTCGCTCACCTCATCACGGACACGAATCGAGAACAATTATTTCGAGCACTGCAGCGGGGAGGTCGAGATCGTATCCATCAAGTCCTGCGACAACATCATCCGGAACAATACATTCTTTGAGTGCGTCGGTGTGCTGGCCCTTCGCCATGGCCACCGCAATCTCGTGGAAGGCAACTCCTTTATCGGTAACGGAAAGCCCTACACGGGCGGCATCCGCGTGATCAATGAAGGCCACGTCATTCGCAATAATTATTTCTACAAGCTGGCAGGAGACCGCTTCTTCGCTGCGCTTGCGATCATGAACGCCGTTCCCAACTCCCTGCCAAACCGGTACCACCAGGTCAAGGACGTTACGATAACCAACAACACCTGGGTGGAGTGCGGCAACATCCTGCTCGATGTCGGCCGCGACAATGAGCGGACGCAAACACCCGAAAATGTTCTTCTTGCACACAACTATTTTTACAACCCGTCTTCCCCGATTGTTTATACTGCTTTCGACAAGATCGACGGCTACCGGTTTGAGAACAACCGTGTGGCGACCAGGGGTGGCCGGTTCGCTCAAAAAGGATTCATCGAAACAAAGGAGCGTCCCATCAACCCGGCCGTCAGCGCCGTCGCCAAAGCGGCGTGCGGGGCTTCGTGGTTCACACCCGTTACGCCGACCGATCGCCTGCTATCAGGCCGCACGATTCGCGTGTCCAGCGGCCAGAACTCACTGGCTGCCGCTGTTGCCACAGCCGCACAGGGCGACGTCATTGAGCTGGTGGACGAAGGAGAATACCTGCTGGACAAAGGCATTGAGATCCGGCAGTACCAAGCCATCCGTGCCGCGCACGGGTTGGCCACAAAACCTGTGATCCGCTATAATGGCATGAGATCCAAAGTTGCCCTGATCACGATCGCCGATGGTGGCCTCCTCGAGCTTGAAGGAGTCGCCTTCGACAACGAGGCCTTTGATGGCAAGGCCGCCGCTGCAGCGGCCATCTCACCTGCCGCGGCGATGCGCGGCCACTACAGCGCTTGGGTGCGCGACTGTTCGTTCTACAATTACCAGGAAGCGTCCTTCAGTCCGTTTCGCGCGCAACGGACAACGTATGCAGATACGCTTGTCTTCGCAAACTGCCTCTTCCGCGATATGTCGGGGGACGCCATCTATCTCTCGGCTGAAAAAGACGATGCGGGGAAGTACAGTGCCGAGTATGTGTCCGTGATCAACTGTGCCTTCTTCAAGGTCCTCGGCTACGCGGTGGACCTGTACCGTGGCGGCAGCGATGAAAGCACAACAGGCCCGACCATTCTCGTTGACCATTGCGTGCTGGAAGATGTTAACAACAAAGAGCGGGGCTCGGGCATGCGCCTCTTCGGGGTGCAGAACGCCATTGTCCGAAATACTATTTTTTCAAATACCGGACGCGGCGGCGCAGCCATCCGCTTCGACGAAACCCACTGGGACAAGATCAGCGTGTCTCATTGCAATTTGTACCAGTCTGGCAGGGTATCGTCCTTTTGGGGCGGCGTTGTCACGGGTCCGATGTACCGCGTGAAGCCTATGTATCGCTCGCTCGCTGCGTATCGGTTCTTTTTGCAGCCCGGGTCACTCCTGGCAACAAAGGCAACTGATGGCGGCCCGGTTGGCCTCACCATTTCTCAACAAACAACAAGTAAACGATAACATATGAAACTAGAAGGAAAGGTAGCGATCGTTACCGGCGGCGCCCGCGATATCGGCCGCGCCGTATCGACCCGGTTTGCACAGGAAGGTGCCAAAGTCGTGATCAATTATTTCGGCAGCGAAGCAGAAGCGGCCGAAACCGAAAAGGTCATTCGCGATGCCGGTGGTACCTGCCTCGTCGTGCAGGGCGATATGACCAGGAGTGTAGATGTCGCCAACCTTGTGGCAAAGGCCCGCGAAGCGTTCGGGGATGAAATTCATATATTGGCCAATGTTGCCGGTGGGTTATTCGGTCGAAAGACCATCGAAGAGCAGGACGAAGAGTGGTACGACCTCCTTATGAACGTGAACATGAAAAGCGT
>JAQBNP010000014.1 GCA_028288515.1 Flaviaestuariibacter sp. | reverse complement strand
ACGAGTCTCAGCGGTCGGTTCGGCCGTGACCAAATTCAAGGAGGGCGACCTTGCCGGCGTTGGCTGTCTCGTGGACAGCTGCCGCACCTGTTCCAAATGTCAGCAGGGGCTCGAGCAGTACTGCGAGAACGGCTCCGTGGGCACGTACAACGCATATGAACGCGACGGAAAGACGATCACGTATGGAGGCTACAGCAAGCGCATCGTGACGACGGAAGAATTCGTGCTCAAGGTGTCTGAGGACCTGGACCTGCAGGCTGTTGCGCCGCTTCTTTGCGCGGGTATCACAACGTATTCGCCGCTTCGGCATTGGGGCGTGACGAAGGGCCACAAGGTAGGCGTGCTGGGCCTTGGCGGCCTCGGCCACATGGCCGTGAAGTTCGCCGTGTCCTTCGGTGCGGAAGTGACGATGCTCAGCCACTCGCCATCGAAAGAAGCGGATGCACGCCGCCTGGGGGCGCACCGGTTTGCTTTGACAAAAGATGAGGAGGTGCTGAAAAGCCTTCGGAACGAATTCGATTTCATCATCGATACGGTGTCTGCGCCACACGATTACAATATCTACCTGAACCTGCTGAATACGAATGGCGTGATGATCTGCGTCGGCGCCCCACCCGCACCCGCGCAGGTGCCTGCCTTCAACCTGATCTTTCAGCGGCGGAGCATTGCGGGCTCGCTGATCGGCGGCATCCCGGAGACCCAGGAAATGCTCGACTACTGCGCCGCAAACAAGATCGTGTCGGACGTGGAAGTGATCGCGATGAAGGACATCAACGAAGCCTATGAGCGAATGATGAAAGGGGATGTGAAATACCGTTTTGTCATCGATATGGCGACGTTCTAACGTTCGTGGACAATCGAAGAAAAGCCGCCCGGCACCGGGCGGCTTTTTCGTGCCTGGCGCACCCGCCACTGAATGGCTTTGCGTTTTTTTTGGCCTTCCGTATGGGTTACCTGGAGGGCATGACAGGCATTCATAGGAAATGACCCCCATGAAAAAAGCATTCGTTCCGGTTCTCGTTCTTGCAGTTGCGATGGCTGGCTGCGATAACGGGACCGGCGGCACCGGCCCGTTCTCCACAGCAGATACCGTGTCGGTTTATGCGCTGCCCGCCGACCAGGTGCGCCTCGTGAAGACCGCCTCGATGCGGTGCCAGGTTGCGGATGTGTTATCGGGTGTGGACGCTGTTGCGGAGATGGCGCGGGAAGCGGGCGGGCTTGTGACAAGCCAGCAGGTGGATGCCGGCGAGACCGGGCGGCGCGTGTTGCGTCTCTCGGCGGATTCAATGCTCGTTGTGACGGCCTATGCGCCGGTGGCGCGGCTGACCGTGCGGGTTCCCGCGCCGGTTGTCGATACCTTCCTGGCCTTGCTTGCCGGTGAGAGTCAGCTCGTGGCGAGCAGCCGGCTTTCCGTTGACGACAGGAGCCTGGCTTATCTTGGGTCGCGGCTCCGGCAGCAGAGCCGCAACGCGGTGCTCGCTCCCGTTAAGGCGGTGAAGGTGAAAGAAGCTTCGGCGCTGATCGCAGAAAAAGAGGTGGCCATTGACGAACGCATCTCGAACCTGGAGCTCGATGCGCAGGCGCGGTTCAGCACGGTCGATGTCGAGCTATTCCAGGACCCGGTGGTGCGCAGGCAGCGCGTTGCCGATGGTTCTCTGGCGGGTATTGACCTGCCCTGGACGACGCGCATGGCGGACGCGCTGTCGACTGGCTGGTCGGTACTTGGAAATATCATTGTGGCTGTGGCGCATGCCTGGGTGCTGGTGCCGCTGGGCCTGCTGGGCTGGGTGGCGTACCGGGGTCGACGCAGGAAGCTCCTGAAAACTGCGTGACAGGTCAGTTTTAAAATCGTTCTCTCGCTTTAGGATCATCCCGAATCGATCGCCACGGATTTCAAAGCAGCCGGTGCTGCCCCCGGGCCACGGTACTTCGGCCGACTGATTCCGGGCTCCCGGGCGCCGAAACGACGGTGGATTCCGGTGAACCGCTTTTATTCCCTTAAATGACACGGCCCGATTCTCAAAGAGAAAAAACACGCAATCTGTGTTTTTTTACCCCTTGCTGACCGGATTTCACCCCTCCCAAGGGGGCCTTTTCCGTATCTTGGCAGCCTTTCCCTGTTAACCGATCGTCCGTGGTCATTAATTGCTCGTCATGAAACAACTCCTTCTGCTTTCGTTCCTGTTTGGATCCCTGCGTCTCTTCTCCCAAACTGCCCAGCCCATCCCGCATAGCCAGGATTTCAATACGCTGGCCTCCAGCGGCACTGGCTCCACCCTGCCCGATGGTTGGGCTTTCAGCGAAAGCCAGGCCAACGCCAACACGACCTATACCGCCGGCACCGGGTCTTCCAACTCAGGCGATACTTACAGCTTCGGCGCTGCCTCGTCTTCGGACCGCGCACTTGGCGGCGTTCGTTCCGGCAACCTCGCTCCTTTGTTCGGTGGCCTCTTCGTCAATAATACCGGCAGCACGATCTCCTCGCTCACGATTGCCTATACCGGCGAGCAGTGGCGCCTTGGTACGGCCGGCCGGACGGACCGCC
>JAQBNP010000259.1 GCA_028288515.1 Flaviaestuariibacter sp. | reverse complement strand
ACGCACTGGACGGCCGGCTGCAGGTGGCACAGCCTGTCGCCACCAGGAGCTTCTCCGACTCCCGGTCCGTGAAGTAAAACCGGACGGCCACGGAATCGACAGTCTGACGGTTTGCCGGCTTCACGGTCAGGCTCCGTGGATGATAGTACTGGTTATTCGCCCAGCGTGATGTGCTCGTATCGACAAAGGCCTGCACCGCCGTCGCGCCGGGCGATTGCCCGCGCGGCCGGAGCGAAGCAATGAGCTTTCCGCCGCTTTCGACATCAACCCATCCAACCCCGGATACCGTCGTAACGACGGGAGTGCCGAGGGTCGGACCATCATAGATGCCTTTCGCGTTGTCATAAATATGAATGTCATCGACCGCCATGCCTTCCCGGTTCACACCCGCATCTGCAGACATGACAAACCGCAGCATGAGCCGCGGCAGGCCGGTCGGCAGGGGTACGGTCGCCACGTGCCAGCGCGTATAGCCCTGCACGCTCCAGACCTTATCGGTCGTTTTGTTATACCAGTTCGTGCCCGTGCCCGGCACGCCGAGCTTCGTCCAGGAAATGCCATCAGAAGAATACTCCACCCAGGCACCGTCACACAAGGTGGCGCCGCAATCCTCAATATCGAGCGCAACGCTGAAGCTGAGTGTCGGCCGTACCAGCCCGGTGATATCGAAGCAGGGCGACTGCAGGTAGGATCTCTCGCCATCGTTGTAGTTGCCAGCCAGCCTTGTCTTCCAGGCCTTCCGTCCACTTGCGGCGGTTGCCATATGGCGTGATGCAGGCTGTCCAAACTCCCACGAGGAGTTGCGTCCACCAGCTAGCCAGTACCCGGTACCCGCCTCGAAATTCTCCAGGTAGGGGAACTGATTCACGAGGGGCGCATTGAAGACAGCAAGCCGCCCCGTATCGTTCTGGTGAAAGCTGTCCCCGGGCGCATCTGCAACGGCTTCGATCGAGTAGCTGCCATAAGCGACCAGGTTCGCAGCGGCCGTAAACGAATAGTTGATCGTGCTGCCGGCAGCCATTGGCGGCATTGCCTCTACAATCCAGGGCCCGCCATTGACGCGGTACCGGACCGGGACCGGGCCGGCCGTAGCGCCACCGGCATTGCGTACGGAAACCGTTACGGGTGTCGCTGCTGAAAGTCCACACCCCGCGGAACCAGGTGCAGTGATGGCGAGAAGCTGAACGTCGTTGGATACGGCATAGAGACGAATATCATCTATGGTCACGCCTGCGCCCGACTCGCGGGCCGTTGCAGGAAGCTGACCCCACTGCCCCCATCGTACGCCAAAGGAGCTGGAAAAATTCTGGCCGTTCGTTCGCAGAAGGCGGGCGATCTCGATGGAAGGCGACTGCTTATAGGTGCCGGGTTCGCCATGCGTATCAAGGTCGAACGCCTCGATCCACGGTTGCGTGTCGCTGCCCCGGATCCACACCCGGTTATATCCGCTCGGCGCCTGGCCATGGTTCAAAAACATGAAGTCAAGCCGGGCGTCCGTAGTGGCCGCATCGTATGCGGACAAGTTATACGTTCCGTAAAGCCAGCTCACCGAGCCGGCCGCGCTCAAGCGATCCATATCAAGCGTCAGCGCCCGCGTGCCCGAAAAGGCAAAGCCGGTATTGACAAAGGTGCGGAGGCGCCCGAATGTCGTTGTCCGCCCAAAGTCGTAACGGGAAGCACCGGCAATGCCGAGCGTATCGGTGGTGATCGTGGCCACAGGCAGGCCTTCGAGATCATCGCGGAGCGGGCTCGCCAGGCTGACCGGCGGGTTATCGAGCTGCCTTGCCACAACCGACAGGGTATCGTTTGCTGCAACCGGATCTGTGCCATTGCTCCGAACAGTGACGGCAATGCGGTACGTTCCGGGAACCGAGAGGTCGGCGGGTGCTGCGAAAACATAGGTATAGGTGCTGCCAGCCGCCATCGTGACTGGTACTGCTTCCGTCACGGGGCTCGCACCATTGATCGAATAAGAGGCGGCAAAGCCGGTGATCGGACTGTCATCGAGATTGCGCACCCGGACCGTAACCGGGGTGGCATTGGTGAGGGCGTTACTTGTCAAACGCCGGCCGGAAGAAAGCCCGGGGATGGCGGCGAGCCGAAGATCACCGTCGGAAATGCTGCCGGCACAAGTACCTGTGTCGGGCTGGCGTGAGATGGCGATGGCGCGCCTTCCCGGTCGACCGTTGATGCGCGGCCTGACGGTTACCCAGTAAACCGAATCGGGCGACAGGCCGCTGAACGTATAGGTGAGGGCAGTCGTCGTCGTCACTGGCTGCATCGAATCGCCGCGTAGCCACATCACTTCGTAATCTGTCGCGCCGGCAACCGCGGTCCAGCGCAGGGCCAGGTATCCCTCGCACTGAACAGGATCGAGGCTGAGGACAGGAAGTGCAGCGATCACGAAAGCACGGCTTGTGCTCGTCGCTCCTGTTGCTTCGTTAACGATGCGCACAAGAGCGCTGGCCGTTGGAGTGGAAGGAACGATCCACGTCAGTACGCGCCGCGCCGCCGCTAGCCCTGATGCCAGCAGCGTCCACGAGCCGCCGCCATTTGAAGACTGCTCGACACGGAATGTCGCCGGTTCCATTCCAAACGCATCCCATTGGATCTTAACGCGATCTCCTGGCGCCAGGCCTTCGCCACCGACGGGATAGGCAAGCCGGAGGGAAACGGGCACGGGATCGTAGGTCACAACATAGTCCTGGCTTGTCCCCTGCCCGATGGTAGTACCTGAAACCGAAACAATGTACTCGCCGGCGGCAGGGTTGTCAATCACGACCTGCTCCGCGTTATTGACATGATCGGCGCGGGGGAGCGCATCCGAATCCAGTCTGGCTGCGGATGTATCGAGCGACCGGGGAAGCACGGTCGCTCCGCCTGGTGTCGTCACACTGAGATCGAGGTCGTTCACAAGGGTGCGGCTGCTGAGTGGCGATGCCGCAGGATCATGCCAGTAAAGAAGGATGTTTAGTCGCGCCGTATTGGGCGGCACCGTGATCCTGGTCGTGTTGCGACCGCCAGTGACGACGGTCGCCTGCACATAGTTGTTGGCTTCCAGCATCTCAACGCTTCGCACCAGGTTCAGGTGGCCGAAGCCATAGCTGTAGTCCGGACCTGCATTGCCGCGGTCGCTGGCGCCATTGCAGGCAAGAGCCTTGATGAGAGCGCCCGGCGGGTTGGCGCCGCCATGAAGCTGTCGGTAGCGCTGGCAGAGGAGGGCGAGACCGCCAGTAATGGCTGGCGCGGCCATGCTGGTGCCGGTGATGGTCCCATAGCCATTCGGTGGCGTTGCCGATACAACGGTCTGCCCGGTTGCGACGATCTCGGGCTTCATACGTCCATCGCTGACAGGGCCACGGCTCGAGAAGCTGCCGATCGTGCCAGAATCGGTGGTGCCGCCGACCGTGATGATATTCTTGGCCGACTGGTAGCCGCCAAGCACGGTGTGAAACCCGGCGGGAAAGGGAAGGCAGGTGGATGCGCCGCTGTTGCCTGCTGCAAACACATGAAGCAGCGCCGGTATGTCGAAGGCCTGCTGGTCGAGCAGGCGCGCATAGAGATCGTAGACGCCATCGTAATCGCACTCGATGATATTGCCGTAGGAGTTGTTCGTCAGCACCATTCCGTTGTCCTGCACATACGTGGCTGCTTCGGTAAGGATGCCGGAAAATTGCTGGCTCACGATCGTCGCCTTCGGGGCATAGCCCCGGTAGAATTCATTGACATTCCCGGCGCCGGCCATGGTGCCCGTTGTATGAACGCCATGAGACGTCACGGGGCCGGCTGACCGGTTGACAAGACGGCCGCTGAAGTCGATATGAAATTGGGCGTCCGCATTGTCGCCGATGCCGACAGTGACGCCTTCGCCATTGAGACCGCGCCCCCCATCGGCAGTGGCAGCATTAAGAGAGCTGGCGCGGGAGAGGCCCCGGCTGCCCGCATTCAGGGGCGCATCCGGGGGTGGCGCCGATTGGACATAGTCGATAAAAGCCAGGCCAGCAAGCACGTCCAGCATGTCCGTTGAAATCCTCAGCTTCAGGATACCGAAGGTCGCCAGGCCGGTACCGATGACACGCAAGCCCCGATCGGCCAGGAGCGGCACGACCGACGACGCCGACACTCCGGGCGCGAGCTCCACCAGCACGTCGACGGAACCTGCCTGCCGGACGGCCCACGCGGGGAGGCGGCCTGATGCAAGAAAGGGATCCATCTTCCTCCGCGGCGGCAGGGAGACCAGTGCGCGCACATCCATTCCCTTGAGCTGCGCCGCTGTCAGCGGTCTTGACAACCGGGCCGAATACGCTGCCTCCGGAAGATACTGCAGCAGCTCAACACCTGCCGCTGCCAGCTTTGCCCGTGTTTCCACGGTGGGCAGCGCGTTCAGCTGCAACAGGCCGTAAATCTTTCCTTCGTGTTGAGGAGCCGTGCGGAAAAATCGCTCGATTGATGAATCGGCAAGGGCCTCGGGCTGCAGGTCGCCTGTACGGAGGCGCACGACCGGGCCGCGCTGCGCGAAGAGGCCAGCCAGCGGGAGCAGGAGAAAAAGAAGGAGGAGACGGTTGTTCATGGTGGACTTGTCACTCTAAATGTAGTCTTCTTCCCGGGCAGGCGCAAGCAAATCCGGCACAAAAAGGCCATTAAACGGCGGCCGGGCGCAGAACGGCGGCGTGCATGCGGTGCAGGAAGGTGTGCATCTCGCCCATCGAGGAAACGTTCTCCACCACGAGAAGGAACAGCTTGCCGGTCTGTTTCAGCTTCGCTTTGTTGGTGCCTGTCTGGACGTACTCGAGGATCCTGCGGAACGTATCCGATTCGAAATAGGGTGAATCGGGACGGTTGATGAAGTGACACCTCATCGTGTCGCTCTTGAGCGACATCTTCTCGAAGCCCAGCTCAATGGCCAGCTTCCGGCAGCGCACGGTGACAAAAAGGTCGCGCACTTCCGGCGGGACCGGTCCGAACCGGTCGGCAAATTCTTCTTCCATCGCCTGCAACGCTTCCTCCGATTCCGAGTTGTCGAGACGGGTATACAGGGCCAGGCGCTCCGTGATATTCGCTACGTAGCTGTCCGGGATCAGGATCTCGAGGTCGGTGTCGATGGTGCAGTCGGACACGTACTCGTCCTGCAGCTCGATCTCCTCCTTGAACAGGTCACGGAATTCGGTGCGCTTGAGCTCGCGGATGGATTCGTTGAGGATTTTCTGGTAGGTCTCAAAACCAATATCGGCCATGAAGCCGCTTTGCTCGCCGCCAAGCATATTGCCGGCGCCGCGGATGTCGAGGTCGCGCATGGCGATCTGGAACCCGGAGCCCAGCTCGCTGTGCTGCTCCAGTGTCTGCAGGCGCTTGCGGCTGTCTGCGGGCAGCGTGCTCATCGGCGGGGCAAGAAGGTAGCAGAATGCCTTCTTGTTGCTTCGGCCGACGCGCCCGCGCAACTGGTGCAGGTCGCTGAGACCGAACTGGTGCGCGTTGTTGACGATGATGGTGTTGACATTGGGAATGTCCACGCCGCTTTCCACGATATTGGTGCAGACGAGGACATCGTATTTCTTGTCGATGAAATCGAGGATGCGCTCTTCCAGCTCGTGCCCTTCGAGCTGCCCATGCGCCCAGCCGATGCTGAGGTCGGGGCAAAGCCCCTGCAGGTGTGCCGACATTTCGGCGAGGCCGTGAATCCGGTTGTGGATGAAAAAGACCTGCCCGCCACGCTCGGTCTCGAAGTAGATCGCATCGCGGATAAAGTCTTCCTGGAACACCCTCACCTCGGTCTGGATCGGTTGCCGGTTCGGCGGCGGCGTGTTGATGATCGAGAGGTCACGGGCGCCCATGAGCGAAAACTGCAGTGTCCGCGGGATCGGTGTGGCCGTCAGCGTCAGGGCATCCACGTTCGTGCGCAGGGTCTTGATCTTTTCCTTGTGACCGACGCCGAACTTCTGCTCTTCATCGATGATGAGAAGCCCGAGGTCCTTGAACCTGACATCCTTCGCCAGGATGGCGTGAGTGCCGATGATGATGTCCACCTTCCCCTCGGCGAGCTTCTGGTAGGTTTCTTTTTTCTCTTTAGCTGACTTGAACCGGTTCACGTAATCAACCGTGACCGGGAAATCTTTCAGGCGCTCGCTGAAGGTCTTGAAATGCTGGAATGCCAGGATGGTCGTCGGGACAAGGACGGCGGCCTGCTTACCATCGACCACGGTCTTGAACGCGGCGCGGATCGCGATCTCTGTCTTGCCGAAACCAACGTCTCCGCAGACAAGGCGGTCCATGGGCGATTCGGATTCCATATCGCGCTTCACGTCGGCCGTGGCCTTGCTCTGGTCAGGAGTATCCTCGTAAATGAAGGAAGCCTCGAGCTCGGTGTTGAGGTAACTGTCAGGCGAATGGCGGAAGCCGTGCTGGGCCTTGCGCTGCGCGTAGAGTTTGATCAGGTCGAAGGCGATCTCCTTCACCTTTGTCTTTGTCTTTTCTTTGAGGCGGGCCCACACGTCCGATCCAAGCTTATTGACCTTTGGCACCGTTCCTTCCTTCCCCGTGAACTTGGCGATCTTATGAAGTGAGTTGATGTTGACGTACAGGATATCGCTGTCCTTATAGATGATCCGAACCGCTTCCTGCAGCCGCCCGTTGACATC
>JAQBNP010000263.1 GCA_028288515.1 Flaviaestuariibacter sp. | reverse complement strand
ATGAAAGGGCGAGAAGGAGCAGCAAACCAAGAACGGCAAATGATTCGATCATCCGGCCAGGCATGGCCTGCACGGCGATGGTCCGGAAATAGACATGGCTGAACTGCGCTCTTGCTTGAATGTACCGGTCGCGAAAGAACTGGCGGCTGCCGAACATATTGGCTTCGACATACCCCTTGAGTGCGTCGATCAATGCCTGGAGAGACCGCTCGTTGGTACTCCTGATCGCGGTCTTCGCTACATGCTGCGTCCGCTTCATGAATAGAAAAACAGCGATGACGGGTGGCAGAAGAACAAGCAGCAGGAAGAGGAACAATGCTGCGTTATAAAGGAGGATGGCACTGATCGCGACGCCCACGAGGATGGCCTGCGTGAACAGCTGCTGCATTCCCGAGAGGATATAGGTGCAAAAGTCGAAGGGCTGGTGATTGATCTGCCTGATCTGCTGCGCCATGTCGCCCTGTACGAACTCCGTGTAGGCCGCTTCCTGGAACGCCCCGAGGTTTTGTTCCGACAGGCGGACGGCAACGCGGCCTGAGAACCGGAACTGGCTTTGAGCCTGGAGGAATCCTGCCCCGTTCTTCACGGCAAAGGCGACGAAGAAGAACCCGATCGGCTGCAAGGAACCCGTACCAAAAACCCGGGACAGTGTGTGGCCCGCCTGCGGTTGCAAGTACCATTGGACGATCCAGATCAGCGTCGCCAGGAAACCGATATCGAGCAGGCTAATGACGATATCGATGCTAACGCCGGTGGTGAACCGTTTCCGTTCGGATGCGGTGAGGGTCATCCACATATGACGAAACACGCCCCTCATTGCCTGGGGAGTACAGCGGAGAAAATCGTCCGCAAAATGATCTTGATGTCGAGACCGATGGACCAGTGCTGCACATAATGCAGATCCTGGCGAACCCTCATCTGCATGGCCTCACGACTTCCGGCCGGGCCCGTGTAGCCAAGAACCTGTGCCAGCCCCGTGATACCGGGCTTTACGAGACAGCGGCAATGATATTGATCGATGATTGGACCAAACGCATGGTTGTCGCTGACCATATGCGGACGCGGGCCAATGAGCGACATATCGCCATACCACACGTTCAGAAGCTGTGGCAATTCATCGAGGTGCGACTTCCGCAAAAAAGCGCCCACGGTGGTTATGCGCGGATCGTCTTCTATGGCGGCTTTTGTATCTGCTTGCGGATTGACCACCATCGTGCGAAGCTTTATGCAGGTGAACAGCGCGCCACCTCTCTTCGCCCGTTTCTGCCGGAAAAACACCGGGCCTTTTGAGTCGAGTCTGATCAGCAATGCCATCAGAGGAATGAGCCAGGGGAAAATGAGCAGGATCAGAATTGAAGAGACTGTCACGTCTGCAAGTCGCTTCAGCAGCGCGTTCCGGCGTATTTGAAGTGGCGTGTCCACGGTGGATCGTGCCACCCAGAGCGTTTCCGTTTCAGCAAAGAGACGGCTCGGCGACGTGTGGGAAGACAGGGGCGTGGCGAATACGGAAGAATCGTTCAACAAAGGAACAGGTTCCATTCAATGGCTTTAATACCAATCAATACGAACGTGGAGAAACGCGGGTTGCTTTAGGATGTCCGCATCAGAACAAAGACTTCGTGAAGCCGATGCGCACACCGGCGCTGGTCAGAGGAAGCTTTCCGAAGCCCATGCCTCTCAGTGGCAGCTGCAGGTAAGGCTCAACCCGGACATTGAGGGTCCGTGTTACCGACCGGTCGTAGCCGCCGGAGAGTTGCAGCACCGATACCCAGTCCCTGGACTCGTTGCGATAGGTCTTGCTGTGGATCGCTGTGTAGTTGGTCGATGGGTAGTAGTAGGCGTAGTCATAATCCTCCCGTTTCATCAGGTACGAAGAGAGGCCTGCCGTTCCAAACCAGTTGCCATGCTTGCGGGCGGCGCCATTGAACCGGATGCTCACCGGGATCTCGAGCATGCGGCAGCTGCCATCCACCATGGTGATGGAGGAATTTGGTGGAAGGTAGATCTTGCTGGTGTTCAAGTATTTGCCATCGCTGTAATAATGACGGCGCGACGAGACCAGGCCCGCTTCCAGGCTCCAGTGGTTTGTGAGACGGTAACCGGCGATCACGCCTGCTTCGAAACCGGCATCAGAGGTCTTTTGCATTTTGATCGTCGTGACGCTCACGCCACCGACAAAGCCGACATACAGCTTTCCATGGGGAGGCTTCGGAACGGGGTTTGTTCGGGCAGTAGCTGCCGCTGTTTCAACAGGAGTTGTCTCCGTTTGTTTCTTTGCAGGCAATGTTGCGACCGGGGCAGAAGCCGGCGAATTGACAAGAGGTGAAGTCACGGTAGACGAAGGGACCGCAGGATTCGCAAGTGCACCTACCGCAGGTGTTGTCTTTGCCGAACCTGATCGTTCGTCACCCGAGCTGCCTGACGCCAGGCTTCCCGGGGTCAATGTTGTTGTTGCATGGCTGTTGGTGATCTCATTTCGGCGGGCAATGGTTGCAGCGTTGAAGCCCTCCGAAAGATGGCTTCCCGCGTGCCGAACCTGTGCCGTCGGCACATGGCTTGTCGACGACACATGCGGCGCTATAAAGGCGGCCCCAGGAGTGACGGCAACAGGCGTTGACCGGGATTGAGCTGCTGCAACGCGTTGTCCGGCAGCTTGTCCTTTTCCCCGCAAGCCGGCGTCAGACAGGCAGATCCAGGGAAGTGGCAGCAGCAACAGGAGCCACGCGAGATGGCGGCGTGAGCTTGGTTTCGGGCGCTCTTCATTGATATCCAACGCCTTGGCAATACGATTCCAGTCGGCACTGGAGGTGTTCAAGGGGTATTCGTTGCCCGCCCTCCGGAACAATTCATCGCTATTTTCATTTACATATTGCATAGCTCAGCTCAACGTCGTTGTTCTTTAAAATTTTTTGCAGGTGCGCCCGTGCTTTCGACAGGTTGGATTTGGACGTACCAACGGCAATGCCCAACCGGTCAGCGATCTCCTGGTGGTTGAACCCGTCGATCACATACATGTTGAACACTGTGCGGTATGCGGGGGGAAGCTTCTTGATCTCACGGACAAGCTCCTTGTACAGCAAAGCCTGGTCAGGCGCGTTGCTCCTGTCCTGCTCTACCCACACATGGTCGGAGATGTCACCGATCTCCGGAAGAAAATTATTTTTTCGAAGCTGGTCGATCGCCGAGTTGACCATGATGGTCCGCATCCATCCCATCAGCATCATTTCGAGGTTCTGAACGTCCTTGGCCTCGAACTTTCCATGGTTGCGGATGATCTTCACGAACCCGTCGTTGACGACGTCGACTGCCTTATCGTAGTGGTAGATATAGCGAAAAACCGTCTTCAGGCAATACCCATAGTATTTCTCATAGAGAGCCTTTTGCTCCCGATGATTGTTTTGAAGGCAGTTTGCTATGGTTTGTGCCAGGTTCAAATCACGCGCATGAGTTATTAAATGTAATTACGAAAACCCGCGAAAGAGGTTGCCAGTTCCCCGAATTTTTTTTCCACGGGTTGCGTTGCCCAGCCCTTGCCGCAAGCAGTTGAAAACAAACCCGTTAGGCAACGCCTCACGGCTGGTCCATCCAATGCCGGCAAAGGCAACGCATTTTTCACCCTTCCGTATTTACAGCCATTCACCAAAACAATCCTATTGCATGCGCAGCTTACTTACAGCCCTGATACTCTGCATTTTCCTGGCGGCGTGTACCTATCATTCGGAAGAATCCCTCTATTCGAACAGTCCCTGCAACACGACGAACGTCACGTACTCCACCACGGTCGCGGGGATCATCAACGCAAACGGGTGCCTCAACTGCCACGGACCGGTGAACCCCACAGGTGGCTTTTCACTCAACGATTATGCGGGCGTGAAAGCCAAGGTGACGGACGGACGCCTGTATGGGGCTGTTAACCATTCCCCGGGGTTTTCGCCGATGCCGCAGGGCAGCATCCGGATGAACCAGTGCCAGATCGATCAACTTAAATCCTGGATTGACCATGGCGCACCAAACAATTAGACCCGTGCTGATGGCGGCCCTGCTCTCGGCCAGTTGCCTTACCGCGACGGCTCAACGCTACTTCACGAAGTCGGGCCATATCGATTTTTCCTCGAAAGCCGCCCTCGAGAATATCCGGGCGGTGAACAAGAGCGTCACCTGCGTCCTCGACACCAAAACGGGCGCAGTCCAATTCTCCGTGCTGATGAAAGGCTTTTCATTCGAGAAGGCGCTGATGCAGGAGCACTTCAATGAGAATTACGTCGAGAGCGACAAGTTCCCCAAGGCCGAATTCAGAGGAACCATTACCAACAACGGGGAGATCGACTACAGCAAGCCCGGCTCATATACCGTAAATGTGAAGGGACTGCTCACCATCCACGGCGTGACCAAACCGGTTGAGACAAGTGGTACGATCCAGGTCGGTGATGGTGCGATCCAGGCATCGGCTTCCTTCCAGGTCCTGGTCTCCGACTACCGCATTTCGATCCCTGCCGTTGTTCGCGACAATGTCTCGAATACGATCCGCATCCAGGTGTCCACCCGTCTCGAACCATTATCCAAATAACATGACAATCAGAACCAGCCTGCTCCTTGTACTCGCCTTTTCCACCGCCTCCGCTCGCGCCCAGGACGAGGACCTGCTTCGGTCCGTCCAGGATTCAACGCCCCGAAAGGAATATGTGACGAGCGCTTTCAAGTCGTCGCGCGTCATTATGACGCACAGCATCGAAATGCTTCGTCCCGGCGTGCTCGACTTCCGCATCCTCCACCGCTTCGGTCCGGTCAATGGCGGCGCACGCGAGCTGTTCGGCCTAGACGGCCCGGCCTCCGTTCGACTCGGCCTGGACTATGGCATTTCAAAGGACTTCACAGTTGGCCTCGGCAGAAGCACCTATCTCAAAGAGCTTGACGCCTTTCTCAAGTACCGCCTGATCCAACAGGCAACTGGCCCGCGCGCCGCGCCACTTTCGGTTGTGCTTGCGGGTGGTATGACCGTGAAGACCGGCCGGTGGACCGATCCCAGCCGCAAGGATTATTTCTCTAGCCGCGTCGGGTATTACGGGCAGCTCATTGCCGGGCGCAAGTTCAGCGAGCGCTTCACCCTGCAGATCGTCCCAACGATCGTCCACCAGAATCTTGTGATCAATAATGCAGACGACAACGACATTTTCGCGCTGGGCGCAGGTGCCCGGCTGAAGGTCAGCAAGCGGGTGGCGTTGACGGCCGACTATCACCATGTGTTCAATCCAAACAGCCCGTTCTTCCACGACCCCCTGTCCCTGGGTATTGACATCGAGACGGGCGGCCACGTGTTCCAGCTTCATTTCACAAATGCAGTCGGTATGAATGAGCGGGTGTACCTGAATGAAACCTATAACGACTGGGGCAAAGGAGACGTGCAGTTCGGGTTCAATATCTCGCGCGCGTTCCAGTTGAAGAAGAGAAAATAACCCCGTGAAGAGCCCTTGTTGACACGTGAGAGCATCAAAGGCGGGTCCCGGCGACCGGGGCCCGTTCCTCTTTGTGGGATGGGGTGACGCGACTGCGTGATGCCATTCGCCAAAAGTGGTGTCGTACGTTTCGCGACCGTTAGCAACCGGAAATGCAGTCAGGCACTATTTGCCGCCTGTGGCTGAATCAGATCCCACCGGTTTCCATACAGGTCTTCAAAAACTGCGACGGTGCCGTATGGAAATTCCTCCGGCGGCCTCACAAAGGAAACGCCTTTTTGCACGAGGGCATTGTAGTCTCTCCAAAAATCATCTGTGTGCAGAAACAGGAACACGCGCCCGCCGGCCTGGTCGCCGACGCGGCCTGTTTGATTGTCACTAATAGCTTTGGCAAGCAGAAGAGAGCATTCCGTTGCTCCGGGTGGCGCGACGAGTACCCAGCGTTTGCCAGCATCCAGGATGGTGTCTTCCACGAGACGGAAGCCAAGCTTCTTCGTGTAAAATTCAATGGCCTCATCGTAGTCGGCTACAAGAAGAGTGATATGCGCGATCCGCTGGGTCATGGTGTAGGAGGATCTCCGCGGGGTTGTGACCTGCGTTTCCCGACCCACAAGATCGGGAATCGATCGCATCTTCAGAAAGGGCAGTTGACCAACATTGGTTCTTCGATCAACTTGACCCCCGACCCGACTTGCACTCGCCCGCGGTCTTACCCGACCGGAAGCAAAATGATAAACGTTGTGCCGACGCCCGGCTGCGACTCCGTATAGATGTCGCCGCCATGGTTCTGCACCACCCGCTTGCACAGCGCCAGGCCGATGCCCGTTCCGCTATACGTTTTTTTGTCGTGAAGCCGCTGGAAGATCGTGAAGATCTTTTTGGAATGCACCGCGTCAAAGCCGATGCCGTTGTCGGTGACGCGGATCTCGTAGAGAGGACCGCTTTTCAGGTCGGCTTTCCCGACCAGTTCCAAAGTTGAAAGGACCCGTGAACTAACCGAGATAACAGGCGGCACGTCGGGTTTTGAAAACTTCAAAGAGTTGTTGAGAAGGTTGTAAAACAGCTGGTGCATCTGCAGTGGGATCGCGTACAGCACGGGCAGTCCCGACTTTGTGATCGCTGCATTTTTTTGAGCGATGACAAGCTCGAGGTCGACCTCGACATTCTCGATCACCTTGTTCAGGTCCACCGGCTCCACCTCCTCCTCGCGGGAAAGGGATGCATATTCGAGGAGGTCTCGTAAGGAGCTGCTCATCCGGTCTGCCGCATCGATGATCTTATCAAACCGGCTCCGCGCCAGCTCGCCGAGCTTGGCGCTTTCACTTTCGAGGATCATGCCCGCAAACAGCTTGATCTTGCGGAGCGGCTCCTGCAGATCATGGCTTGATACATAAGCAAACTGCTCGAGCTCCTCGTTGCTTTTTTGCAGCTGGAGGTTCGACTCCTGCAGCTGTTGCGTGCGTTCCTCGACCTGCCTGGTCAATTCTTCCGAGAATTGTTTTTGTTCCGTGATGTCCTGGACCACACCCAGCATTTTGAAGGGCACGCGCTGCCTGTCAAAAAAGATTCGGCCCTTGACCCGCATCCAGTGGATCGACCCGTCCTGCCAGACAACGCGCCCATCGTATTCCAGCTTGCCGGTCTGGTAGGCCACGTCGTACGCGGCCTGGCGGATGGCACGGTCGTCGGGATGGACCGCTTCGATGTACTTGGTTCGGACGTTTGTGTGGCTGACGCCCATGATCTCGTCCATCCGCTCGGAGGCAATGATCTCCTGTGTAAGCAGGTCCACTTCGAAAGCGCCCAGCTCAGCGGACTCGATCGCGAGGCGGGCCCGCTCTTCAGCCTCTTCGATCTTTTTGCGTGACAATACGTTGGCCGTAACGTCGATCGCCAGGGCCATGATGCGGTCCCAGTCGCCATCGACTTCGCGCAGCGGCTCGTAGACGAAATCGACATAGAGGACCTCTTCCCTCCCCTGCCGATTGATGACGACCTTGAACTCGCGCCCGATGAAAGCCTCACCGCTTGCCAGAACGTTCCGCAGGATCGTGTCGAAGCCCTGCGTCCTGACTTCCGGAAGCCCCTCCCAGAGCGGGCGTCCAAGGAATGCGTCGCGCTCGCGCTGAACGATCTCCAGGTACGAGTCGTTCGCCAGCTCCACGATGAAGTCTTCGCCCTGGAGGATGCAGATACCGATCGGCGCCTGCATGAGGAGACTCCGGAAATTGGCTTCTGTTTTTTCCTTCTGCTGCCTCGCCAAAACCTGCCCGGTCACGTCCGTGGCGGTGATGAGGACACCGCTGATCTCCCGGTTCAGCTCGCGATAGGGCTGGTAGCTGAAGTTCACGTAACGCGTAATTTCTTTGCCTTCCTGTATAAATATGGCCGGCACCTCGTTGCCGTAAAACGGCTCCCCCGTATGCAAGACGTTCTTGAGAAGGTTGACAAAGACCTGGTCTTTCATCTCCGGAAGGATGTCCAGGAATTTCCTGCCAATGGCTGTCTCGTCTACTTTCCAGAGGTCCAACAGCGCTTTGTTGGCGACCTCCAGGACAAGGTCCTCGCCCATCAGGATCAGGATCGGGTCTGGTGCCTGCTCGACGACGTTGCGGAACCGTTGCTCCTGTTTGATGCTCCTCGAAATATCCCTGAAATACCAGGACCAGCCATAGTATGTGCCCTCTTCTGAAACGATGGGAGCGCCTGTGCGCTCGACGACCCGGCCGTCCCTGAATACGAGCACGTCCTGGCTTGGCTCCGATCTCTTTTCATACAGCGCCTCAACCCGGGTCATGAATTTATCAGGGTCGTCGAGCATGGTCATCGCGTGACGCAGCGCGGCGTCGTCATCACGGCTGTCGATAATGGCTTGGGGCATTTTCCAGATCTCGGCAAAACGCTTGTTGTACAGGATCATCTTCCCGTTGCCATCGACGATCAGGACACCATCGGGAGTTGCGTCGTTCTGAGCCTCGAAAATGGCGTTCCGGTAATTAAGCCGTTCTGTTACATCGGCTATTTTCTTTCGTGCTTCAACCTGTTCGGTCACATTATGTGCGAGGCAGAAAATGCATTCGTCATCCAGCCCCGTGACAGCCCTGTCATAGAGGTTGAAGACAAGATCGAAATAGCGTGTCTCCCGCTCGCCGTTGATCAACAGGGTGGCTGGGAAACTGGAAACCTGGTAGGGCTGGCGGGTGGTCATGACTTGTGTCAGGATGTCGATCAAGCCCTGCACCCGCGCTTCCGGAAGCGCTTCGACGATCGGGCGCCCAATGATTTGTGGCGTGCGTCCAAGCATGTCCAGCATGCCGCCGTTGGCGAGGTCGACGATGAAGTCAGGCCCTCTCACAATGCATACAGCAGCCGGGGCCTGCATGAACAGGTCAAAGACCTTATTTGCGTGCCGGTATTGTTCTTCCTTTCGCTCGGCGATCACTCGTTCGGTAATATCCTCTGGCGTGTGAAGAATGAATTGCACGTTGCCGTCTTCATCCAACACAGGGCTGTTCACTGCCTTCCAGTAGCGTTCCTCGAACCGTCCGTCAGCGGTGGGCACGTCGTAGCGTTGCAGCGGAAGGATGTCGACGGATCTTGTTGCCAGGACGGTTGCGAAAGATGCTGCGACGTTAGCCTGTCCTGTAAATTCCGCTTCATCGGGATTGGCAGGAAACGCATCGAAAAGGCCCCGGCCCTGCAAGGCATCTTTCGCCATACCAACTGCCCGCAGGTAAGCGGGTGAAGCGGCGACGACCGTGTACCGTGGGGCATCGGGCAGGATCAAGACACTTGCCGCGGGCATGGCCGCTACGAGGGAAGACAGGGTCTGTTGCTTCGTCAAGTGTGGATTCGTTTGGCGGGTGAATGGAAGGAGTAAAGATAAATGTCAGGGAACAAAACAGGTCTCGGAGTTCAAAAATAGTCCCATGATCGCGCACCCCTTGTTTGCTCGGCGCAAACCGGCAAACCCCCTACGGACGAGCTTTGGCGCGTCAAACGGATGCACTGAAGACCTATCTTTGCCCGGTTCCGCCCTCAAACCACAAGTATGCATTATATCGATCTCAACGCCATTACGGAAGAACATATTCGGGGGCACTGGCAAGTGAACAGCAGGGTCGTGAACAGCGACAGTAAAAATAGCCTGTTTGCCGATGTCCGCATCATCGAGATCCAGCCTGACCATTACCGGTCCGTCAACGGCAAAGAGCGCACCGGCAAGTGGCAGGTCATGCGCGAGGAGGAGATCATTTACAACCCGCAGCTGAAATTCTTCATAGACGGCGACGAAGTAGGCAATGCAATCATTACCCGGCTCCGCTACGAGCAGGAAGAGGGCGGGGAGGTATACAAGCTGACACTGTATTTTCATACCGGGTTGGAGCTCGTTCTTCACCGGCACACTGCATAAACCAAAACAATAACGAACCACCCATCGCTGCTGACATGGACACGATCTCACTCGACTTCGAGCAGGCGAAAGCCAAGCACCTCCTCTTCAAATCAAACCTCCGTTCGATCCTCTATGGGCTGGACGTTGACGTGGCACCCGTTGTTTCCCACACCGAATGTGCTGTCGGCAAGTGGATCTATGACCATGCGCTGAAAACCTACGGTCAGTACCAGGAGATGCACGAGCTTGAGCAGGTACACGCGGACCTGCACCGGACCGCAAAAACACTTGTCGAAACATACAACGCAGGCCAGGTCGAAGAGGCCCGCAAAGGGCTTGTGGGCATCGAAACGATTGCCGACGCACTTGTGTCCCTGCTGACGACCCTGGAACAGAAAATAAAATCGCAGCCGGCCCCAGCGTCCACGTACCAGGATATTACTGTCAGCATCGATGAGCTGAGTAAGCTGTCGAAAGCAAACCTGGAGCTGGACAAGGTGATCAAGAGCGAAACGGCCGGCCTTGTCAAGGAGAAATGGCTGCTGCAGGAAGCGTTTATGCAGATCCCTGCGTCCATCTCGATCCTGAAGGGACCTGAGCACATCGTCCAATTTGCAAACCCGGTGGTGAAAGCTGCCCTTGGCGATCGTGAATTCGTCGGCAAATCAGTTCGCGAGCTTTTCCCCGAGCTCGGCGACCAGGGCTATATCTCGATCCTGGACGGTGTTTACACGACCGGCGAGCCATTTGTGGGCAATGAGATGCGGGCCGTCGTGGAGCTTGATGGGAAAGAGCAGGAGTTTTATTCAAACGTTAGCTACAGCGCCATTCGCACCGAAGCGGGCGAGATCGAAGGCATTCTGGCCTTCTCGTACGATGTATCGGAGCAGGTGCGTGCACGCAACGCTGCCGAGGAAGCCGCCGAGAGGCTGAAGCAGGCTTATGAAGACCTCGAGGTAAAAGTAAAGTTTCGAAACATCGAGCTGGAGCGCACCAACCGTGACCTACAGAAAAAACTCGATGGGCTCGAAGCCAACGCAGAGCCGGCAGGCGACGGAGCTTGACAAGACAGCTCATTTATTTCGAACGATTTATAAAGCGCATGTCTATGACGACCAACCAGGCCGCGGTTGATTCAATCCGTCAAATATGTGAGCACCTCCCCGACTCGGTGGTTTGGGTGACCCCCGTTTTTGACTTCGACAGCAAGGCCGACGATGAGACCATCGTCGATTTTGAGTTTCAGTACTGCAACAAAGCCAGTGAAACGATCACCAGGACTTCAGCGGCGAACCTGCTGGGCAAGCGCGTTCTGTCAGACCAGCTTCCTGACCCACACTCCGTTCCCGTGATCTTCGAACAGTGCCTGCAGGTATACCAAACCGGCGCACCGCTTGAGTTTACCTACCTCAGTACCGGCCTTGATAAATACCTCACCCTAAACCGGATCAAGGTGCACGGCGGCGTGCTAACGACGGCCCGCAACCGCACTGCCGAATACCAGACCAACCTCGAAAAGGAGCAGCAGGCAAAGCTCCTCCATAGCCTCGTGGATCATTCGCCCTATGGCATCTGCCTCTATGAATCGATCCGCGACCAGTCCGGCACCATCACCGATTTCCGCCTGAAAATCGCCAACAGGAAAAGCGCGGAGATCACCGCGCTCACCATGGATCAGCTCTATGGCAAAACCGTTCGCGAGTTGATGGAGCTCCGCGGACACTCCGCCTATTTCGATATCTGCAAAGCGGTTGTCGAGACGGGCACGCCGAGGTATATGGAATACTACTCCGAGGCCCGCGACCAGTGGCTTGGCTTTTCCATCGTGAAGTTCGACGACGGTTATCTCCTCAATTATATAGACATCACAGAGAACAAGCGACTCGCTCTTCAATCCGCCCGGAAGGCAAGCGAGCTTGACGCGATTTTCAATGGATCCCTAAGTGGCGTTTATTCCGCGCGCGCCGTCCGGAATGAAGCAGGCAAGGTGGTCGACCTGGTCTTTCTGCGCGCCAATGACGCGTTCTACAGGATCTTCAAGGTCCTGCCCGACCAGATCATTGGACGGTCGCTGCTGTCCATCTCCGGAACAGAAAGCCAGGAAGCGTTCATCCGGTTTGCGCACGAGGTTCTCAGGACGGGCACAGCAACCGTTCACGCCCTGCACTATGAAAACCCGGAGCGCTGGTACGAATTTTCAATGGTAAAGCTGGACGAAGAGATCATCTCGGTGACGGTCAACGATATCACCGATCAGAAGCAGGCCATTGCACGGATCGAGGAGCAGAAGAATGTGCTCGATTCCATCTTAAAATATTCTCCAAACGGGCTGGCCATTACGCAGGCGATCCGGAACCCTGACGGCACCATGGTGGATGCACGAACCGTTTTGATGAATGAAGCCTGCGCGTCGTTCAACGGGATCCCGAACGAGGTCATGCTCTCGGAAAGCTTTGCCACGCTAAGTCCCGAGCTATTGAAGACGGACCTCTTCAAAGCTGCCGTCGGACTTCGGAGAGGTGAGTCCTTCCGGACGGAATATGAGCTGCCCCAGACGGGCAAATGGATCGAGCTTGCGATCGCCAAGATGGATGACGAGCGCTTCATAAACGTCTTTACGGACATATCCCAGGTGAAGTCGGCACAGGTTCACCTTGAGCGGACCGTCGAGGAGCTGAAGCGCTCCAATGCAAACCTGGAGCACTTTGCCTATGCCGCTTCCCATGACCTCAAGGAGCCGATCCGCAAGATCATGGTGTATGCGGAGCAGCTCAAGTTGATGCATAGCCACCAGCTCGACGAGCAGGGTCTCAAAGGGATGGAACGTCTCGGCGCTGCAGCCGGCCGCATGAAGCTTCTCGTCGATGACCTTCTTGAATACGCGCACGTAAACCAGGGGATCGGTGGCGTAGAAGAAGTGGACCTGCAGGTAAAAGCTCAAAAGGCTCTGGAAGATCTTGACCTGGCGATCACGGAAACGGGTGCCCGTATACAGATCGACCCTCTGCCTGTGATTCGTGGCAACAAGAGACAGCTGCAGCAGGTGTTCCAGAACCTCATCAGCAATGCCATCAAGTACCATAAGCCGGGTGAGCAGCCCGAGGTGCGGGTGAGCTCGACGCTTGTCAAAGGCAGAGAGCTGGAATTTGTTCAACCCCTTCCCCCGCCGTTAGAACAATCGTTTTACCGCATCACGGTGAAGGACAACGGCATTGGTTTCGACCAAAAAAATGCCGACCTCATTTTCAATGTGTTCACTCGCCTGCACAGCAGCGCGGACTACAGCGGAACGGGTGTCGGTCTTTCGATCGTGCGGAAGGCAGTGGAAAATCACAAGGGTTTTTTAAGGGCCCGGAGCGCCCCTGGCGCCGGTGCGACGTTTGAAGTCTATTTGCCTGCCGGACAGGACGAAGTAAATGAACCGTCCCGTTAACTAATTTGTTTTGCACGTTGTATGGAGATCATATCGGAACAAATCGAGATCAGGGAGCACCTTGCTGCATTGGAAGACCTGTATGCTGAATACCTGCGTGACGGGGTGGATGCCAAGGTCCTCTCCTCTTTGTGGGCCGACATCCAGCGGTACCGGCACCTCGTGCTGGCGCCCGCGGCTCACGGGGTCGACCAGTAGTAATGGGCGCGACTGCCCCTCTGGCGTGGCACCCTGGCAGCAATGAGATGGATCGTTTTGAGAACGCGATCCGGGCATGCCTCAACACGTGGTGAATTTTGTCTAAGTTTTGCGTGTCCTATCTTTGTTTCTTCTTACACACCCTTACCAGGCAGGTTGGGTCATCATGGCTCTTCCCGTCACTTTTTACAAGACGATGGAAAACCAGGATTTACGAGTACATGGTTCGATCTTTTTCCTACTGAAGAAATTCGTGGTCGCTCATTTCTCTGAAGATATGTGGGACCAGCTGAACGGCGAAGCGGGAACGGGCGGGAAAAGCTTTGAGATGACACAGAACTACCCGCTGGATGATATCGGCGCTATTGTCGGCGCAGCTTCCCGTCATACCGGCGCATCTGTCAATGAGCTCAAGGAGAAGTTTGGAGAGTACCTCGTGCCCGACCTGTTTCGACTTTATGCCAGCTATCTCCGTCCCGAATGGACGACCAGGGACGTGCTGATCCACACGGAGAAAGTAATGCATGGGGCGGTCAGGAAGTTGAACAGCACCGCCAACCCCCCGATCCTGAATGTATCCGAGGTGAGTGAGACCCTGCTGGTCATCGACTATTTTTCGCGGCGCCGGATGGGCAGCCTGGCGGTTGGCATCATCAAGGGTATTGCGCGCTACTTTGGCGAGCAGGACGTGGTGCAGGTGACGCCCACCACCGACCCCGACGATGAGCGGGTGCAGATCAGGGTGACGTTTCAGAAGGTTGAACTTGGTTCCTGAGTGTTCATTCGCTGCCCCGAAAAGCAATTCCACCGGTGCAAAGAACAAGAGTCGTTCGCCGTCGAGTTAAGGGCCAACGACGCCCTGATAGGCATCAGGGCTTCTGCTGTTTTCCATCAGGCGGCAGCATCTTCCACGTTGTTAGCTTCGCTGAAAATCAACTTGCATGTTTGGAGAGCTTACGTCGCATCAGATCGATGCATTCCTGAAAAATCAGCTTGTCGGACGCATAGGCTGCAGCAGCGCAGCGCATGAAACCTACGTGGTGCCCATCAGCTACGCGTACGACGGCAATGCGATCATCTGTCACACGCACGAGGGCAAGAAAGCAGAGTTGATGCGACAGAATCCAAATGTTTGTTTCGAAGTAGACGACCTGACCGATATGGGTAATTGGAAAAGCGTCATCGTGCAGGGCAGGTTCGAGGAGCTGGTGGACCGCCAGGAGCGTCACCGCGCCATGACGGTCCTCCTCAACAGGTACCTGCCGATGATCTCGAGCGTCACGGTTCATCTTGGAAAATACTGGCCGTTCCCGCCCGATGATACCGGCGAAATAGAAGGCGTCGTGTTTCGCATCGCGGTGCGCGAGAAGTCCGGCAGGTTTGAATCGAATCACCAGTCTCCCGCGTTTCCCGGCTGACCGCTTGTTTTGTAACGTCGTCCTCGAAAGCTCTGCCCTCGGTGCTTGCCATCGACGAAAATCGGGAACGCCTGGACAACAAGGCGAACGGAAGGATCCTTCTATCTCTTTTCAGACGGAGAATGGTTTGCAGCAAGAGCGGGCTGGTTGTGCCTGGCCGTCAACCTTCGCCCTACCCTTTGCCATCAGTGCGTCTTTCGCGAAGACGAGATCTCGGAACGGATCTCTTCCATCAGGCTCATCTGCATGCGCTGGATGTCGAACATCGTCTTCATTTGCTCAGAGATGAGCAGGTCGATCTTCTGGTGAAGGTTTCTTACCTCGATCTCCGCTTTCAAGTTCACGAGGTAGTCGTTCCGCGCCCGCTCGCGGTCCTTCGATTCACGCCGGTTCTGGCTCATCATGATGATCGGGGCCTGTAACGCGGCAACGGTTGACAGCACCAGGTTGAGAAGAATGAATGGGTATGGGTCGAATGGTTTTGACAGGAAGTACAGGTTTACGCCCATCCAAACCAGCATCACGCCGAGGAAGAACAGGATAAACGACCAGCTGCCGCCGAAGCTTGCCACGCGGTCGGCGACGCGGTTTTGGAACGAGATGTTCTGTTCTTCGAAAGCAAAAAGCTTTTCGGAGAGAAGCTTTTCCTCTTCGATCGACTTCACCACGATCTCGTTAAGCTTCAGCTGCTGCTTGTTTTCGGTATCGAGGAGGGACTGCAGGGTTGGCTTGAGAGTAGACCGCATGGTTGTCATTGTTGTTTTTAAATCGTGGACTGCGGCGGTTCTTTCCTTACGCGGCGGCGGCGCTGAACGTCAAAAGTTCGTTTCCCGCCATTCGGAGCAAACCCGCGGCTAAAGCCAGTCAGCTGCCCCGGGGAGCCTGGTCTCGCCCCTCTCTTTCGCCTGTCGCAAGCTTGCTCGGGCTGTATGTCAATCGACACATTCATTTCAGAGGTCATCATATTCGTCCTGCTGTGCCTTGTCGACTGCGAACACGGTCTTCTCCACGTCTGCAACCAGCGCACTCTGCTGCGCCAGCGTGTAATGGTCGGTTGACGTGGTCTGGACGATGCAGCCGGCTTCGCGGCGGAAGACCTGCACATTGAGTCCGTACCGATCGTGGAAGATCTTTTCTACATCCCTGACCGTCATCGTCGAAAAGATTTCCTGCACGCCTTCATCGCCGCGGGTCCGGACCTCACCAATGCGCTTTTGCTTGTCCAACAGGTCTTCTTTCCCGCTGCCTTTCTTGTCGCCGTGGGCTTTGCTGTAAAATTCGATACGGAGACGGGGGAAGGCAGTGGCGAAGCGTTCCTGCAGGTCTGCAATCGTCAGGTTGTCATGAATGGGAAGGCGCATGGTACAAATGATTTCAGTTATCCGCAAAATTGATCGGAACTTGTCACTCCTGCGATGACGTGCGTCCGCCAGCCGGGTGATCGTGGTCATTCGGAAACGGCCTTTACGATTATCTGTTTTTGAATGGCCTTTGAACCAGCGCGCTGCTTCCGTCTTCGCTTCTTCCCGGCAAGTCGCCTTAGCGTGCATAGGCTCCCTCGCTTAGCGGCGGGGATGAAAGCCTGGAAGTGCAGACTTTTCAAAAAATCTGAAATCTGAAATCTGAAATATCCTCGTGGCTTCGCGCCTTCCGGACTTCGCGGCACAAACTCTTTCATAACGCCCATTTCGGGTCCCTGCGAGACGGGAGTCCGAACAAGCATACGCTCCAAAAATCTAAAATCGCCAATCTAAATCTATCGTTCAATCTCCCACCCGATCGGCTTGAACGCATAATTATTCGACATCTCCGCCGAACAGGCGGTCAGCCCCACGATCAGGTCCATCCGCGCCTCGATCAACACGAAATCGCCTGCCTTGCTCCTCGGCGGCAGTACATCCACACGCCCCGTGTCCCCGTTCACCGTCACATGCATGAAAATGTTGAACGATACGGGGATATCGTCCGGGCCGATCCCATACGGCGCAAGCGCGTCGCACAGGTTGCCAAAACACCCGCGGTGCGGATGCTCATGCCCATAAATGATCCGGAATGTATCGGCACTGCAGGGCGTCAGCAAGAAGTCGTGGCGCCCCACCGTGTCCTCCACAATATCAAACATGACGCGGCTCCGGTTCGAATAAAACGGGTGGCCTTTCGTCAGGAAGATCGTCTCGGCATAATCGATCGTACGGCCGGATGACAGGTACTCCGACGTATCGCTTTCGTTGTAACAAACCAGGTCCGAGACCTGCTCGCCTTCGATGTCGACAACGCGAAGACGCTGTCCTTTCTTTAATACCAGCGAGACGCCGCTACGGGGCGGGATGATGTTTAGTGGGTGCATAGTCAAGATGTAAAGGACATTGCCAGTCGGGACCGTACTGCCGCCCGCTGTACTGGTAAACGTCGGACGCCTTTCCAAAATCCGTGAGCATCGGGTTCACCGACCCGGAATAAGCCAGGTCCTTTTTCCGCACAATATGCCTCATTTTTTCATAGGAGGCTGTGCGTCGCAATTTTTCAAATTCTGCATGGGGATTGAAAACGATCGCCGGCCAGCCGAACTGCCGCGAAGGCCGGCTGCTGGCGGGGTGCAGGCCAATGACGAAGAATGCTTCTGCCTTGAGGCTGAAGGCAAACGCAGGCGAGGCGGGGTCTGCGTCCACTCGTTCGTCGTGCGCGTACGTCTGTCGGTCGAGGTCGGCGAGGGCCTGCAGGCGTTGCCAGAGCAGGACATCGAAGGCTTCCTCGCTGGTCGTCTCCGGCCCTTTGAACAAGACGGCCGCGCTGTGGAATGATGTCCCTGCGGCCCGGTACGCATCAACGAATTCATAAAGGAATTGGAGGATCCCTGCATCATGGTGCGGACAGGCCATATGACCGGCAACATAGCACCGCACCTGGTTGCGTGCCAGCGCCGCTTTAGCCGCAACGCATGGAAAGGCCTTGTCCTCCAGGAACGCTTCATATTCCGCTTGCAGATCCTTGTCTCCCGTGTTCGTCATGTTGAGTTCCAGCTGACAGGTGTTGCAGTTTTCGTACCATACACGGATCTGCGGGACGCCGTTGCCTCACAACGGGTTCTGTTGAACACACTGCACACTTGTTCAACCAATGCAGGATTCTTCCTCTTTATCGCTGCACAGTCAGTTCATAGGAAACTCACGGTCCAACCTCTTCAGCACTGCAAAATGACGCTTTGCTTCTCGAAGGAATGCAAGGCCCCGGCGATAGGTCCACCGGTGATGCCCCCGCTTGTGGTTCTCGCGCGAGATCTTCGCCAACACCCTCCAATGATGCAGCACGATGGCATAGGCCTGCAGCAGGTTGTTGCCGTTTCCATAGATATGATGCGGCTCCGCTCCACAGCCATTGTATTCGAGAATAGAGAAGTGCCGTCCCTTTTTCAGGTCGTCGATCGACCGGCACTTGATATCATAACGTCCATAGTAAAACGTTTTTGTTGCATGGCTTAAGCCGTCGAAAACGGCCAGGAGTGCGGCGTCCTTCTCGTGGGCAAGGCTTACCAGGCGCCCGCCGCGGCTGAGGTTCAGCGCCTGCGACAGGATGCAGATCTCACCCGCCGGCAACACGGTCCCGAGCCGATCGGCATGCTTCGACTTCATCTCCTCCAGCCGGAACTGCACACGGGGATAGTTCTCCATCAGTTCCAGGAGGGTCGATCGTCCATCGCCCACAACTTCCAGGAATTCCTTTTTCAAGAAGCCCGTGATCGTGCCTGACGCCTCACCCGGGAACCGGTAATAAAACACGCTTACCTCCAGGGGCTCGTCAACCAGCTCCTGGATAAAATAATCAACGGGCATCGCGGCATGGTAGCGTCCCAACTCCTCGCGGGTTCGGACCCTGCGAAACATAAAGCCCATCATACCCACATCAGGCTTCACGGCAAAAGGATAGCGGAATCCGTTCGCTTGCACAATAGCCTCCACCTCCTCCAGCGCCAGCCCGGCCGCTACAAGCCTGCTTTTCGGGAAGCTGCCTGGGGGAAGCTGCTCATACATTTCGTGCTTGCTTTCTCCCTCGAACCCCCCGAAGGCAAGGGTGGGGTTGGAGGGTGTGAAAAACCAAAGCGACCGCGCGCGAAGGCAGTGCCAGCCCCAAACGGGCATGATGGGGATATACTTGGCGAGGTAGTGCCAGGTCTCCCAATGCCGCAACCGGTAGAAAACTGCAGAGGCTCGCTTGTGTAGGGTAAGGCTCATTTTTAGAAGGGATTCCGCGGGGTGATTCGCGTGGGAGAATTAACAGTTAGACAAAGTAAGTTGTTCTAATTTTAATAACAATTACCCAATCGATCCTCTATGAAAGCTCTCGTTGCTACGGTCCTGGTTTTTTTCGCCCTGCAGTCCGGCGCCCAGCCCCCCATACTTCGCGACGCTGAGGCGACGGCGAAGAAAGAAGGGAAATTGATCCTTATCGCATTCAGCGGGTCCGACTGGTGCATCCCCTGCATTCGCCTGGAGAAAGAGGTCTTTACCGGCGAGGCATTCAAATCATACGCCGCCTCTCACCTCGTCGTGCTGCACGCAGATTTCCCGCGACTGAAAAAGCACCAGCTTCCGAAGGACCAGAAGAAAACGAATGAAGCGTTGGCGGCCCTGTACAACACCGAAGGAAACTTTCCCTATACCGTTCTCCTGTCCGCCACGGGGGCACCTCTGAAAACCTGGGACGGAAATTCGGTGGGAACTCCACAGGCATTTGTTGCCCAGCTTCAAGCCCTCGCCCATGACAAGTAGCGGAACCCTTTCCATCGCGAGGCGCGTTGTCAAGCTGATGGGCAACCGGTTTGAGTTTACGGTTGTCACTGTCGAGCGGGACCAGGCTGAAGCCGCGATCGACGCAGCCATTGCCGAGGTGCAGCGCATTGAAGCCCTCCTCACCACGTTCAATGAGCAAAGCCAGACCGCCGCGATCAACCGGGCAGCCGGTGAGCACCCGGTGCAGGTCGACGCAGAAGTCTATGCCCTCATCGAGCGCAGCCTGCGCATCTCCGCGCTCACGCAGGGCGCGTTCGACATCAGCTATGGCTCCCTCGACAAGCGGTTTTGGAACTTCGACAGTAGCATGACAGCGTTGCCGGACAAAGACACCGCGAATCAGATGGTGGGCCTGATCGACTACAGGAACATCATCCTTGACAAAGGCAGCCGCTCCGTTTTTCTCCGTAAGAAAGGCATGCGTATCGGCTTCGGCGGCATCGGCAAAGGATACGCCGCCGAGCGCGCGAAGGAGATCCTCCTGCGACTGGGTATGGAAGACGGTGTTGTCAATGCAGGCGGTGACCTCGCCGCGTGGGGCCACCAGCCCGACGGCCGCCCGTGGACGATCGGCATCGCCGCACCCGACGCCACCCATCATCCTTTTTCGAGCCTCAACATAACGAACAAGGCCGTGGCGACGTCCGGCAATTACGAAAAGTATGTGCTTATCGGCGGCAGGCGCTACTCACACACCATCGACCCGCGAACAGGCTACCCCGTTTCTGGCATCAAGAGCGCGACGATCATCTGCCCGCACGCAGAGCTCGCGGATGCCTTGGCCACGCCCGTCACGGTGATGGGCGTGAAAGCGGGCCTTCACCTTGTGAACCAGCTGCCGGACGTGGCCTGCCTCCTCATCGACGATAACGACCTCCTTTTTACCTCCAACAACATTAAACTGACCTGATATGAAACGAATCCACTGCTGGCTTTGCGTGGCCCTGATGATGGCGCTCCTCTCCCTTGCCATGACATCGTGCACAACCGTAAAGCCGTACCAGAAAGCTTACCTGAACGATGCCGAGATGGAGCTGGCAGCCCGCAAAGCACAAAAGTTCGAATCCAATTTCCACGCTTACCGCGAGGGCGCTTCCGGCGCCAATGGTGGCAAGACCGGTGGCGGCTGCGGCTGCAACTAAACCAACGAAACCCACACATGAAGAAACTGACACTCGCCACCCTGGCCTGTTACCTGCAGATCCTGGCAGCCTTCTCGCAAACAACACCACCGGCGGACACGAGCACGTATAAGGCACGGAAGCTTTCCATCGAGGAGATCGATGTCGTGTCCGGCTACTATATGCAGAACGGCTCCCACTCGGCGGTCACGGGAGGCATCGGCACCGAGAAGCTCACCGATATCAGTAACACGATCGAAGTGCGTTTGTCGCGCAGCGACAAGCACCTGCGCAAGCACACGCTCAACCTCGAGCTTGGTGTGGACCATTACTCTTCGGCATCTTCCGACAAGATCGACCCGTCAACGATCTCTTCGGCCTCCTCGGCTGACACGCGCGTGTATCCGTCCGTGGGCTACTCGGTGAAGAACGTCAGGGGACTGACCCTGGGTGCAACGGCCTCGTTCTCGAAGGAGTACGACTACGCATCGGCGGGTTTCGGTGTCCAGGTTGCCAAGGCATCCAAGGACGGCAACCGCGAGCTCAGCTTGAAGCTGCAGTCCTACCTCGACAGCTGGCGGGTGATCCTTCCCGTGGAGCTACGGCCCGGTGGACAAAAGGACGAAGGGCCCTCGCCGCGCAACTCGCTCAGCGGCTCCCTGTCTTACTCACAGGTCGTCAACCAGCGCTTTCAATACTCGTTTCTGCTGGACCTTGTCACGCAGAGCGGCTTGCTCGGCACATCGTACCAGCGTGTGTATTTCGATAACGGAACGGAAACGTATGAGCGCCTGCCGGGGAGCCGGTTCAAAGTGCCCGTCGGAGTTCGCGCGAGCTATTTCATCGGCGACCGCGTCATCCTCCGTCCGTTCTACAGGTATTATATCGATGACTGGGGCGTGAAGGCACATACGGCGGAGCTCGAGATGCCGGTGAAGGTCACTCCTTTCTTTTCGATCAGTCCCTTCTACCGCTATTATACGCAGACCGCTGCCGATTATTTTGCGCCGTACAAGGAGCATCATGCGTCGGCCGGCTACTATACGAGCGATTATGACCTGTCTGCATTCAACAGTGGCTTCGCGGGTGCGGGTTTTCGGTTCACGCCACAGAATGGCGTGTTCGGGCTCGCACGGTGGACCATGTTGGAGCTGCGCTACGGCCACTACAGCCGCAACGATGGGCTGGGCTCCAACATTATTTCGCTGAATGCGCGGTTCAAATAAACGTGTGACCATCCGGTCCCACGTAGCATCGGCAAAGGAAGACGATGAAACCTGCTGGAGCACCAGGTCAGCACGCGTTTCCGCCATCGGCCCTGCGCCGTGTTCGCCTGCGCTTTCAACAGCGGGTTCCGTTCGGAAGTGTTTGCGCTGTTACGAAGTTGTCGATGGGCGCACGCCATCGAGAATGGCGGCTTCGAGCACATCGACGTTGATGTCCTTGAGCGCTTTGAACCGGATGCAGTAGCCCGTCACGCTTGCCTGACCGATCCGGTTGCCATAGCCCTGGGCCAGGTATTTTTTATCGTCCAGCCCAATGATATAAACGGAGATGCCACTTGTGTTTGCGCTGATGCCGACCTGGTAAAACTCTTTGCTTCTGCCATCTGCATATTTGATCACCTGGACTCCATACCCGATGTTCGGGTTTGTGACTATTTTGCCGTTGCCGTCGGTGCCATCCAGGAACCAAAGTCGGGCCTGAGGCAATAGCCCGCATATCCGCTGGTGCAGCGTGTCAAGGTCTTCGCGTTTTGGCTGTGGCTGCGAGCCGATGTATGTCCTGATCTGGTCTTTCACGTTCATGATCACGTTGGTTTGGCGGCTGTGTCTGGGATTGGATGCGGACGTCAGGTGCCTGAGACGGGATTGGCAGCAACATACGTCAATCGATTGGAAAAGCTACAGCGATGGTGTGTCGCACCAGCAGCAGATTCAATCATATTCGCCGCGCCTAGAAGCCATATATGAAATACATGGTGTTGAATCCTAGCCCGAGCTCATCATGTAAAACGCAGAAATCTGAAAACGTCTGGCCCCCGGCACAGGCGTCCTGTCCACTCCTATTTGCGGCTCCTCCATTTCAAACGCAGGCCGAGGACCAGATTGCCAATCGATCAGCATTCCGCCGTGAAACCCTTGGGACATAAAAGTCCACGGTGGCTTGTTGGCATACCTCGGTTCTTGATGCGAGGTCTTTCTGTACGAATCTTTCAGTTCGGGCACCGGTTATTGCCCGCCTGAAATGGCAAAGGGTTCTCACGCTACTAAGCTGCTTGTTTGGTGTTCATTGCAAATGGCGCCTGCAGCTGTGTTAATTCAACCGCTAAACGACAGCTCTATCTATCACTCACCCCATTGCATAAGGCGTCATATGGAGGAAGGAATTCGAATTCCGTCACGTTCCCCAAGATAGTCAGTCGGCAACAAAAAGCCGATTCCGCTCGTTCGATTCCAATAGCAGCTCCGAGGGTTACGACCCGGTTCCCTTCCAAGTGCCTGCCCAACCCGGTAAAGAAAAAAAAATCACTATTCATCATATCCGTACTTTTCAGCCACTTCAACCGGCGTCATATTTTTACCAACGGTTGATGCCTCAGGCAATAGTAAGATCGGCAGGTGCGTATGTTCGACCATCTCATTTGTTTCGCTCCTGATGAGCAGGCGCTCCAGCCATTCGTGCTTGTGGGGAAGCATCACCACTACATCGACAGGCCGTTCTTTTATGAAATCATCGAGGCCCTGTGTTGTATTGGTGTTGACAGGAAAGCTGAAGCCCGCCTGTAGGTCCTTCAATTCCTTTCTAAGGTTTTGTGGTGTGTTGACACGCTCACGGACTTCCTCGTAACTGTCTTTGACGACCCGCACGACATATAGTTTGGAGCGAAAAAAGTCGGTCAGCCATTTTACCTGGTCGATCGCTGCGATCGTCGTGTCCAAAAACACATCGCTTGCGTACAGTACATTCTTCAGCGCCTTAAATTTTGCATCCGCGGGCACAATGATCACGGGAACCGCCAGGTCGCTCACCAGCGCGGTCGCCGTGTCTCCAAAAAGCTTTTTCAGGCCACTATGGCTGCCCGCCATACCAACAATGACCAGGTCCACCTCTTTTTCTTTGGCGATAGCCAGGATGGTTTCATGCGGTATCCCTTCCTCGCACAAGATTTCAATCCGTACCTCATCCGGCTTACCCAGCTCCCTTGCTTCATCGGCTAGTTTTGCCCTCGTGTCTTCCATGACGGCCAGGCTCGATACCAGTACGTTTAATGCAGCAAAGGGGTGCGGCACCTGGTATGCCGAAAATAAAATGACATCGGCACCCAGCGCTTTTGCCAATTGAACGCCGTATCGGGCGGCAGCACGGGCTGTTGACGAGAAATCGGTAGCGATCAGAATTCGTTTCATAATAATGGTTAAATCAAATTTTTACTTTCCTGAAATTCACTTGACGGTCTTGCTGACAGGACCCTGGACAAGATCCCGCCAGGTTGTGCTGTTCCAACAAGAATTCCTCTCCGCACATGATTGCTCATAGGCCCGAGGTGGCTCTTAACGCGCTTTCCTCCTTCCGTATCCCCCGTGCCTGTTTTTGTTTTTCGGTTCGTTCCATCTTCCCGATTGTCAATCGCGCCATCAGGTAGCTAACCGTAGACTCCGCACCCTGGTTGAGGTTCACGTTGTGTTCCTCCAGGCCATCATAACAGCCGCCGGTGCAAGGGTTGTAAATGATCTGGTGCAGGTGATTGTTCCCCAGGAACCAGCTGAACGCCGTATCCATTTTGCGCCGGTAGGCCTCATCCCTGAATACCTCGTAGAATTTTTCCAGTGCCAGGATGGTGTAGGCAATGTCTATTGGCTGTTCCCCGCCAACTGCTTTTGGCGCGGTCTCATTGATCCGGTGCAGCCAGGTCTTATTGGATACGACCCGTATCCCCGTTTCTGCAAATGTTTTGGAAAGCAGGAAATCAAAGGACTCTTTTGCAATTTCTTTGAAAGCGCTTTTTCCGGTCACTAACCAGGCACAAAGCATGGCTTCCGGCAGGATGCTGTTTCCATACGTGAGAGAGCCCTCATACCAAAGCCATGTGCCATCGGCTTCATGCCGGTACATTTGAACCAGCCGGCTTGCGAATTCTTCAATGACCAGAACATCCTGCGCGAACTTGTCCATTCTGTGACGGTAATAGAGACCCTTTATGATAAACGCCATCGCCCGCGGCGAATGAATCCTCCCCACATTCACGAGGGCAGCCTGCAACGTCGACTGCGCTTCGGCGACCAATTGAGCCGGAAGCTTGTCGCGCACGGAAATCAAGAACCCCAAAGCCCAGATCGCCCTCCCGGTAGAATCTTCAAGATTCGTTTCACTATTTTGAATGGTGAATGCTTCCATTTCATCCAGGTAGTTTAGAAAAATCCCTCCCGGCTGAAGGCAACCTTTTATGAAATCAAAATAGAGCCGGATGTAGCTTACGTGTTCGGGTGACGGTTCAAGGTCAAACTGCTGGCACAGGGCGACCAACGCCCTGGCATTATCATCCAGGGTGTAGCCCGACCGAATATCGGGATGATTGGTCTTGGAGAATTGGACGATCCCGAAATGTGTCGTCATCTTTTTCAAGTGCGCAAGATTGACCGGAGGGATCTTGTATTCCAGCGCCTGTTCTGGGCAGCATAAGTCTTTCAGCAAGAGTGCATGCGAAATGGCAGCGTTTTGCCAGGCGGTAGAAGCCATCTTGTGCAGCGCATTCGATCCCATCTCGGCCCTTGCCTGTTCGTGATCCAACAGGTCATTGACAGCCGCCGCCAGTTGTTTCGAATTTTCAAAATCGAACAAAACACCCGCATCTCCGTTCAGCACTTCACGGGCGTGTGGAATCGGTGTCGAAACGATCGGGCAGCCACAAGCAATGGCATATGAAAAGGTTCCGCTGACGGCCTGGTTGGGGTCCTTTGATGTGAACAAATAGATATCCGTCAACTGCAGGTATTCAAGAAGCTCAGGGAGTGGCAGAAATTGATTGACAAAGCGGACATGGGCCTGCATGCCGAGGTCCCCGACCGTTGCCTCCAGCATTTGCCGGTATTTTTCGCCTTCGTGCTTTACAACATTCGGGTGTGTTTTGCCGATGATCAGGAACAATACGTCGGGGTGACGCTTCACAATAGCAGGCAGCGCCTTCAACGTCGTTTCAATGCTTTTGCCGGAGCTGAGCAAGCCGAATGTCGAAAGTATCTTCCGACCGGATAAATGGTATGTTGTCTTCAGCTCCTTCTGATCCAGATGCGGAACCAAGTGTGTCCCGTGAGCGATAACCGTAATTTTTTCGGCTGGAACCTGGTAGTGGCTGACCAAAACATCCTTCGACGCGTGGGTCATCACGATCAGGGCGCATGCGGAGGCGGACATGCGCTGCACATTCAATTTTAGCTCGTGGTTGGGGAAAGGCAGCACCGTATGGAGGCTCAGAACAACCTGTTTGGATACCGATTCCAGGAACTGCAAAAAAGCCTCTTCATTTTGCGCAAAGAAACCAAACTCGTGTTGAACCACGACCAGCTTCATGTCAGTGCAGGCATTGATCGTTCGTGCGAGGGTGGCAAAGGAATCTGCGTGGTCCGTGTTCAGTTTATAGGTAATCGTGCCGGGGTATTGATGCTGTTCCAGATCGCTTTCAACCGGACACACGCTTACTTTGAATGATCCGTTAAAGCCGTTCTCCAGCGCCTCAATCAGGTCGTGCGAATACGTGGCGATGCCGCATTCCCGTGGCGGGTAAGAGGAGATGAACAGGATTTCCGCCAAGGGGTTGTTTGCCATGGAGAGTGCCATGCCGCTATGTGAGCCGGCGAACCTCTTTTTATCGGGCAGACGATTCGTGAGAGTGTCCATTGTGTTTTGTTTTTTTGTCTGCCTTTTTATAGAGCAGCAATTCGTTCAGCAGCGATGAAAAGCTCATAGACGCCACTGCAATTTGCTCGTCTGCCGCACCGTAATACACATACAGGGTGTCGCCAAACAAGGCTGCCCCTGTCGGGAAGCAGACGTTGTTTACCTCGCCGTTTAGTTCCCAGTCGTGTTCCGGTTGAAACAAAGCATAAGGCAACCGGCAAAGCTCTTGACCAGGATTTTCCAGGTCCAACAGGGCCGCGCAGGCGCAGTACACATATCCTTTCACCGTGTCGTACACACTGTGATAGATCAATAGCCACCCGTGCTCCGTTTCGATCGGCGGACAGCCGCCGCCGACATAACTGATCTCGTGGGGAAGTTTTGGAGACAGCAGGATGTGGTTATCCAGCTCAAGGAAATAGGAATGCCAGTAGGCGGCTGTCAGCTCATCGATGTCATTTATTGCTGCGATCTGGATATCCGGCTTTATCCGGTGAAGGAAATAAAGCTTGCTATTGATGCGGCGTGGAAAAAAGATGAGGTTCTTATCCCAAAGCAGGACCGGCTTGCCTTGCTTATGCGCTACTTGCCCTTGCTCATTATAGCGCAGGTACTTCTGGTTGATGGCACCGTGGGTTTCCGCCAGCATCCGGAATTCGTCGTAACCAACCTGGGGAGCGATGATGCCCTTCTTTTTAAAATGCACGAGGTCTTTCGACACAGCTAAGCAGCCCAGGGCATTCACCCCATCGTAGGCAGTGTAGGTGAGGTAGTAGAGGTTCTCGATTTTTACGATCCGGGGATCTTCCACTCCATGCGATTCGTAATCGTACTCGGGGATCAGAAGTGGGCTGTCCAAACGGTCTTCGATCGTCAGCGGACCGTTTAGTTTGCAATAGCCGACACTTGAGTAGTTGCCCTTGCCAACCGCACGGTAGAACATGTGAACCTGCCCTCCCTCCCTGATAACGGCTGGGTTGAGAACGCCTTCTTCTTCGAAAGCAAGGGCTCGCTTTTTTAGCAGGATGCCTTCTTTCTTGATGTCAATCATAGGGAATCGGTACGTTGTAAAGGGTGAAAGAATGAAGAACGTGAACGGCAAAGGTCGGCCGGCGCCACGAGGAAGGGACTGTCGACAAACATTCGTCTGCATGTCCGTGGTCAGTCGGAAAGCAAGCGGGTGGTCGTTCATCCACCTGCAAGGAATCGAACGCTTGTTGTCATAGCTACATCTTAGGGGCAATGGAAACCGCTGCCGGGCCAGACTGGCTTCACCGGTCACGCGTCAAACAGCGTTTCGACGATGCAAAGGAAAGCGTTCCCGAATGGTGATCGTCACGTCCCGCCAAAGGCATAGAACGTCACGTGTAACAGGGAAACAGCGGAGCGAACGGCGAGGGCATCTTCCCGATGGCTGAACCTTTTCAACGACGCGTAAAAAGCCTGTGTCTCGATTCCTGGGTGCGCGATCTGATGTCCTGGATGTGGGTCCACAGCTGTTTCAAGGTGGCCCGGTCAGTCCCGTCCAGCAAACACTCGGCATACAGATTTTCCAGCTCAGCGAGCTGTTCGCGTAAGGGCAGGGCAAAAAAAGAGTCGTCCATGAATTTAAACTTCTAAGAGTGGTCGCATCGATCAGGGGTCTTTCAATAGAGGTGGATGGTAACCTGGTGTTGGACGATCGGTGCCCGAAGAAGCGCGGCTTTCAAGACGCTGCTGCACGCCACAAGCCGGCAGGCCCAGGGCGCTTCATTCTTCGAGATGGGAGGAAGTAGAATCGTTGTACCCATAAGGTACCAAACTTCATACCAAATGGCAGAGTTGCTGGGGAGGGAGCGTCTGTTCCTGGCAGACGGCTTGAAAGCATCCGGGCAGGACCTGCCGTTCGGCTTTGGATCACCTGGCATTCGAATCCCTTCGCAGAGGCTGCCGCCCCATTCTGCGAAGCTCATGGACGCTGGCATGGAGAAACAATAACATATCAACCGGACTATATACTCTACCTTTGAAGTCACCGCCAACACTGCTGTGGACGCTCTACGCCGGTAGTTCCCGGGTCAGATCTTTTAAACCACGAAAGGATGAAAACGCTCGCTCCCGCTGCCGAATTGCCCGTTACCTCGGCGCTCCGCTCCTTTCCCACCATTGTCCTGGCCGACGACGATCCGGACGATCGCCTCCTCTTCGAGGAAGCCTTCAACAGTCTTTGTCTGCCTGCTACCCTGGTCCAGCTGGACGACGGTGACCAGGTCATGAACTACCTTGATCGCTCGCCGCTTCCCGACCTCCTGTTTCTTGACATCAACATGCCGCGCAAGAGCGGCCTCCAATGTCTCGCGGCGATCAAAGCCGACCCGCGACTTGCATCGGTCCCGGTCCTGATCCTGTCAACGTCATCGAACGAGTCCACAATTGAGCGGACGATCAAAGGAGGCGCAAAGTCGTACTGCATCAAGCCATGCACCTTCCAGCAACTGATCGACATCATCCGGAATGCGATCGAGAAGATCCTTCCCGCACCCCTGTCGACCGCATGAAGACAATACTGCGTTCTCCGGATCGATAACCGAAAGCCCATTCAAACAACAATAATCACCCATGGAAAAGAAAGTCGTCAACCTAAGCCCGCAACTGATCGAAAAGCTGGGTCTCACCCTGAGCACCGATGATGTCAACGCCGCCACCAACCCGGACGCCCGCGTGTTCCGCTACCCCACCCTCGACCGCATCTACATCATGGAAAGCGATCTGTACGGCAACCCGATGCCCGCCAACTCCTGCTTTCTTGCCTTCACCGGCCGCAACGGGCTCATGGGCAGGCACATCACCATCGACGCCCTCAGCAAGACAAGCGCTGAAGGCATCAAGCAATTAGTGCAGGATAACACCCAGGGCTGATCCTGCTTTCTTGTCAACCATCCTCTCCAAACTCATTCCCTATGCCGCTCCTCAACCGAAAGATCCTGATCGACACGCTCGTCCGGCACGAAACCCTTACCGTTGACGATCTCGCCAAGCCGGTGAACCTTGGCTTCGCGCCGCACCCCGGCGAGCTGACCTACTTGCTGCACCGCCTGCAGGAAGCGGGATTTATCACAGCGCTTGCCGGTGTCGATCCCCGTACGTTTACCATCACTGATAAGGGCATCGCGGAGGGACAACGGCTGGCAACAGCTTCTACCTGACCTGCCTCGCCTTCTTGCAAGCCACCCCCTGTCATCGAATACGCCTCACATCACCAGAAACCTTTGTCCCACAAGCCACCCTTTTCCCTTCCTGCGGTCTCGTTTGCGATTTTTGTCCTCGCGAGCGTAACGCTGTTCCTGTCAGGCAGCTGGCTTCCGGCCCTTGGATATCTCATTGGCATTCTCTGTACGATCCATCCTGCCAAACGCGGCCTGACGATCGCGTTCACCGCGGCGAGCCTGGTTGCTGTGGCGCTGGACATGCTGGTGAAGAAAGGACCGGCAGACGGGTTGCCCGTACATGCCGCCCTGCTGGCCACGATCGCACTGGCCGGCGCCCTCGTGATCATGCACCAGCGGTCCACCAGTCATCTCGACCAGAATTACCAGGAGCTCGAATCCCTGTTCAACTATGCCACGATCGGCATCGTTGTCACGAACAGGAATGGTATCATAACCAATTTCAACCCGTACGCGGAGAACCAGTTTGGCTATGACAAGGCGGACGTACTGGGCAAGCCCGTTGAAGTGCTTATCCCGCGGAAGTTTCATGGGGTTCACCCGGAGCACCGGGCGCAGTTTCACCACCATCCCGAGCCGCGGACGATGGGCGAAGGCCGCGACCTGCGCGCCCGGAAAAAAGATGGAACGGAGTTTCCGACGGAGATCAGTCTCAGCGACTACCGGATCGGATCAGAGACCTTTGTCATCGCGTTCGTTGTCGACATCACAGTCCGGAAGAAGGCGCAGGAAGTGGTGATCCGGCAGAACAAGGAACTGGAACAGACAAGCCAGCGGATCAAGGAGATGCTGCGGGACCTTGAATCGAAAGTGGCCAACCGGACCCTCATGCTGAAAGACGCGCTGGGCGAGCTGGAACGATCCAAGGAAGGCCTGAGCGAAGCGCTGGAAAAAGAAAAAGAGCTGGGAGACCTGAAATCAAGGTTTGTGACCATTGCCTCGCACGAGTTCCGCACACCGCTCAGCACCATTCTGTCCTCGGCCGAGCTGCTCACCCGGTATAACACCGCGGGCGATGAGCAGCTCAAGCGCCAGCGCCATATCCGGCGGATCACGAGCTCGGTGGCGGGCATGAAGAATATCCTGGAGGATTTCCTTTCGCTGCAAAAAATGGAAGAAGGGTTTGTCAAAGCCGATATGCAGGTGACAACAGCCGCGGAGTGCGTTCACGAGATCCAGGACACGATCCAGGGAATGCAGGTGTTGACAAAACGCGGGCAGCAGATCCTGTTCGAGGAGAGCCTGGATGCCCCTCTTTCCATTGACCTCCGCCTCCTGCGCTACATCCTGATCAATCTCATTTCAAACGCCGTTAAGTTCTCGCCGGAGAGCGGCGTCATTGTCGTCACCATCCATGTGACGGACCACGAGCTTTGCCTCGTTGTCACGGACAACGGCATCGGCGTGTCGGCCGAAGACCAGCGTCACCTGTTTGAGCGCTTCTTCAGGGCCACTAATGCTGTCGGTATCCAGGGCACCGGGCTCGGGCTGCACATCGTTGCCAAATACGTCGAGCTCATGAAGGGCACGATCAGCATGGAAAGCACGGAGCATATTGGCACCACCTTTTCGATCTGCATTCCGCAGCATTCACCCGTCGCCCCTGCACCGCAGGCGACAGCAACACCTTCCCCATGAAAAAAATCCTTCTCATTGAAGACAATGACGACCTCCGCGAAAACACCGCCGAGATCCTGGCTTTGTCCGGCTATGAAGTGCTGACCGCGGCAGATGGTAAGCAGGGCGTGGAGATGGCACTGGCCGGCCGCCCGGACCTTGTCCTCTGTGACATCATGATGCCCGGTGTCGACGGTTATGCCGTGCTCCACATGCTGCACAGCAACGAGGCCCTGAAGAAGCTCCCTTTCATCTTCCTGTCTGCCAAATCGGAGCGCTCCGATTTCCGGCGGGGTATGGAGCTCGGTGCAGACGACTATCTCACCAAACCCTTCTCCACAACCGAATTGCTGACTGCCATCGAAACCCGGCTTGCCCTGTCCGACCAGGACGTCGTTGACACCCCGGCTTCTGCCGACGAGGCGGCCCTTCGCGTTTCCTTCCTGGCGTTTCTCCACGGCGAGATGGCCGTCCAGGATCGCGCGGCGGAGGTGTACCGGAAGAACCAGGTGGTCTACAACGAGGGCAACAGGCCCCAGTCACTTTTTTTTGTGCAGAAGGGGAAGGTGAAGGCATCGCGGGAGAACGATCAGGGGAAGGAACTGGTCGTTGAGCTTTATGGCGAAGGAGAGTTTTTCGGTTACATTGCCCTGATGGAGGGTGGACAATACAAGGAGAAGGCCGTTTCCCTTGAAGAGTCCGAACTGGTTGTCATTCCGAAAGCAGAATTCGAGGCGCTCCTGCGGCATAGTGACGTCGCGACGTCTCTTCTCGCGCAGCTGGCAAGAACCGTGTCCATCAAGGAGCAGCAGCTTCTGAGCATTGCCTATAGCTCCCTGCGCGAAAAGGTTGCCGCCGCTCTCCTTCTTCTTCATCAGAAGACGGCCAGGCCGGGCGTCGAAGCAACATCGCTGAGCTTCAGCCGGGAGGTGATGGCGGCCATTGCCGGCACGGCGACGGAGTCGCTGACGCGAACGCTGAGTGATTTTAAATCGGAACACCTCATTGACATTCACGTCAGCACGGTGCGGATCCTCGACATTGAAAAGCTGGAGAGCGTCGCGCGTGGCGGTGTCATGCCAAGCCAGCACTTCCTGAAAGACCGATCTCGTTAACCGCTCTTTCGCCCGCCGCCCAGGTGGCCAGACAATGACAGGTGACAGTGGAGATCGCTGCAATGGCCTCTCGGGTAGCAAAACCCAGGTGCGGCGTCAGCAGAACGTTGTCGCGGCTCAACAACTCCTTCAGCATCGGGTCGTCCAGGTTGCGCCCCCTCCAGTCGTTAAAGAAAAGTCCCCGTTCGTGTTCATAAACGTCCATCCCGAACATGCCGATCTGCCCGGTCCTCAGGGCGCCGATCACCTCCTTCGTGTCGAGGATGCCACCCCGCGCCGTATTGATCAGCATCATACCCCGCTTCATGCCGCTGATCAGCTTTTTGCCGATGATGTGGCGCGTTTGCGGGTTCAGCGGAAGGTGGAGGGTGATGATGTCGCACATGCTGCACAGGGTCTGAAGCCCTGTATAGAAAAGATTGTATCGCTCTTCGAGCGAGGCATCCGGTGCGGGGTCGTAGGCCATCAGGGTACAGCCGAATCCGTCGAGAATGCGGGCCACCGTGGCACCGATGTGACCGGTGCCGATGATGCCGACCTTCTTCCCATGCATGTTGAACCCGACGAGGTGATCGATCGTAAAATCGTTTTCTGCCACCTGGGCTGCGGCCCTGACGAGCCTGCGGTCCAGGGCGAGCATCAGCGCAACCGCATGCTCGGCGATTGCGTGTGGTGAATAGTCGGGCACATGAGCCACGCGGATGCCTGCCTCGGAGGCAGCTTCCATATTTATGTGATCGAACCCGGCCGAGCGTGTCGCAACAAACCGCACGCCGGCGAGTGCAAGGCCCCGGAGAACCTGTGCCGACGCGTCATCCGATGTAAAGATCGACACGGCGTCGTAGCCCCTGGCGAGAGAAACGGTATCTATGGACAGGGCGCTGGGGGTAAACGTCGCGGGAAGGCTGTCCGGAAGGGATTCTTTCAGAGAAGGAAGCTCGTAGTCTTTTGCGCTGTAAAAGAGAACCTTCATGGTGCACTTGTTGACAGGTGATGAAACGCTTGCAGATCAGGCGGGCAAAGAGTTCATGTGTACGGAAGCCACGTCATTCATTCCTTCAGAGCTCCGAACCGCGGATATCACGTGGATTTCGTAGCGTCAGGGCACGAACCTGTAGGTCCCGGTGCTCTTAAAACCCGACGACGGCTTCGACCACGTAACCGCTGAAGCGGCCGCCGTTGCGAAAATCAGTGACAGGGAAATCGACATAGCGCTGCACCACGTATTCCGCTTTCAGGAGAATGTTCCGCGTAAGGAACCAACCGCCGGCGAGTGCGGTGCGCTCGACCTTGATCTTGTCGTCATAGGTGACGGCAACCGTATTTGCCAACCGGGCCTGTGCCGTGTTGTACCGGATGCCGACATAGGTCTTTTCAGCCGCGCCGAACCGGTAGACGATATCTGCCGCAAGTTGTCGCGAGCCGCGGCTGGCCGTCTCGTTCTTGTTTCGACCTTTTGCCGTTTCAAATGTGCCGAAGGCCTCGACGCCTTTGATCTTCATAAATCCATTGAGCATAAAGGCGTCGACCTTTTTGCTGAAGCCCGGGTTCAGCCTGCCGGAGAAGGCGATGCCTGTCGACGCCGGCAGCGTTGAGCCGTAGGGTACGTTCTCCATCACATCCTGGTAGTTGGAGCCGGTGCGGTCGCCGCCATAGAGCGTGAGGCCGCTTCCGGCATTGCTGCCATTATGGTAGTAGCTTGCGGCCAGCCGTACGCGGATCGCGTCTCCCACCAGTTTGTCCAGCCCGCCCTTTGCATAGAGCGATGGCGAGCGCCTGGTGTTGTCATCGGCGATCGTCTTGTAGGTCGAGTCGGCGCTTCCCTTGATCATGCCATTTGTGATACCGATCATGCCAAACAAGCCATGCTTCTGCAGGTAGACCTCGCCGCCGATCTCCGTGGCATAGGCGTCCATGATATAACTCTCCATAAAAGGATTGTACAGCGCCTGGCCGCCGTCGGAGCGGCGGAAATGTGCGTCACCGTAATTGACCTCCATATGGCCGATCTTGATGGTTGCCACTTCCATCAGCTGAGTCCAGAAGCGACCTTTCAGAGGCAGCTTGTCGAACTGGATATAGCCGCCCTTGACCCATGCTTCGTTGTGATGCCGGGACGACAGGTAGGTCGTTAGATTCAGGCGGATGCCATCTGCCAGCTGCACGTCCGTGAACAGGTTGGCTTGTGCAGTCATGAAGCCCGAGG
>JAQBNP010000250.1 GCA_028288515.1 Flaviaestuariibacter sp. | reverse complement strand
AGCGGCTATATCGGCGCTTCCTACGACATCACCGATTACCTTGATTATATACATGGCAATGTCGTGGTGGTACGCGTCGATGCAACGCAGTACGAAGGCTGGTTCTACGAAGGCGCCGGCATTTACCGCCACGTCTGGCTGAACCAATACAGCAATCTTCACCTCGTGCCCGATGGCCTCTTTGCTTACACCATCGACAAAGGCCCCGATGCCGACGTGCGCATCTCGGCCGAGCTGGAGAACAACGGGCTGGCCGCCGGCAAGGCCACCGTCATCTCGTATATCTGCGACCGCGGCGGGCGGCGCCTGGCGCAAACGCCGGCACAGGCCGTATCGATCGGTGCCGATGGAAAGGCCAGCATTCAGCAGTCCCTCACCATCCGCGCGCCGCACCGCTGGAACCTCGACGACCCCTATCTCTACCGCCTCGTTACCGTCGTGAAGCAGGGCGCAAAAACAATCGACAGCCTCTCGCATCGCTTCGGCGTGCGCACCAGTCGCTTCGACGCGGCCAAAGGCTTTTTTCTCAACGGCAAGCCCGTTAAGATCCTCGGCACGAACAACCACGGCGATCATGCCGGCCTCGGCACTGCCCTTCCCGACTACCTCCAGTATTACCGCGTACGGCTCCTGAAAGAGATGGGATCCAATGCGTATCGCACCAGTCATGGCGCACCGACGCCGGAGCTCCTTGACGCCTGCGACAGCCTCGGCATGCTGGTGCTCGACGAGCAACGCCTCCTCAACAGCAGCCCCGAATACCGCAGCCAGTTCGAGCGCCTTATCCGCCGCGACCGCAATCACGCCTCGGTTTTTCTCTGGTCGATCGGCAATGAAGAAGGATGGGTCCATACCACGCCCACGGGCCGCCGCATTGCGCAGTCGCTGCTCGCGCTGCAGGCACGTCTCGACCCGTCGCGCAGCAGCACCTATGCCGCCGACGTGGCCAATGTGTATCCAGGCGTGAACGAGGTCATTCCCCTGCGCGGATTCAACTACCGCCAATTTGCCGTGGCCGACTACCACCGCGATCACCCCGACCAGCCACTGATCGGCACCGAGATGGGCAGCACCGTCACCACCCGCGGCATCTACGAGAAAGACAGCATCCGCGCCTACGTTCCCGACCAGGACATTACCGCGCCATGGTGGGCCAGTACCGCTGAAATATGGTGGACCCTCGCCGCGGAAAATCCGTACTGGCAGGGTGGGTTCATCTGGACGGGCTTCGACTACCGCGGTGAGCCCACACCTTACCAATGGCCCAACGTCAGCTCGCATTTCGGGGTCATGGACGTCTGCGGCTTCCCCAAGAATATCTATTACTACTACCAGTCGTGGTGGACCGACAAAGACGTTCTTCATATCTCGCCGCACTGGAACTGGAAGGGCCGCGAGGGACTGCCCATCGACGTTTGGGTGAACTCCAATGCAGACAACGTGGAGCTTTTCCTCAACGGCCGCAGCCTCGGCCGGAAGGACATGCCGCGGAACCGCCATCTCCAGTGGTCCGTCCCCTACGAGCCCGGCAAGCTCGAAGCAGTGGCCATGAAGAAAGGACGGCGCCTCACAGCCAGGGTCGAAACGACCGGTGAGCCTGCCGAGGTTGTCGTGACGCCCTACAAAACAACCATCCTCGCGGATGGCCGCGACGTCGCCATCATCAACATCAGTGTCATCGACAAGCAGGGCCGCGAGGTACCCGACGCGTCCAACCTCGTGCGTTTTTCCGTGAAAGGCGACGCCCGCATCATCGGCACCGGCAACGGCGACCCGAGCTCACATGAGCAGGACCGCTACAGCGACACGGCGGCACAGCGGCACCTCTTCAACGGCAAGGCGCAGGTCATCGTGCAAAGCGGTAAAAGGCCCGCCAACATTGCCTTCATCGCGCGAGCGGAAGGACTCTGGAACGGATCCACCGATATCAGCTCGGTGCCTGTGCGTCAAACCATTTCTGCCGTATCTCCACGGCCTCACGGACCGCGGAAAAAGCTGGGACCGATGCTCGGCGCCGACATCTCCTTCCTGCCGGAGCTCGAAGCGCGCGGCACCCGCTTTTCGGACAAGGGCGCCGAGAAGGATGCCATCGCTATCCTCAAAGACCATGGCATCAACTATATCCGCCTGCGCCTCTTTCACAGCCCCGCAAACGACAGCGGCTACTCTCCGCAGAAAGGCTTTTGCGACCTCCCGCATACTCTTGCCATGGCCAGGAGAGTCAAGGCAGCAGGGCTGACGCTCCTGCTTGATTTCCACTACAGCGACTACTGGGCAGACCCAGGCAAGCAATACAAGCCGCTCGCCTGGAAGAACCTCTCGTTCACGGTCCTGAAGGATTCCGTCTATGCCTACACACGCGCCGTGATCGCTGCGCTGAAGGCACAGGGAACGCCTCCCGATATGGTGCAGGTGGGCAACGAGATCAACCATGGCATGATGTGGCCCGAAGGACATGTTGCGCATCTCGACAGCCTCGCGCAGCTGATCATCGCCGGCACCGACGCGGTTAAAAGTGTCGCGCCCAACACCGTGATGATGCTGCACGTTGCGCTGGGCGGGCAGAACGACGAATCTGTCTGGTTCATTGACAATATGCTGAAGCGCGGCGTCGACTTCGACATCATCGGCGAATCCTACTACCCGAAGTGGCATGGCACGCTCGAGGACCTGCGCAACAACCTGACCGACCTCGCCGGCCGCTATGGTCGCGACGTCGTCGTCGTGGAATACTCGCAGCTCAAGCGCGAGGTTGCCGACATCGCTTTCAATCTTCCAGACGGGCTCGGCAAGGGCACTTTTATCTGGGAGCCACTGAACACCTGGGAAGCGGTGTTCGACAGGTCAGGCAAAGCAAATGATCTCCTGCCCCTGTTCGACGAGATCAGGAAGATATATTTGAAGTGACATCGGCGAGAGGACGGGCGCCCGCACCATCTCGTAAAGAAGTAAACGAAACCGCAGGTAGGTACCTGCCGTTGTATCGCAACCGTAAAAAGGGGTCGTTCGAAAAGTGACGCGATAGCACTCGGTATGACACAACGCCTTGACGCGCCGGTCCTGCAAACCAGTGCGAATCCTGGCCTGCCTCTTCGTTCATGGACGGACATAAAAAAGCCCCACTCAGGTGAGTGGGGCTTTGAGTATACCAAACTACTGCTTGAAGAAAAGAGAGCTTGCCGTTTGGCTCGGCGACTGGACTGACATGGAATAGATTCCGGCGGGCAGCGTGGTGATGTCGAACTCCCAGGTATTGAGGCCCAGGGAGGCCGGGCGCGTATAGCTTCGAACCTGGATGCCGCTGCCATTGAAGATCGATACCTGCACCGTCTCCGATCGTGTGGAGATAAACGCCGCGTGGATCACGGTCAGTACCGGGTTCGGCGTCAGCGTCAGCTGGCTTTGCAGGCTGCCTAGCGTTGTGACGGGCTTGCAGACCCTTGATTCGCAGCCGAACGTTGTATTCGTTGTCAGGCACACATTATAGGTGCCGCCCGTTGCATAGGTATGCGTTACGTTCTGGCCCGTGCCCTGTGTTCCATCGCCATAGGTCCACCGGTAATTGATCACGTGGTCGTTCGGCGGCTGAATGCCCGCGCCGCGGAAGGAGACGGTGCGCTCGGCCGTCAGCGAGTCGGTGAGGAAGGCGCCGCAGGCCCCATTGGTCGCACGCACTGTCACGGGGCGGCAGGATACGGCCACGCAACCACCGAGGTAGTACAGCTTCACGCAAACCGAGTAGGTGCCGGGCGCTGCATAATGATGATCGATGCCGAGAGAGGCCAGCGTCACGGGGTTGGGAAGGTCATAGCAGGTATCGCGGCCATCGCCGAATGTCCAGCAGATCCTCGTGGCAACGCGGTCGGTGCCCGGTGTCGCGTAGAAGTGGCGGTCGACAGCGGTTGTTGCGGATGCGCCCGATTCATAGACACGCACGGTGCAGGTCGAATCGTTAGGCGCGGGATTGTTCACCACAACCGGGTGGCACTCGCTGCTCTGGCAGCCGCCGTCATAAAAGATCGTGACGCACGCCGTATACGTTGCGAACGCGGTGTAACTATGTGTGACCGTATAAGGGCCCGTAAAGCCGGCGCCGTATTGCAGGCATGTATCGCGACCGTCGCCGAATGTCCAGCACACCTTCACAACACGCTTGCCGGTGCTGTGCCAGGGCTGCGCATTGAAGCGGCGGGCGAGGGGCGTAGCGGAAACGGGCTCGAGTGTATACTGCGCGCGGCAGCTGTCTGCCGGCGGCGGCGGGGGCGGCTGAACCGTGATGGCGTGGCAGTCCTCACTGTGGCAGCCACCGGTAAAATCCAGTTTGAGACAGGCCGTGTAGGTTCCCGGTTGTGCATAGTGGTGATGTACCTGCAGCGCCGATGAAAGCGGAAGGTTGGGACCGATCGGAAAGCAGGTATCCGTTCCGTCGCCGAATGTCCAGCACACCTGGGTGACCGGCCGCTCCGCGTTGGTTTGGGGGAAGCCTGTGAAATGCGTCATGGGGACCCCGCCAAAGGCCGTATCCCTGGTGACAAAGGATGCCCGGCACATCTCGGGAATGGAGATCGACTGGCACGACTGGCCCGTGACGACGGAGTCGGTCGCAGAGTTCATCTTATAAACTTTCAGGCAGACCATGTACGTACCGATCGTATTGTAATGATGCAACACCTGGTTTGCTGTCCGGTGCGCGGAGGTTCCGTCGCCAAACTCCCAATGGAGCACGCGCGGCTGGGCATCGGCATAAACGGATGTATTGGTCAGAACGACATTCCGCGCTGAAATTTCCAGGAAGGATGTAAACCGGACGGAATCGGTTTGGGCCCGCAGGGACCCGATGCCGCAGAAAGCGGCCAGGAGCACGAATAGTTTCCTCATACAAAAAGTATTTTGTTGAGGTGTCTTTCAGGTTGGCAGGTGAGACGTCCGTTCTGCAACGAGGTTTAACGCCTGCCGGTATTTACTCCCTTATTCCACGGATGGTTGGTGCGCGAGGATAAATTGAATGATCTCCTCGAGGGGTGTGTCGATGCGGCCGAGGGCATCGGTGATATCCTCACGGCTGATCTGGGCGGCAAAGGCCGGCGTCTTCAGCTTCTTGAGAACGCTTTTCAGGTCCATTCCCTCGTAGCGGGTCGGGCGCACCAGGGCAGAAGCATGAATAAAGCCCGAGAGCTCATCGAAGACGTAGATCATCTTATCCATGATCGACCGTGGCTCCACGCCGAAATACTTCGGGCCATGCGAGGCGATGCATTGCATGATGGATGGATCGAGCTGGCGGCGTTCGAGCTCCTCGATGATGACGCGGCAGTGGTCGTTCGGAAATTTCTCCCAGTCTGCATCGTGCAGGACGCCCGCAAGCCACCATTTGTGCGCTTCTTCGGGGGGCAGTCCTTCGCGCTCGAGGGCCCAGGCTTTCATGACGGCGCCGACCTGTTTCATATGGAGCCGGAGCTTTTCATTCGGCACCCAATCCGCCAGCAGCGCCAGCGCTTCTTCTGTCGACATCACATTGCCTTTGTTCACCGGATCGCCGAAGCTCGTGCGGCCCAGGTTGAGGGAGGTTTCCATGGCGGCAAGATAAGGAGAGAGCCAAAAGCCAGAAGCCAGGATTTCAGGAGCCGGTTTCTGAGTGGACCACGCTGCCTGGGAATTTAAAATTCAAAAGTAAAATCGGGGATACCGCACCTGAAGAATCAGAAATCGAAAATCTGGATCTTGAAATCTGGATCTTGGCTTCTGGCTTCTGCCTTCTGCCTTCATGCTCCCTCTCCGCTCATCATGCCGGGCCAGAAGCAGTCACGCGCAAAGAAGATCTTGTCGGAGGTCGCGGTGTCGGCAAGCACCATGAGTGTGTGGTTGATGGTGATCACTTCGAAGACAAGCTTTTCGGGAGTCACATGGATGTAGTGTGCCTTGTTCTTCAGCTCGATCCGCCAGTTGTCGGTGTGGGCCAGTGTGCGGATGCCGCCCGCATCGCGCTGGCGGATGGTGAGCACGCCGGTGCTCTCAAACTCCATTTCACGAAACGGGACTGTCTTGTCATACCGGATGTCGCCGCTTTTGCGGAACATCTTGAAGCTTTTCCAGTGGCCGGTAAAAACGCTTTTGGCGAGAGCGTCCATGTCTTTGTGTTTTTGCGGTGAGTCGTTTTGGTTTGGTCAGGCCGGGTCGTGGAAGGGGCGGAACACGCCGTCCTGCAGGTACATCGGTGGAACTGAGCCGGGGTGATCCCACGAGAGGCGGAGGATCGTCCGCAAGTGGCGGACGAGCTCGCGGTAATTGGCCGGCTTTTGAAAAAAGAGCTTGGCCCCGCCGGTGAGACAGGCGGTGATGTCCTGCGGCGCGTGCAGGCTCGTGATGATGACCAGTGGAATGGCCTGCAGCACGGGGTGGGCCTGGATATCAGCAAGGCAGTCCCTGCCGTGGCGCTTGGGAAGCTGCAGGTCAAGAAAGACCAGGTCGGGAACGAGCTCCTCCAGGAGCGGGAGCATGTCGACGCATTCGCCGACGCAGGTGAGCTCGATCGTGTCTGAGATCTCGGCGAGCGCTTTTGTGAAGAGCTCACGATCGTCAATGTCGTCTTCGACAAGGAAGATCCGTTGAATGGTTTGCATGGTCGGGCAGTTGGGGTCAGGGAAATCGAACCGGTCGATCGTAGACTTTAGTGGCCGCTGAACCACGTACATTTTTCAGAGAGACAGTAAAGAGCAGAGGATGAGCCAAAGGTAGTGAACTGAGCCGGACAACCGTAGAATGATTTGAAGGGATTGTGTCAGGGGATTTAGGATTTTAGATTGACGATTTTAGATTTGGCTCTGCAACTTCCAGGCTGTCATCCCGGGCGCCAGCGAGGGAGCCGTGCACCTTCGGACTGTCATCCCGAGCGCGAAGCGAGGGAGCCCGCGCACCTCCGGGCTCTCATAACCGAAGCTTGTTTGGGTATCACAAATAACGATGTGGCTTACGGGATCTGGGGAGATGATCGCCGTCTTCCTCAAAGGAGTCGAATTCTCTTTGGGCGCATGTTTATGGCAGGCAGGAACCAGGCATGGACCAGCGACAGGGAAACAGCCATAAACGCAAAGAGCGCCGAGGGGCAAAGGAAACGCAAAGGGATCTCCTTTTGTGCGTCTTTGTGTTCTTCGTGGCTTCGTGGTTCAAACGGTACGTTTCGGGTCCCTGCGGGATGACAGCCGGGGAGATGTTGGTCGGCTTGTGAGAGTTATGAAAGTGTGGGTTGTCTTTGTGAGGGAAAGGTGCTGACATGCGTCAGCATGACAGCTTGGAGGTGCATGGGTTCTCTTGGGTGGAGCTGGGGGATGACACCATGAAAGTGCAGGAGATTGCTTCGTTCCTCGCAATGACGTGATCGTGCAGGAGATGGCTTCGTTCCTCGCCATGACGGAGAGCATGAAGGCGGATGGGTTCCCTCGCTTATGCTCGGGATGACAGCCGCCACTCAAATCGACCCACTCACGATTCACCATTCACGACTCACCACTCACTGCTCACAATGGCATAGTGTTTTCAACGCAGGCCCATAAAATAGTTTGCAATGCCCCTGATCATTCTCGTCATCATTCTTGCCGACCTTCTCTCCGTCGGCTTCGTACTCGTTGATATCTGGTTGTGGAAAGAGTGGGACCGCTACCGCGATACGCTCAACAACGACTACGCGATCCGGTGCTTCTACGGTGCCATCGCCCTCCTGCTGTTCATCGCGCTCGGTAAAGCCATCATAAAAGCCTTGCTCAGCAAGCGGAGAAAGGGAGAGGAGGAGCCGCGGCAGGTAGAACCGCGCAAGCGCGAAACCCTTGTGCGGCCCGATGGCTCACACATCAACATCGAGCATTTCGGACCCGAAGGCGGCGAGCCGCTTGTGTTTGTGCACGGCTGGAACGCAACACTGCACGAATGGTACTACCAGCGCAAGCGATTCGAAAAAGACCGGTGGCTCATCTTCATCGATCTCCCCGGCCTGGGCAAGTCAACCAGGCCGCGCAACCGGGATTTTTCACTCAGCAAAATGGCAGGAGATCTTGCCGCCGTTATTGAGCACACCGGCGCCGTCAACCCCGTCCTGTGGGGACACAGCATCGGCGGCATGGTGATCCTGACACTGCTCGCAGGCAAGGCCGACGGCGATACGCCCCGCGTGAAAGGCATCATCCTCGAGCATACGACATACACCAACCCGGTGCGCACGATCATCTTCAGCAAGCTCATGACAGCCATTCAAAAACCGGTTCTCGAGCCGATCTGCTGGATCCTCATCGCGCTGTCGCCACTCGTGTGGATCAGCAGGTGGATGAGCTATTTGAATGGAAACTCGCACGTGTTCACAAGGCTCCTGACCTTCACCGGGACGCAGACCCCCAGGCAGCTCGACTTCATCACGCGGCTCTCCACCATGGCGCCGCCGGCGGTGACGGCACGCGGCGTGCTGGGCATGTTCCGCTACGACGTGACCAAGGATCTTCCGCGCATCAATGTGCCCGCCCTGGTCCTTGCAGCCAACAAGGACCGCCTCACGAAGCCGGAGGCAAGCCATTATATGGCCACGCACCTGCCCAGCGCGCAACTGGTGATCCTCGCGCCCGGCGGGCACCAGGGCCTCGTCGAGCGACACGAAGAAGCCAATGCGGCCGCCAGTGCTTTTCTGGGGAAGCTTCAATCTTGAACCACCAAGCCACGAAGAGCGCGAAGGGACACGAAGAGTGAATAGTGAATGGGTCGATTAAAGTGCCGTACTTCATGGCGACGAACGAAGCCATCTCCTGCACCTGGAAGACTGTCATCCCGCAGGGACCCGAAACGTGCGCTTGAGGAGTGCTTGGGCCACGAGGGCGGAAAGAAGAGCAGGAGCACAAAGGAGGGAATAAACAAGTTTCGCGTTAGAAGACTGTCATGCTGACGCATGTCAGCACCTTTCCCTTACGAAGGCACCATTCTACTTAAAATAATGTAGGTTTTCATGGCTTCTGATGAAGTATCCATGAACCAGGCATGGCTCATGGACAGGAAAACAGCCGTAAACGCAAAGGGCGCGGAGAAGCAAAGGAGATGCAAAGGGATTGCCTTTGTGCTCCTTTGCGCGCTACGTGGCTTGGTGGTTCAGATTCTTTCAAAGAGCACGTTTCGGGTCCCTGCGGGATGACAGGCGGCGAGATGCAGGTAGGCGGGTGAGAGTTATGAAGGTGCGGGATGTCTTTGGAGGGAAAGGTGCTGACATGCGTCAGCATGACAGCGTGCGTAACGCAAGGGCTCCCTCGCGGGGCGCTCGGGATGACAGTCCGAAAGTGCAGGAATTTGCTTCGTTCCTCGCAATGACGTACAGCACCCTAAGGGACCCATTCACCATTCACCATTCACTATTCACTCTTTGTGCTCCTTCGCGCGCTTCGTGCCTTTGTGGTTCAACATCTGTTCCCAGGAATTCATCATTCCATAACCTCCCGGTAACATACGCGTAACATCGCCGGCGGTCCTTTGCAGAAATGAATGCACGCATGACGCGTTTCTTCCTCGCTTTCCTTCTTCTTCCGTTCCTGGCGCTGGCCCAACCCGCCCGCCTCAACGGACATGTCCTGAACGATCGCAATGAGCCGCAGGCGGGCGTTACCGTTGCGGTTACGAACGGGCCTCGTACGGCCACCGGTCCCGATGGAAGCTTCACCCTCACCCTTGGCTTGGGAGCCTCGTACGAGATCGTTTTCTCCTCCGTCGGCTACGCCACCAAAACACTCGCCGGCGTTGAGGTGAAGCCGGGCATCAACGAGATCAACGTCGTCATCGAAGCCGTTTCAAAGGATCTCGCGGGCATCACGGTGCAGTCCACCGCTTCCAATGCGCGGCGCGAGAATGTCAATGCGCTGATCCAGTTTCAGAAAAATACAAACACGGTTGCCTCGGTGATCTCCGCCGAATCCATCCGGCGCTCGCCCGACAGGACAACCGGTGAGGTGCTGAAGCGCACGCCCGGCGCGTCTTTGCAGGACGGACGATTCCTCATCATCCGCGGCCTGGCCGACCGCTACAACCAGGCCATGCTGAATGGGGTGCTGTTGACCAGCACCGAGCCCGACCGCAAAACATTTTCCTTCGACCTCATTCCCTCGTCGATGATCGACAATATCGTCATCAACAAGGCCTTCGTTCCCGAGCTGCCCGGCGAATGGGCGGGCGGGCTTGTCCAGGTGAACACGAAAGACATTCCCGCACGGGGTTTCTTCACGATCCAGGCGGGCGTCGGTATCAATACGCAAACCGCCGGGCGCACCTTTCACCGCGATCGGGGCGGCCGTCTCGACTGGCTCGGAATCGATGACGGTTCGCGCGGACTGCCAGCTTCGAGCCCGACGAAATCGCAGTTCGATGCCCTGTCGCCTGCGGCGAAAACAGCCTTGGGTCAACGCCTGCCGAACCGCTGGGTATCCGAGACGGGCACAGCTCCGCTCAATAGTTCCCTGCAGGCGAACGGAGGCTTTGCGACACGCCTGGGATCCCGGAGGCTGGGGGGCAGCTTTGGTCTTCTCTATCATAAGTCAGGTCGATACCAGCCCCTCCTCAACCAGTCCAACGGCCTCGTCAACGGCGTTTTCAGCACCAACACGAAATTCCAGGACGACCGCTATGCGCGGGAAGCCACTCTCGGCGCCATTGGCGGGCTCAGCCTGCAGCTCAACCCGTTGAACCGCGTATCGCTGAAGACCCTTGTGAACGTGCAGGCAAACAGCGTCGTGACGCAGCGGGCTGGGGTGGACCTCACGCGGCAGGAAGAGGTGCGCGGATCGGAATTTTCCTTTCGTCAGAATACATTCTTCACCACGCAGCTCACCGGGGATCACGGTCTGCACCCGAAGCTGAAGCTCAAATGGTATGGCGCTTTTACCATCCTTGACAGCTACACGCCGGATCAGCGCCGGATCCTGTACACACGGACCGCGGGTGGAACCGATCCGTTCAAGCTGCTGCTGTCGAACTCGCTCTCGCAGCAAAGCGGCGGCCGCATCTTCCAAGCTCTCAACGACTATATCTATACGGCAGGGGGTGACCTTGCGTGGAGCTTTACGGCATTCGGCCGCGCGCAGTCGCTCAAGACCGGCTACCTCTTCCAGGTCAAAGACCGCCTGTACGACGGACAGTTCTTCGCCAACTATCAAAAGGTGCTTGACGAAAGCCTGAAGCTTCTTCCCGCGGACCAGGTCTTCGCGCCCGGAAACTTCGGGTCCGGGGACGACAACAAGATCTCTTTCGATGCCATCAGGAACCGGAATTTCCGCTACATGGCCAACACGATCCTGAACGCCGGTTTCCTGCAACTGGATAACCTGCTGACGCCGGCGCTGCGCGTCGTCTGGGGCATGCGCGTAGAAGACTACGACCAGCTTGTCGGCAGCCCGCTGCGCTCTGATCCGCGGCATACGTATAGCCGCGTGCGCGACTACCTTCCCGGGCTCAACGCGACGTATAAATTAAATGCGCAGACGAACATCCGCCTGTCGGCGTCGCAGACAGTCATCCGGCCCGAGCTGCGCGAGCTGACGGCTTTAAATATCTACGACTTCGAGCTCAATGCCTCTGTATCCGGCAACCCGGCGCTGAAGCGGACGAAGATCACGAATATGGACCTGCGCTACGAGCTCTATCCGCGTCCCGGCGAAACCCTGACCGCCGGCCTGTTCTATAAATATTTCCGCAACCCGATCGAACAGTATTTCGACGAGGCTGCGGGTGGTGCGAGCACCTTCACATATATCAATACCGAGCAGGCACGTGTCTTCGGAGCCGAGGTGGAGCTGCGCAAGCGCCTCGACTTCCTGCCGGCCCTGAAAAACTTCACGTTCCAGTCGAATGTATCCTGGATCGACAGCCGGGTGCAGAGCAAGGCGTTCGCGCTGGACCGGCCGCTCCAGGGTCAGTCTCCCTACGTGCTCAATGCAGGTCTTTTGTACGACCTCCCGAAGGCCGGCCTGAATGCGACCCTGCTTTATAACCAGGTGGGCCGCCGGCTGTATTATGTGGGACAGAACTCGCTCAGCATTGGGGGCGCACCGGACATCTACGAGGCACCGCGGCCCGTGCTCGACCTGCAGGTTGGCAAGAAGCTCCTGGCAGGTAAGGGCGAGTTGCGGGCAAGCGTGTCCGACCTTCTCAACCGCACCCAGTACTTCTACCAGAACGCGACAGGCGATACACGGCTCGAAAAAAACAAGGATGCGTTTCGCTTCACACGCCGGCCGGGCACAACCGTTTCGCTGACGGCCAGCTATTCTTTCTAATCAAAAAAAACCTGACAATATGTTGAACCGAATCATTCTCTCTTTCGCCGCGGCAGCCGCGCTTTTTGTAACGGGCTGCCGGAAGATCGAAACCGATGGAGCCATTGTGTATGTTCCTGTTGGCGGTGGCACCGGAACCACGAAGCGTGTGGAGCTCGCCGGCCGCATCACCCGGGACACAACGCTGTACAAGGGCGATGAGAACATTCTGAAGGGCCTTGTGTATATAACTGAAGGCGTAACGCTTACTGTGGAGGCGGGTGCCGTTGTCAAGGGATCTTATGCTGGCGCCGATGTGGCCGCGCTCGTGGTGACACGCGGCGGAAAGGTCAGGGCGGTCGGCACGGCGAGTGAGCCGGTCGTTTTCACCTCATCGTCGCCAAACCCGCAAAGCGGTGACTGGGGCGGCATCATCCTTTGTGGCAAAGCGGCGATCAATACAAGCTACCTCGGGAAGGACGGCCTCTACCAGGTGGAAGGGGGCGTTGACAATGCCCAGGGCGATGGCCTTGCTGGCTCGGGCGATGCAAAGGTTCCGGCACCGGTGAACAATGACAACTCGGGCCAGCTGAGCTACGTGCGGATCGAATATGCGGGCTATGCGTTCCAGCCGGACAAGGAGATCAACTCACTGACACTTGCGGGTGTCGGCAGCGGCACAACGATCGACCACGTTGAAGTGACGTATGCAAAAGACGATGCGTTCGAGTGGTTCGGCGGAACGGTGAATTGCAAATACCTTGTTACCTGGAAAACGCAGGATGACGACTTCGATACGGACAACGGGTACAGCGGCAAGGTGCAGTTCGGCCTCGTGATCCGCGACTCCGTCATCGCCGATATCTCCACGTCCGAGGCGTTCGAGAGCGATAACAATTCTGCCGGCTCGGGGGCCCTTCCGAAGACAAGCGCCGTGTTCAGCAATATCACGGCGATCGGGCCACGGTCGACCCTGGCCAACAATGGCAATGCGCTGTTCCGCGCGGGCGCGCAGATCCGCCGCAACTCGTCGCTGTCGATCTTTAACTCGGTGATCATCGGCTGGCCGCAGGCCCTGCTGATCGATGCAAGCACAGGAACGCCCACAGACCGGAATTTTGATGACAGCACGTTGCGCGTCCGGTATACGACGCTTGCCGGCAACACGGTCAGCGTGAAGTATGCGGCGAGCGCCAGCGCTCCAACGGGCATGACGGATGCCGGGCTTCTTTCCTGGTTCACCAACCCGTTCTTTGGCAATACGATCCTGGCGAATACATCGGATGCGAAGCTGATCCAGCCCTTCAACTATACAAGTCCCGACCCGACGCCGTTTGCGGGGAGCAATGGCTACCAGCCGATCGTGGCGGGCGGCAATTTTTCCGATCCGAAGGTTTCCGATCCTTTCTTTACGGCCGTCACGTTTCGCGGTGCCATCTCCCCTGCGGGGCAGGAGTCGAACTGGTGGAAAGGATGGACGCGGTTTAATTGAGATCCTGGATTTTTGGAGAGTTTTGAACCACGAAGACACGAAGAGCGCGAAGGAGCACAATAAGATTGACGATTTTAGATTGACGATTTTAGATTTTTGGAGAGTCTGCAACTTCTAGGCTGTCATCCCGAGCGCGAAGCGAGGGAGGCCATGCGCCTTTATACTGTCCGTCATGGCGAGGAACGAAGCAATCTCCTGCACCTTTAGACTGTCATCCCGCAGGGACCCGAAACGTACGCTTTGAACCACGAAGCCACGAAGAGCGCGAAGGAGCACAAAGAGGGATTGTGTGAAACAAGAGCAATTCCGGGTGTGTAGATGACCATTCCGCGTGTGTAGATGACGATTCCGCCGCTGTCGATTGCCA
>JAQBNP010000247.1 GCA_028288515.1 Flaviaestuariibacter sp. | reverse complement strand
CCACTGCGATCCCATGGCCCGCGGGTAGATGCGAAGATAAACCTGGCCCGCCAGCGGCGTATCGCCATAAAGTGTGGTCAGCCGCTGGTCCGGCACGTAGATGGTCGCCTGCACACCAAGTGCGACCCTGGTGTTGCCCACCTGCAGCAGGTCATGGGAGCCGCCCATGGTCAGCGCGCTCACGGGAAAGACCGCATCGTGGCCGAAGCCGGCATTCTCCAGCCCGAGCTCCTCCGCTGATTTCTGCACCCATTCGTAGCGGCCGTATACCGCCGTTCGCTTCACCTGGTAGGAGCCTTCGAGCAGGGCGCCATTCTCGCCGTCGTGCCCTGCTGTTTTGTTGCGCCCGGCTTTGGAAAGGAAGGAAGGGAACGTCAATGACTAGGAGAATGGGCAATGTTCAATGTTCGGATCGGAGCACCGGGTTTTCATTTAAACATTGTCGCCTCGCCTGGTACTTTGGAATTTTTCCCGTGTTCGTTGATCACAGGGCACGGAGAGTTCCCGTCTCCACTTTCGTTTCTTCACTCCCCATTCCCCTGAACATTGACCATCGAACATTGCTCATTCTTTCCCCCATTTCTTCATTCAATATTCATGATTCATGATTCGATAGTCTCCAGCGCCCGCTGGTACCGTGCGCGGTACTGGATGGGCGACAGACCGGTTAGTTTGCGGAAGGTCGTGCGGAAGGCCTTGGTGTCGGTATAGCCGACATGATACATCACTTCGTTCACGTTGTGGCGTGTGGTTTCGAAGCTCATTTTTGCCGCTTCGATCTTCACCCGCTGGATATACTCGACAACCGTATTTGCGGTTGCTTTCTTGAACCGTCGCTCGAGGTTGCGCCGGCCGATCGCGAAGCGGCTCGCGAGCTCATCGACGGTGATCTTTTCCTCGACGTTCTTCTCGATGTATTCCTGCGCTTCGCGAATGGCGTCGTCGGTATGCTCTTTCTGCCCGCTGAAGACAAGGAAGGGCGACTGGCTGCGGCGGCCGATGTCGATCTGGAAGGCCTTCGACATAAAGATGGCGACATCGCGCCCGACATATTTCTCCACCAGGTAGAGAATGAGGTTGAGGTAGGAGAAGGCGCCGCCGCTGGTGTAGATGCCCGCTTCGTCGGTGATGATGCGGTCTTCCACCAGCGTTACCTGGGGATAGAGGGCGCGGAAGCCGGCAGCCGCCATCCAGTGCGTTGCTACCTGCCGCCCATCGACGAGGCCTGTTGCGGCCAGTATGAACGCGCCGAGACAAAGGGATGCGACCTCGGCGCCGGCGCTGTGCTGCCGGGTGATCCAGGGCAGGAAGGCAGCGTTTTCCCGAACAAGCGCGGGCAGGTCGCCATCGAGCGCCGGGATGACGATAAGGTCGGTCTTTGCAATATCTCCCGGTACCGCGTGGGTATGGATCGAATAGAGCCCGCCGGCAGCCGGCACCTCGCGGGACAGGCCAACGAGCTGGACCTGGAAAGCCGGCGGCCGGCCGATGCCCGCGAGAAAGCGGTTCACTTCGGTGAACACCTGGCGGGGACCTTCGATACTTCCCAGCACGGCATGCGACGGAACGAGGATGGAGATATGCTTCATGCGCTAAAAATACAGTTCCGGCCTGTCGCAAACAACCCCTTCATTTGCCGGATTGCCACCCCTGCAGAAACGGTGGCCTGGTCCATCTTTGCTTCCGACCCATGTCCAGGGCGCCATTGATGTTACCACCCGTTGAGATATACCGCACCGATGTCATGGATGCCACGCAGGCAGCTGCCCTCGTGCGCCTGGTGGAAGCGCAATACCCCGGTGTGCGCGCCAATGTGGACCTTCATGATTGCGACCGCGTGCTGCGCGTGCAGGGTCATGCGGACCAAGCCGGCATCGAGCGGCTGGTGCAGAGCGCGGGGTTCCAGTGCGGGGCGATTGGCGAGGGGTGAGAGAGTGAATAGTCAATAGTGAATCGTGAATGGGTCGTTTGGAGAGCCCGCTGTACGTCATTGCGAGGAACGAAGCAATCTCCTGCACCTCCAGACGGCTGGCCGCGAAGGCGGGAAGGCGCGAAGGAGCACAAAGGAGTGAATAGTGAATCGTGAATTGTGAATGGGTCGTTTGGAGAGCCCACTGTACGTCATTGCGAGGAACGAAGCAATCTCCTACACCTGGAAGGCTGTCATCCGCAGGGACCCGAAACGTGCTCTTTGAACCACAAAGCCACGAGGTCCCATTTGAAAATTGAACATCAAACATCGATTCGTGAACATTCTTTCGCCGCTTCTTGGCCTGTTTGCCTGAAACGCTGTTCAAAAATCTACGATCGTCAATCTAAAATCCTCAATCCCTTTCGCTCAAAGCCTCACTCTCTCCTTCACTTCCGCTTGTCTTCCTCGACCAACGTCGCGCTGAAGCCGCGGATGGCGAGCTCGATGTCCTGCTGCGAGAATTCGCCTGTCACCATGAGCTTGGTGCGCTTGATCTCGTACTCGGGTGTCCGGGCCTGGATCTGGAAGTCGACAAGTTCAAGAATGGTTGGAAAAATGAGGCTCACCCGCTTCTTCATGCTGCATGTTTGGTTGAAAAATCCGGGCTCCGGATGGAAGAAGGGTAAAGGATAGCGAAAATAATGAATGTATTGGTTCGGGCCAACTCATCTTCGATCGGATGGGCGGCAATCGGCAGGGTGACCGATCAGTAAAACCTCCTATTGTTGGGAAAAATCCCCGACACCGTCTGTTTTGCGTTGCTATCTTTGCATCTACTTAGCAGCTGAGACGCAAGTCTCGATGTTAGTTTTGGTTGCGACCCTGGTTTTCACCAGGGTCTCTTTTTTGGAGGGGAAAAGGATGAAGCGTTTTAGATTGACGATTTTAGATTTTAGATTTTAGACCGAACAGCCGTTTTAGTCACACGAAGCAAAGGGGTTTCCTTTGTGCTGCTTTGCGTTCTTCCCGTCCTTGTAGCCCAGGCTCTTCTCACGTGCAGGTCTCGGGTCCCTGCGGGATGATAGCCGGGGAACGGTGCTGACCTGGGTCAGCATAACAGTCTTCTCATCGACCCCGCTCACCTCTCAAACACCACCTTATCCGCCGACGCGCCGAGGCGCAGCAGCGTCGCTTCAAGGGCGCTTACCATGGGCGGCGGACCGCATACATAAAAGGGCCGGCTGAAGTCCGCCACCTCGCGGCGGAGGAAGGCCTCATCGATCATGCCACGGTTGAAGCGGGAGCCGGGCTCCCCTGTCACGGTGTACACGGCATCGTCGCCCAGCATGTCCGTCAACTCCTGCTGCAGGATGATGTCCCGCTCCGTCTTGTTGGAGAAGAGGAGCCTGTTGCCCGCCAGGGCGCCTTCGTTCCGCAGGTGGCGCAGGATGGCGATGAACGGTGTGATGCCCGCGCCGCCTGCAATGAAATAGCCGGGTCCCCTGTATTCGATGGTGCCCCAGGGCTCTCCGAACAAGAGCTCCTCTCCTGCCCGCGCATTGCCCAGCTCATTGGTGACGCCCCCATGAGAAGGGAAGATCTTGATGACGAACTCCAGCCAGGGATCATCGGCATGGGAAGTAAATGTGAAGGGACGCTTTTCTTCGCGCCAGCGGTCCCGGTTGATCGACAGCTCAGTGGCCTGTCCGGGCTCAAATGAATAGCCGGCGGGCTTTTCACACCGGATCTGCCGGACGTCGTGCGTGAGCTGTTCGATGCTGATGATGCGGGCAGTTGTTTCCATGTCGGACTCTTTTATGTGGTGGTGAGGTATGATGGTCAGCCTTTCAGCAGCGACAGGAATTCCTTCCGTGTTTCCTCGTTGCGGAACCTGCCGCCGTAGTGTGCTGTCAGTGTGGTACTGTTGACATCGCCTACGCCGCGCGACGCGACACAGAGGTGGGCGGCATCAATGACCACTGCGACATCTTCAACGTGCAGCGCTTCCTTCAACGCTCCGGCGATGTCTTCTGTGAGTCGCTCCTGTACCTGCGGACGCTTGCAATAGTGCTGAACGATGCGGTTGATCTTCGAGAGGCCGATCACCTTGCTACCGGCGTAATACGCCACGTGGGCCTTGCCGATGATCGGCACGAAATGGTGCTCGCAATACGAATAGACCGTGATGTTTCGCTCGATGAGCATCTCGCTGTATCCATAGCCGTTTTCGAACAGGGTGATGTCGGGCCTGTTGGATTCGTTGAGTCCCCTGAATGCCTCCGTCACAAACATCTTCGCCACACGGGCCGGTGTTTCGCACAGGCTGTCGTCGGCAAGGTCGAGGCCCAGCGTTTCCATGATGCGGGAAAAATGAAAGGTGATGAGGCGGATCTTCTCGTCATCGGTCAGGGCCTGTTGCGTATTGAGGACCGGTGTCTCTGTTGAAGTGATGCGGGCTGCGCCGTTGGCGGCGATCCCGTTGCGGTGCGTGGTTCCGTTTTGCTGCATGTCGTCTCTTTTTTTGCCGGGCTTCCTGCCCGTAACAGGTAGTGTTGCCGAAGAGCGAAAAGGTTACGATGGACGGGAAAAAACAGCCAGGATGCCCTCAGGAGCGCAATGGAGGCGCGGTGGTGGCTCACCGCCAGGCATGATGAAACCAGCGCCTGCCTCAGGCCGGGTGCTGGTCACGGATGGATTCGAACACGCGGCGGACAAGGCCGTCGCAATAGGAAAGATGGAATGAGTAGAGATCGGCCTGCGAGTAGGAAGCCTCGATCTTTTTTTGAAGGAGCGCTTTTGCGCGGTTCAATCGCACCTTCACATTCACCGGCGTGATCTGCAGCAGGGCGGCCGTTTCGGCAACCGAGAATCCTTCCACCACGCGCAGCACGAACACCGTCCGGTAGGGCAGCGGGATCGCGCCGATGCTTCTCTCGAGAATGTGACCGAGCTCCCGCGTCAGGGTCTTGTCTGCTTCGAAGTGGGCTGCGGCCGATGCTGCGGCCTCTTCGTCCACCGCGTCGTGCGGGACTTCCCGCTTGTAGGATCCGTATTTCAATTTATAAAGACATTTATTGATCATGATCCGCGACACCCAGGTCTTGTAGGAGGCGCGGCCCTCGAACTTCCGGAGATCGAGGAAAGCGGCAACATGCGTTTCCTGCATGAGGTCTTCGGCATCCTGGTGATTGAACCCATACCCGCGCGCGATCCTGTACAGCACCGGGTTGTAGCGGCGGATGAGGATCTCGAACAGGGGTGTATCGCCCCCGCAGATCTTTTCAATGATCACGTCGTCGGAATCCATGCGGATCGTTTCCATCACCTTGCTCATGTGCTCTCTTTCATTTGTCAGTTGACGGGTGTAACAGGCTACCCGCCATCATAGAGGGCAGCCGGGCATGCAAAAGGTTACAGCGATCGCAAAAAAATAAGGGGCCGCCCAACAGTCGTGCGGCTCAATCTTCCACGGGCAGGTAGAGGTGGAACGTGGCGCCTTCGCCCGGGATGCCCTCGGCCGTGATCTTGCCACCGTGGTTCTCGGCCACCTTGCGCACGATCGACAGGCCAACGCCGGTTCCTTTGTATTCGTTCTTTCCATGCAGCCTCTGGAACATCTGGAAGATGCGGTCGGCATGCTCCTGCTCGAACCCGATGCCATTGTCGCTCACCGTGATCCGGTGGTAGGCCCGGCCTGCATCAAGTCCCGCTTCCTCACCCGTAACCGTTGCCGCTTCGACGCTGATGCGGGGCGGACGCTCGGGAAGACTGTATTTGAGCGCGTTGGTGAACAGGTTGTGAAAGAGCTGCTGGATCTGGCGCCTGTACCCTTTCACCACGGGCAGCGGACCCACCACGATGACGGCCTGCTTCTCCGCGATGTCCAGCTCGAGGTCTTCCTGCACTTTCGCGATCTTTTCATTCAGGTTGATCGATTCTTTCTCGTGCGGCTTCTGGCTCACGTGCGAGTACAGAAGGAGGTCGTCGATGAGCGCATTCATGCGCTTCGTGGCGTGCTCGACACGGTCGAAGATGCGCTCGTCATCTGGAACAAGCTTCGCGCCCAGCTGCTTCTTGAGCATATCGGTGAAGAAGTGGATCTTCCGGATCGGCTCTTTCAGATCATGGGATGCGGCGTGGGCAAACTCTTCGAGCTGTCCATTTGAGCGCTGCAGCTCGATGTTCTTCCGTTCCAGCTCGGCCGTCCGTTCCTGCACCTGCTTGCGGAGCTCCTCGGCGAAGAGTTTTTGCTCGGTGATATCCTGCACAACGCCGATCAGGAGGTTGGGCTCGCCGTTCTTGTCGTAAGCGAAACGGCCGGTAATGCGGACCCAGATCTGCGTGCCATCGGGTCGGCGGACGCGGGCCTCGTAGGTGAGGCCGCCCGTTTCAAGAGCCTGCTCGTTCGCCTTGTCGCGCCCGGGCAGGTCGTCGGGATGGATGGCGCTAACGAATTCATCGCGGGTCAGCGTGCGCGTGGTTCCCCACAACTCGTTGAAGCGTTCGGATGAAATGACCTCGTTGGTGGCGAGGTCGATCTCGTAGGTGCCGAGGGCAGCGGAGGCAACCGCCATGCGTACTTTCTCCTCGGCGAGGCTCAACTTCATCTGGGCTGTCATCTGCTCCGTTACATCGATCGCCGCCGCGATGACGCCTCCAATGGAGCGGTCATCTTCGCGGTAGGCTTCGTAAACGAAGTCGACGTAGATCGTATCGATGCGCCCATTGCGCATGACGTTGAGCGGCACTCCCGATGCTTTATAGGTTTCGCCGGTTGTATAGACATGGTGCAGCAATTCTTCGAAGCCCTGCCCGCTCACTTCAGGGACACCTTCGAAGATGGAGCGGCCGATGACGTTGCGGCCAGTGGCGCCCCACAGCTCGATGATGCGCTCATTGGCGATCTCGACGATATTGTCCGGCCCCTTGAGGATACACATGGCGACGGGCGCCTGCAGCACGGTGTTGCGCAGGTTCTTCTCGCTTTCCTCCAGCTTTTGCTGCGCCAGCACTTCGCTGGTCACATCGATGGCGGTGTGGTGGACACCGTAGATGCTTCCATCGACGCTGCGCAGGGGCTTGAAGGTGAAGTTGAAATAGAACGATTGGAGCTTGCCGTCAACGACCAGGTCGGCTTTTTCACGGAAGCCGACATACGGCTCGCCGCTGGCGAACACGCGGTCCATCGATTCGGGGAAATGCTGGTTGTGCAGTTCCGGCAATGCCTCACGCATCGTCTTGCCGATCACCGATGCGTCCTTCCCCCAATACTTGATCATCAGGTCGTTTACGTATTGGATCCTGAGCTCGCCTCCGCGGTACAATGCGGTGGCGACGGGCGTTTCCTGGAGCAGGTTCCTGAACAGGTACTCGCTCTCCTCCATCGCCTTCCGGCTTCGGACCTTGTCCGTGACGTCGACCGCCACATGGAGGACGGATGTGATCTGTCCATTCTCGACCACGGGGGTATAGGAGATATCGTAGAAGCGCAGGTCCGGCTTCCCGTCGGTGATCATCGTGACAGGCATGTCAGCCCCGCTAAAGGCTTGTCCGTTGCGGTACACAGCACGGATTACCTCCAGGATCTCCTGGTCGCGGAGCTGGGGGAGAACATCGGGGAGGCTGCGGTGAAGCGCCTCACTCCTGTCCGTTTTTTCCATGATACGAAGCATCGATTCGTTGATGCTTTCGATGACCATGTCCTCGCCGCGGGTGAGCGCAATGGCGACCGGCGCCTGCTCCACCATGCTGCGGAAAAGCGATTCGCTTTCGGCGAGGCGTTTCTTGTCCTCCATTGCCTTTGTCGTTTCCATACAGGTGACAAAGACGCCGCTGACGGAGCCGTCGTCTCCGTAGGCGGGCGAGTAGCTGAATGTCCAGTTGACATTTTCCATGCGGCCGTTGCGATGAATGGGGAGGAGCTGGTCCTCGAACCAGACGGGCTCGGCGGTGGTCCTGACCGCGTGGATGAGCGGGCCGATAAAGTCCCAGATGTCGGGCCATACCTCTGTTCCTTTCTTGCCAACGGCGGGGTGCTTCCCATCATTGCCGAGGCTGGGGCGGTACGCATCGTTGTAAAAGCAGATATGGTCGTCCCCCCAGAAGAGAAACATCGGGAAAGCTGAATGGAGGAGGATACCCAGGGTACTGCGCAGGCTTTGCGGCCAGGTATCGATGGGTCCAAGCGGTGTTTGCGACCAGTCATGAAGGCGGGTGCGCTCGCCCATTTCACCGCCACCCTGCAGGAATGGAGGCACCGAAATTTCGTGTTGGACTTCAGGGTTCACTGGCAAGGGGTTGGGAGGATGAAAGTAGGAAGGAAATCGGTGATTGCAGATTGGCGATTGCAGATTTTTGGTCATTCTTCATGGAGCGGAGCCCCACGGTTCAGCATTACTACTCATCATTCGCTATTCACTATTGGCTATTCACTCTCCCTTTCTCCCCGCCCACATGAACCTACAAAAATCTGCAATCGCCAATCTGCAATAGCGACCACACGAACATTGCATGCAGAGGACCTCCTCCACTTTAGGACAACGGTTCCGGGCGCGGCGCCGTTCCGGCCGGTCTCGAGCGGTCGTCCGGCAGCGGGATGAACTCCTTGTCATCGTTCGGTGGCAGGATGATGCGGCCCTGCTTCCAGTCCTCCTTCGCCTGCTCGATGCGCTCTTTCCGCGACGAGACGAAGTTCCACCAGATAAAGCGCTCGCCGAGGGGCTCGCCGCCGAGCAGCATCAGCGTCGTTTCGTCGATGGCCGTGATCAGCGGATCGACACCTTTGCTGAACACGAGCATCTTGCCGGCATCATAAGAAACGCCGGCTACCTCGACCCGTCCCTTCACGATATAAAATCCGCGCTCGGCGTGCTCTTTGGGAAGTCCGAACCGCGCGCCGCGCTGCAGAACCACGTGCAGGTAAAACAGCGGGGATGTGGTGTTGACGCTGCTTTTCAGGCCGTAGGCTGTTCCGGCAATGAGGCGCATCCAGACACCGGTTTCCGTAAAGACCGGTAGCTGGTCAGGCGTGTAATTGTGAAACGAAGGCGCCGCTTCCTCGTCGCGTTCCGGGAGGGCCACCCAGGTCTGCATCATTTCGAGGCCCCCAGCGAGGGCGGACGGGTCCTCGAAGCGCTCGGAGTGGGAGATGCCGCGACCGGCCGTCATCCAATTCACTTCCCCGGGCCGGATGACCTGCTCCACACCGAGGCTGTCGCGGTGCGTAACCTGCCCGCCGAACAGGTAGCTGACGGTGGACAGCCCGATGTGCGGGTGCGGGAGGACGTCGAGAGATGACGGCTGCGCGGGCAGGTTGGTGACCGGGCCGGCATGGTCCATAAAAATGAAGGGGCCGATCATGCGGCGGAGGCGGAACGGCAGGATGCGCCGGACATTCATGGCAGCGCTGATGGCTGCGGTGCGGGCTTCGATGACGAGGTCGAGCATGGGCGAAGGTTGATGGCAAGGTACGCAAGGAAACAGAAGCGTGCCATGCGCTGCACGGGCGGATTTCCTGGCTGCTGGCCCTCTCTTCTCTCCTTCTGCCAAACGCATCCGGACGGGCCGGCGGTGGGGGAGGGGTGGGCCGTGGGTGCAGGCCCCTGTCTCGCGGACGTTTTCGGCCTGACAACACGTAAATTGACCGAAGGATCACCGAAGGATGACCGAAGGAAGACCGAAGGAAGACCGAAGGGTGTCCGAAGAACCTACGTGTGTGCTATGAGTCTGCTATGAGTAAACTATGAGTAAACTACGACTGAAATACGACTGCACTACGAGTGAACTACGAATGAGATACGAGTGAGGCATGCTCGCCTGGAGGGAAGGGAGGGAAGGGAGGGAATGATCAATGATCAACAATCGATGTTCGGTGTTCGAGTCGGGTGGAAGATGCATTGCCCTGGGCACTGAAAATTGAACATCGATTGTTGAACATGAGGGCCTTGAACATACTCCCGGAACTGCCGCTTCGACTTTGCGCCGAAGCGGATCGGCCCCTCCCCTCGCGCCGGCGGTGGCTGCTGCCGTCGTCTTTGAGCAAAGTTATTTCCCGGCCTGGGTGGCCAGCAGGTTGCGGAGGTTTGCCAGCGTTGCCGTGAATCCTTCTTTGAAGCCCATGGCGATCATCTTTTCCATGCGCTCAAGGGACTCGTTATAGATGGTGATGCTGACATTGGTCGTCTCCTCATCGCCGGTGAACGCCAGGTCCCAGTCAGAACCCGGCAGCTGCAGGTTCTCGTCCTTGTCCGCGAAGGCGTTGAAGAACTTGAAATTCGTTTTCGGCGTGATCGACGTGTACTTCTGGAGCGACCACATTTCCTGTCCTTCGGGACTGACCATTGCATAAAAGCGGGAGCCGCCGACCTCAAAGTTCATGCGTTTTGTTTTGGACGTCCAGGGCCTGGGGGCGTACCACTGGTCGAGGATTTCCGCCTTGGTGAAGGCGTCCCAGACGAGAGCGAGGCCGGCGTCGAAGGTCATTGATACGGACACTGTCTTTGTCGGTTTGTCGACGATAAAGTCGAAGAGGGAGTCATGATTCATGTTGATCGGTTTTAAGATTCAAGTGGGATACATATGAAGCCGGCGGCGGCAAGAAGCGAGACAATGGACTGAACCTGTACCTCCCTTGCTTCAATGCGCAGGATGTTGTCGCGGTCGGCAAGGTCGAAATTGAGCCTGCCTGCGGGCAGGATGCGGCGCAGAAGATCCAGGACCGTGTCGGCGTGCTCTTTCGTGTTGACGTCGGTCCGGAAAACTTCGATCTGCATGGCTATTGTTGAAGGACCCCAAAGAGGAGCCCCTGTTATTTTTTTTGCTTCTTCATATCTGCGAGGACATTGCCAAGCTGGTGGAAGCGTGTTTCCCAGAGTTTCCTGAACTGGCTGATCCATTTATCGACTTCTTTCATTTTTTGGAGTTCAAGAGAGTAATAGATCTCGCGGCCCTGCTGCTCCTGGTTCACGAGCTCGCACTCGACGAGGATGCGGAGATGCTTTGAAATGGACTGGCGCGTTGCGTCGAAATTGTCGGCGATGGCGTTGGGCGTCATGGCCTGCGATGCGATGAGCGCCAGGATGGACCGCCGTGTGGGGTCTGCGATGGCCTGGAAAATATCCCTCCTCATGGTTGTGCGCTTTCGTTTTAGAAACCGTTCGGTTGCAAATATATGCGCAACCGGTTGGTTTCGCAAAATTTATTTTCCTGCAGCGAGTGTTCCGGCCTTGAATTGCCTGATTTGATCGCGGCAACAGAACTCGACAGGCAATTTGATTGTCGCGCTGATCGACCACACCAGTAACAAGTCTTATGAGTTGGTCATCATTGAAATCAGCATGATCCCGCTCATGGCGATCATCAACGCATCTTCGATGATCGTCACCGTGCTCATTGGCAAATTGAACACAGACCCCAGGCAGGCACACTGAATTTTCCGCTTGTTCAAAACGCTTTGCAGCACGCCAACGATGCTGATGCTCATGACCGCGAAGGTGATGACATGGGTGACCGGGAGGTTAAACTCCAGGAGATAAGCGATCCCGAGGAAAAGCTCGATGAAAGGATATGCGTAGCCCCAGCCTTTCCATCTTTTGGCAACGATATCATACATCGCATAACTCTTTGCAAATCCGTCCAGGTCCAGCATTTTGAAGAGCGAGAACACGAGGAAAAATGCGGCCATGAAATGGTACATCCAGCTTTCCAGGTTGAAACGGCCCCTGGTGACTTCGATCAAAAAGCTGATCCCGATGATGTACGCAGCGATCACGAGAATGCGCTTGTAGGTAGCCAGCCATGACCTTGATTCTTCCGTGGGAGCGGCATGGTGCATTCCGCCATCTGCTTCCGTGATGGTGTACGGGCCTGCCTTGCTCAACGCCGTTTGCAATGCTGCGACAGGAATATGCTTTTCCATGGTGATGGTCGCCTGCGGCGCCGCCAGCTGAACGTCTGCCTCCGTGATGTCGCCGAGCATCAGGAGCTGGCTTTTTGCCTTGGCAACGCAGCTGTTGCAGGTCATGCCGCTGATGTGATAGGTATGTGTCATAAAAAATAATTTATGACGCGAAGCTACCGCCGTAAGAAGCGGGCGTTGTTACACAATCATGGATCCGATTTACACTATTTTGGCTTTCCGACCTTGTCGAGTGATTTCCTGCTTTCCACTCCCCTTTTCTTGAATTCGGTGGCGGTCAGTCCCGTGAGCTTTTTGAACTGCGCAGAAACGTGTGCCGTGCTGCTGTAGCCCACTTGCACGGCGATCTGCGAAAGGGACAATTCATCGTAGAGCAGGAGCTCTTTTACTTTTTCGATCTTCTGGTTGATGATGTATTGCTCGATGGTGATGCCTTCGACTTCAGAAAAAAGGTTGCTGAGATGGGAGTAGTCGTGGTGGAGGTGCCGGGCGATCAGCTCGCTGTAGTTTTTTCGCGGCTGTTCATCCCGGTAGTGTATGGAATCGATCACGAATGTTTTGA
>JAQBNP010000292.1 GCA_028288515.1 Flaviaestuariibacter sp. | reverse complement strand
CGCATCTTTTTGCACACCATGTCGGAACTCGTTCGAGCCGCACCCAACAGAAGATGCACGTATACGTCCACACGCCCGCCAGATACATTTGGACACCAGAGCTTGATAAGCGAGGACAGAATCCCGTAACGCGTTTGGTTTCGCCGTACTACCGTCAATTAGACAAGCGCCGAGCCGCAGACGGCGCACTATTTGCTGCCAATAGCGGGTTTGTAAGAAAACGGATTAAGGACACCTGGGGCCAAGAGTCGTGCGTAATCTACCCACCGGTTTCGGTAACAAAACTTCAGTCGGTCCGCAGTTGGGTAGAGGTGCTGAGCGCAGCGGAAGTTGCTGAAATCGAACGCCTCCCAGAAACTTACATTCTAGGTGCTTCTCGTTTTGTGCCATACAAGCAATTAGAAAATGTAATTCGAGCCGGTGAGTCCAGCGGAGTTCCCGTCGTACTAGCAGGCTCTGGACCGGAAGAAAAAGCCTTGATTGAATTGGCTGCACAAGCGTCAGTGCCCGTCCACTTTGTCAGAGCACCCAGCGATCATCTTTTATATGCGCTTATTCAGCGCGCATTGGTCTTTATTTTCCCGCCTGTGGAAGATTTCGGAATTCTTCCCGTGGAAGCTATGGCCCTCGGAACTCCTGTGATCGTCAATTCCGTTGGGGGGGCTGTTGAGAGCGTCGTCGCCTTGGACGGCGGCACTGCTGTTGACACCTTTGAAGGGCCGAGCATTAGGGCCGCTGTTAATTATGCAGCTACTAAGGATATGTCTAATGCCAGTTTGAAGGCTCCCATGTTTTCAGAAGAATCATTCAGTGCGAAAATTCGAAACTGGGTAGATTTGTCCTCGATGAACACGAGAGTGGACACACTGAGACATGGAAATTAGACTTCGGCTGCATCACGCGGCATCAAATCCAATCAGAAAGGCTTCTTCGGATGTATAACGAAGCAGAAAACAGTCAGAAGATTGAAGCGATGACTGGTGAATTTGTACTCGGCATTTCCATCGTTAACTATTTTTCTTTAGATAGCGTCGCGAGTCTGATTGGCTCCCTCGTCAGCTTCACGGAGGGGATTACTACAAAAGTTAGCATCGTAGACAACAGTCTGGACTCCGAAAATAGAGAATCCGAAGGACTGCGACGACTTGCAGAGTCGTCGTCTTCAGAACTCTTTACAATCGATGTCACGCAGTCTCCAATAAACCTTGGTTATGGTGCCGGCAATAATCTCGCCGTGACAGTCCTTCTAGAACGTGGCGCCACGGTCGTTTGGATTCTTAATCCTGACACTCGGGTCCGCGGCCGCGGGGCCAACCTCATTCATGACCTGAAAATGAGTCCGTCTAGGATCTGGGCGACGTCTACGATTGAAAACGACACAAAGGGCCACGGCCTGGGGACCCTGAACACGCTAACTGGCCGAGGAAGTACTAGCAGCAAGTCGGCTTTGGGGCGGCGCACCTTTTCTTTTGAGTACCCGGCGGGCCACTCGATCTTGTTCCGGCGAGAGGCATGGCTGGAGCTTGGCGGATTTGATGATAGATACTTCCTCTTCATGGAGGAGGCAGACTTGGCCTTGCGCGCGCATCAACTAGGCATCGGTATGGACACGTTATCGAGCGTCACCGTCGAACATGACCAAGGTCTCACGACTGGAAGTACCCCAAACTTGGCTGCTAAGTCTGTAACCGCCTTTCGCGAATCCACGAAGAGCCGCGTTATTTTCTTCCGGCGATTTTATCCCTTGCGACTTCCGATCCTGCTGTGTTCCCGAATCGCCTATGCCCTTTTGGTACGCGCCAAGGGGAATGCGGCCGGGTCGCGCGCTGTTGTTGAAGGCATGTTGTCTGGAATAAGGCAGGAGAACTAGTTTGAAGGACGTAGCCATTATGAAAAACGTTCGGCTTTGCCTCATAATTCTGAACTGGAATTCTTATAAGGATACGCTCCAGGCGATCGAATCTTTGGCGGACTGCGAGTGGGCCATCACCGTCGTTGACAACGCTTCAAGTGATCCACTGGAAGCAGAAACTATCCGGCGGACACATCCTCAGGTCACTGTCCTAGAGAGCACCAGGAATCTGGGCTACGCCGGCGGCATGAACGTTGGGCTTAAATGGGCCGCAGCCAACGGATTTTCCCATGCTGTCCTTCTTAACCCGGATACACTCCCATCGATCATGGTTATCGCGTCGATGCTAAGAATGTCCAATGGTTATGCAGTCGTGGGCACCGCTCAAGTTACAGAAGACCTCATTCCGTATGTCTCAGCCGCGCACTTGCAGGGCCGAAAGCCCGTCCCCTTCACATGCGAAAGTGCTTGCGGAGAAGGACACGATGTGGACATCGTGTCGGGAGCGGCTATTTTGATCGAGCTGCGCACTGCGGAACAGCTGGGATTTATTGATGAAAGGTTCTTCCATTACAAGGAAGAGTTTGACTACTGCTACCGTGTGGGCCTATCTGGCAAAAAACTTAGATACAGCTGTGGTGCCGCTCTTATACATCGGCGAGGCGGCTCGCTGTCTGGTACATCACCGACGGCTGTGTATTACTCCTACCGAAATGAACTGCTCTTTCTCCGCAAGCATTTCGGTAGATTCGGTTGGCTTTCGGGGTTAGGGCTCTTTCGCAATGCGCTCCTGACCTTGTTGAAGTCACCCGCAGTCTCTTATTCAGTTGTCAAGGGTTTAAGTCATGGCCTGCGGGGCATCTATGGTCCAACAGCGTCTCTAAAAAAGCCGGTAGCTTAAATTGAAGATACTCTTTACGTCGCACAGCTCCGGCGCAGCAGGAGCCGAGCAGAGTCTAGTGCACCTGGTCAAAGAAGCAGCAGCCCGAGGCCATATAGGCACCGTGGCACTGCCGGCCAACGGCGCTTTGGTCGAGCTGCTCCGTCCGTTTTCCGGATCGTTTCAGATTGTTATTCTCCGCAGCCGTCTCTGGATGGGTCGTCGATACACTTTGCCAGTCGGACTGGTTCGGTTTGCCCAAGCTTTGTGCGACCTTCCGGGCTACTTGCGTCTCCTTAAAGAGGAGAAGTTTGACGCCGTCGTAATAAACAGTAGCGTCGCACCCGTTCCATTGATTGCAGCGCACCTCAGTGGCGTTCCAAGCCTACTCATGGTTCGAGAGAGTCTAATGACGAATCCCATGCTGAAATCGGCTTTTCCTAAAGCGGTCATCAGGCGGCTCTTATCGATTTGGGCTACCGATGTGGTTGCGATCTCCGAATATGTAGCTGGCCAGATCAGGTCGGCCAGCACCATCATTTATCCTCAGGTGAGCCAAGAATTTTTAGATTTCCAACCCGAGCTTCGTCATGATCGCTTCGATCAAGGCTTGAAAGCCGTTATGTTTGGAACCGTTAGTCCTGAGAAAGGTCAACTGGATGCAATTCAGGCCGTTCGTATCGCCCGCGATCGCGGTACACCTGTAAGCCTTAAACTGTATGGACATGGCAGCGACAGTGACCTATCGGCTCTCAGAGCGACTATTGCAAAGCTTGGCCTGCAGGATTCGGTGGCCCTAAAAAATTCCACATCAGAGGTTCTTCAGGCCTATCAACCGGCCGATATTTCCATTGTATGTTCGAAAAATGAAGCCTTTGGCAAAGTCACGGCAGAATCAGTTCTAGCAGGACGACCGGTTGTTGCTTACGGGTGTGGGGGGACTTCGGAAATCCTCTTACATGGCGGGGGGATCTGTACCGATCCGAACCCCACGGCTCTAGCTGAAGCGCTAAGTTCCATATACGATAATGAAGACCTGATGCACAAACTTAAAAAAGAGGCTGTCCTAAGCCCAATTCGCGGCAAGCTTGCATCGAGTGCAGGGGAAGTGCTAAATCGTGTCGAACTGTTGTTTACTTATAAAACAAGCGTCCGAGCTCCGTAGGGAACTTTGCGTATTGCGAGGTGATGTCTTGGGGCTCCAATTACCTTTGTTGAACAGCGACGTACACGGAGGTGACCGGCGTCTTTGATAAACCGTCGTAGGTCGTGGGGAGTTGATTCAGCGCCGTAGATGAAAGCGCGCCGTGGCCATCCCGGAATGATTGCATCTAAGCATTCAACCGGGAACATAATCACGGTCCTGGATGTGCCCACCGGGTGGCAGTCAACGCTTTACCAGGATCTTCAACCTGCCCGGTTACAGCGTCAACTCTTCCGGTGTGCCGAAGTCGGGCTCCGAATCGTCGCGGAAGTCGACTAGTCACCGAAGGTTACGCGCCTACCTGATCCATGGGCTGGCTCCGGGTTCAGGTTGTCGGTTAGTCCTCCGTCCCGGGCGGTATCTGAAACGGTTGCCGCGTCCGCGCGTTATTGACGTAAATGCCGGTTCCGCTCCACCTAAATTCCAGGAACGGGACTCCGGTTCGTGTTTCTGGGCAGGGGCCGGCAGAGGGCGCCGTCGTCGGCTGAGCCGCAAGGTGTCGGTAACTCCCCTCGCCAGACTGTTGGAGTGACGTTTGGCGGTGCAGATGTCGCGATTGACGCCCAGACGGCGCTCAGTAAGGTGCTGAGGGCCTGGCGCACACGCACGGCTGTCACGGCAATCGTCCCGTCTGGTTGCCCTGGGCAATGAGGATGAACCCAAGACCCGGTCGAGTTCCCGGACGGCGGGAGACGACCAAGCTCTACCGCACCGTTTAAAGATGGTGGAAAGAGATTGAGGTCCTGATCGTCACCGGCGCCACCACCGGCAAGATAGAAGCGAACATTATCTGGATCAAGCCATCCAACGCGGGTATCACAACGCAGCCGCTTACCGAGCCGATATTCCGCTGGCCCGAGCGCTCCTGCGGGGCGCAGGTCCGGCGCATTCTCTGCCGTCTAGGTCGGGCCTGGGCTGGGGAGCAAGTAAGATCTTCTATGGGGAATGGTTATTTGGCACTGGGGGATAATTGGGGACGCTACATCAGGGAATTTCTTGGCGTCGCACATATGCGCGGCGCCTCAGAGTGTTGGACGCGGGGATCGTTGCCTGGGCCGTGGCCGGGGCATTCGGCGTCCGTTTTGGATTTTCAGACTTCAGTGCGGGTAAAGCCACGGACATTGACTACGCGTCCCTGTCCGTGGTCTTGGTAATAGCCTGGTGGTTGATGCTTGAGTTCTGGGGTTCAAGGGAGCCTCGGGTGCTGGGATCGGGTTCTGAGGAATACAAAAGGGTTCTGGCAAGCACAGCGTGGCTATTTGGATTTGTAGCCATCGTCTCTTACGCGATGCGGATCGACACAGCAAGAGGCTTTGTGGGCCTGGCGCTCCCTGCTGGCGCGCTTGGGCTTCTGATTGGGCGATGGCTAGTCCGCCAGCACCTCAGTCTCGAGCGAACGCAGGGCAAGAGCATTTCCCGTGTACTCATTATCGGCGGACCTTACTCCGCAGCCCACTTGATCAAGTCACTCCGTAGCGAACCCTCAGCGGGCTATCTGCCTGTGGCCGCTCATTTACCCGGGGCGGTGGAGGATAAGGATTGCGATCTAGGTTTGACGGTTCCGGTCACCGGGGTGGATGCAGACTTCGATTCGATTCTCGCGGTGATCTTGGCCACCAACGTGGATGCTGTAGCTGTCTCTGCGGGAGTTAATTTGCATCCGCAGGATCTTCGAAGGCTTGGGTGGGAATTGGCCGCTCGGGACATCGGCATGATCTTGGCTCCTGCTCTTACCGACATAGCGGGTCC
>JAQBNP010000203.1 GCA_028288515.1 Flaviaestuariibacter sp. | reverse complement strand
TTTGTCAATCGTCCGGTAATTGGTCAGTAAGAAATCGGAAAAAATTTCGAAGATGACAGTTGCATATTCGTAGGGGCTGATGGTGTGGTAGATATCGTCAGCAATAACGCTCATGGTCGCCCATTTTTCGGTCTTTTCGAACGACCGGAAACCTCGTTGCGAAAAATAAAGTCTTTTGTCCGTCGCAAATGGACTGGTGTACGGAAACGTTCTTTTGGGAATCGAAAAAGAAAAAGAGAAGGTGAATCGATACGTGTACTTGTCGCTTTGCAAGACCTTGCAAGGCCTGAGGAGATGCTCGTTCATGAAGTCGACAACGTACTCACTTACTTTATGTGAAACGCGGGGCCTGGTCAGCAGGCTTTTGTAGTCGGGGTTAAAACTTCGTTGAATGATAAAGGGCATCTGATAGGTATTCAATAAAACATGCTTCCCTGCGCTGTTTGCGCCCGGCTGCCTGGGTCTGAAGATATGGTTGGAATGCCCGGTCAGATGATCGATTAACTGCGGTATCCATATGCCCCAAGTAGCCAGCTTGCGTTCATTTTCTTCGAAGGGAGAAATCCTTATACTTATGGAATCCTCCGTCCGGGTACGTTAGAACAACCTGCGTAAAACGAATGATGCCGTCTACCGGAAGTGCTTGAATTTTGTCATCGATTTCCTTCCCCAGGTACTCACCGGAAATAAACGTGGGCGGCAGGACAATGTTTTTCATCGGGTCAATAAGACATATTTCGAAATGTGCAACTTGGTACTGGCCTCCGTAGTTCGGGTTTGGTAATTTTACTTCAAGTCTGGTCCGGTTCAATTCCTGCCCATTTGAAACTGTATCAGTAAACTCCTCATCCAGCGTGACAGACGGCTCTCCTGCAGTCTGCACAAAGAAACGCCTCGACGTTAGGACTGTTTTGGCACCCGACTTTTTCTGCGCAAACAAGCTTATGACAGCCTCTTCCCCGGTAAGCCTCATCGCGAGGTATTTCCCCTTGCCGATATAGGATACCATTCCTCCCTGAATCCAGATGCCGACCTTTGCCGGGTCAGGTAAACCCGATAATTCGATATGGTTGACCATGTCACGGAAGAGTATACTCGAATCACGGTTTTTGAGATCGACATTTTGGATCCTGATCTGGCCGAAAGAAGAAAGGCAAAAAAGAAGGGTAAGGATAAAGAACGTCATTCTCATATATTGGAAAATTGTCAATGGGGTCAACTTGGGATCGGGCCGGCGGAATTGAAGATAAGGCATTCGGCAAATCCCATGGGCGCTGCTCGCGCAGCTTGATGGTGTTCGTGGCTTTACCACCTTTCACCCTTGTCTTCAATTTTTCCAAAGGGAAATGGAAAACCAGATGGGGTTCAAAGAGTAAACAGCCGTAAACGCAAAGACCGCAAAGAAGCAAAGGAACCGCAAAGGAGAGCTGGCAAAGGTGCGCGTGAACGACACCATAAGGAGCGTGACGATCCACAGCAGAAGACCAAACAGTCTTTCACGCAAAGAGCGCAAAGAAGCACACCAAACCGCTGTGCGATTCTCTTTGTGCTCCTTCACGCCCCTGGTCGCTTGCTGTTCACTCACACGTTCACACCCCTCCGCTTATTTTCCCACAAACGTCTTTACGATGTAGCTTCCAATGGCATCCCCCATTGTCAACGCGGTCTCGTTGTCCGACCGGAAATGAATGCCCGCATAGAACCTCGACTCAGCACAGTCCCGCGCCAGCTTCCGGAACTGCGGCACATCGGCCGGGAAAAAATAGGACAGCACCGCGCACGACGTGGCCGCCCCGGCAGCATGACCGGACGGATATCCTGGAAACGGTGGCGTCGGGATCAGCGATTTATACGTCGTATCATACTGGTTCGGCCGGATGCCCCAATACGCATACTTCGCATCCATGATCGCCATCGCGGCATCATGATACGCCACGCTCAGCACCGCGTAGATACGAGCCACGGCCGGTGCATCATCCGACAGGCGGTACTCAAATATCTTCTGCGCCGCCAGGTCCGTCCACACATCCGCCGAGCTCGCCCAGTAATACGCCTGGGCGGCTGTCCGGAACGTCTGCTTGAAATTCTTCAGCTCCTTCATATCCGCTTCGAACGAGGGCGGCGGGCCCGGACGGAACTGGTCGGCCGACCTGATGACGAGCGGCACGAAGGAGGCCAGCGTAATCCCAACCGGGTAGCTGCCCGTCCACTTCGCCGGGTCGGTGTTCATCTTTCCGTCCCACTTCGCCGCCGACCCGTCATTCTTTGCCTTTTCAATGATGCGCGCAGCCACCTGCTCGCCCAGCTTCCAGCCCGCCTCCGCATCGCTCGGAAACTGGACACCGGCATCCACGCGCGACTGTGAAGCGGCATGCGCCATTGCCATGATCGAATCCTTCTTCTCGGGAAAAAAATAAGAGAGCACGTGCGCCGCAGCTGCCGCCGTCACGGAATGCTCGCAGGGGTAGCCATAAGTACGCGGAACCTGCGCCAGTGCCGGCATCGACGGGTCAAGCGTTGTTGGTCGTGCCCTCTTGTATCGCATCTTTTCGCGCCATGCAAGGATCGTCGCATCGTAGATCGCGAGGTTCATCCATGCCCCCGGCATCCGAAGCTGCACCTCCTGTTTCTGCGAAACGAGCCCCGGCAATACCTGGTTCCACCGGTAGGCCGGCGCACCGGCATCCCAATAGGCGATCGCGGTTTTTCTCTTTGCATCAAGCTGCTGGCGGCCCTTCCGCAGGGAAGAAAGCTCCGCCCTTGTTTGCGTGGCAGTGGGAGGGGCGCCGATCACAATGGAAGTTTCGTCGTCCAGCAGCCAGGTCTTCCAGTGAGCGGCCGCCTCGTTTGCCTGTGCCTGGCCGTGTGCCATTGAACCAACGGCAAGCGCCGCGAGAAGGAGAAAGAACATTTGTTTCATAACGTTGATTTGATAATTTTTTCAAGCTGGTTTTCAGCCGGCAGCCGGCTTCCAGCACAAGAATATTCCAACCAGCGTCCACGGCAACGCCACTGTCAACGAACAACGGCCGGAACGCCACAAACAACGTGTCCCGGGCAACGGCTGCCAGCAGCGCAGTCGATATCCGAAGTAATTCCGTCCATCAGGATAAACCGCTTCCGCATGGATCGCCGTTGACCACGCGCCGCTGTTCATTGACCCGAAACGGGGGTTGATAGAATCGGCCGACAGGTCGCCAACATTTGCCGATATTTAGCGCACGAAGCATGACAACACGATCGATCGATAAGGAACGGGTTCGGTTTTACGGGTGGGCCTGGCTCGCCTTCTCGGCCCTGTGGGTCGTGTACAGTGTCATTACGGATCGGCCCAACAGCGGCGTGCGAACGCTGAATTACCTATGGGCCGGCATCTACGTACTGGCACTCAATATCGTCCTGTTCGAATGGGTCTTGCCGCTGGTCCGCCGCAAGCGCGCGAGCTTCCTGTCCAATATTCTCCTCGGCATCGTCCTCTTCTGGGCCGTCCTGATGCTGGGTTCGTTCGGCCTCTATCTGTGGCGCTTCATTGGCATCCGGCTCCATATCTATACTTCGTTGCGCGACTTCAAATCGATCACGGCAGGTGTCGGTTATCATTTCCCCTACACCGTTTCATCGTTCTTCTTCTTCGGTATCGTTCGCCACGCCTACGCGTATACCCGGCTGAAGCATATGACCCAGCAGCTCCGGATTGAAAAACAGGAAGCCGAGCTCAATTATCTCCGGTCACAAACCAACCCGCACTTTCTCTTCAATACACTGAATAATATTTATTCGCTTGCCCGCGATAAATCCGACCGTGCGCCGGAATCCATCCTCCGCCTCTCCAAAATGCTGCGCTTCATGCTTTATGAAGCCGGCGGCGACTATATCGCGGTGGGGCAGGAGCTCCGGATCATCGACGACTATATCGCGCTCGAGCAGCTTCGGTATGACGAATCCCTGCGCATCAATCTGACCACAGACATCGAGGATCCGAAGCAGGCCCTGCCACCGCTGCTGCTCATCCCACTTGTTGAAAACGCTTTCAAGCACGGCGTCTCCGAAACAAGGGGCAATGCCTTCGTCGATATCCACCTGTCGATCCGCAACAGCCGCCTCCGGTTCCTGGTCAGGAACTCTGCAGAGTCCCCGGAAGCCGACGGCCGCCAGCCCAAAGAGAACATCGGCCTGTCAAACCTCCGGCGACAGCTTGCGCTGCTCTACCGCGAGTCCGACCTCCATGTGGCGCAGGCGGATTCGGTCTTTACAACGACACTCACCATTAATCTCGCCAGTCATGTCTAGGATCCGGTGC
>JAQBNP010000197.1 GCA_028288515.1 Flaviaestuariibacter sp. | reverse complement strand
TGGAGCTTGAACGCGGCCTCGTCATGCTGATGCGCATTATGCCGTACCTCCGTCAGAATGGAGAGAACGATGGCGTGGTCATCACCTTCTTCAATATTACGGCGATCCGGGAGCTGAATCACATCATCAAAGGCGTATTCAATTCGTCTGTGAGCGCCATCATGGCTTTTAAGGCCGTTCGTGACGCGGCCGGAAATGTGAACGATTTTACCTGGCTGGCCGGGAACCATGAATCGGACAAGTTTCTCGGCATGGAGAATACAGCCTATATGGGAACGTCTCTGCGCGAGCACGTCCCCGCCCTTCTTGCCAATGGCCTCCTCGAAAAATACAGGGCGGTTGTGGAGGAAGACAAGCCACTTCACACAGAGCTTGTCTTCACGCATAAGGACCAACCCATATGGTTTGAGGTTATTGCCACCAAGATGATGGACGGCCTCGTGCTGACACTGACAAATACCAACGAAAAGAAACTGTCTGAAGAAAAGCTCCGGAAGAATTACCACGAGCTCATGCGGACCAAGGAAAACCTGAAGGCGCTCAATGCCAGCCTCGAGGAAAAGGTCGCTGCCCGCACGGCCGATCTCGCCGGCAGCGAGGAAAGGTTCCGCCTCATCGCCGCGGCCGCAAGCGACATCGTGTGGGACTGGAACCTGGTGAACAACGGGATGTGGTGGAGCGACAGCTTCTACAATATATTCGGCTACAGCCGTGATGAAGCGAAAGCCATGACGAGCGCGTTCTGGATCGATCATATTCACCAGGATGAGCGCGACGAGGTGGTCAGGCAGATCCATGAGGCGATCAATACCAACAGCAGCTGGGTCTGCAAATACCGGCTTCAGAAGGAAGACGGAAGCTATGCAAGCATACTGGGAAAGGGGTCCGTTATCGCAAATGAATTCAGCGTGCCCTATCGCATGGTCGGCGCAATGACGGACATCACTGCATCGGAGCTGGCGGAGTCACAGCTGGTTGCGAAGAACCGAGAGATGCAGCAGATGATGGAGGAGTTCAGGTTTGTGACCGACTTTATGCCGCAGCTTGTCTGGTCCACCCGCCCCGACGGCTACCACGATTTTTACAACAAGGGATGGTACGACTATACCGGGTTGTCATACGCGGAAACAAAGGACACGGGCTGGAACACCGTTCTACATCCGGAAGATCAGCAGCGGGCCTGGAAGGTCTGGAAGCATTCGCTTGATACAGGCGAACCCTACGAGATCGAATACCGCTTCCGCCGCCACGACGGTGTTTACAGGTGGTTCCTCGGCCGCGCGCTTCCGCTCCGCGACGAGCAGGGGCGTATTGCGAAATGGTTCGGAACATGCACAGACATCCACGATCAGAAAATGATGAATGACCTTCTCGAGCAAAAAGTTGAGGAGAGGACGAAGGAGCTGCTCCGCAGCAACGACGAGCTGGAGGATATGAATACCGAGCTGATGCAATTTGCATCGGTTGCTTCGCATGACCTGAAGGAGCCGCTGCGCAAGATCCACATCTTCGGCAACATCATTAAGGATAGGTACCTGCAGGAAGCTGACGGGGCGATGGATTACATGAACCGCATCATCAACTCGTCGGCGCGCATGACGAAGCTGATCAACGACCTGCTTTCCTACTCGCGGCTATCGGTTACCCATTTCTTTGAGAATGTCGAGCTGAATAAGATCATTGCCGAAGTGTTGAGCGACCTCGAGCTGTCGATCCAGGAGAAGGGCGCCACCATAGCGGTCGACGACCTTCCCGAGATCCAGGCCGTACCGGGACAGCTGCGGCAGGTTTTGCAAAACATCATCAGCAACTCGCTTAAGTTCACACGCCCCAATGTTGCGCCGCATATATCGATACAGGCTGCCTATCTCAACGAGCTTTCTCTCCAGGCCAGGCCCGTTACACATGGCGATTTTCTTCGCATGACGATCACCGACAACGGCATTGGCTTCGACGAGCAGTATGCAGCAAAGATCTTCACGATCTTCCAGCGTCTGCACTCACGCGAAAAATACGAGGGCACGGGGATTGGCCTGGCCATCACCAAAAAGATCATTGACAGGCACAACGGATTGGTAACCGCAACGAGCCGCGAAGGCCAGGGCAGTAGCTTCATTATCATCCTTCCGCTCAAGCAGGAAGCTGGTTTGCAGGAGCCGTCCGCGACGCTTGTGGCAGCGAATTGATGGGTTTTTAGATCATGAGGTAAATTGATCGGTTCGTCTATGCCAGTGCTGGCCCGGAATTTTTATGTCCCCAGGCACGATTGCGATCTTCTGCCGGCTTCACTATGTACCGGGTACAAATCCGGCTGCGCGCATTCGGATATTCCCTAACATTAGAGCGGAATCGAAACCCTTACCATGAAGCAAAAGATTACTAAGATTTTAGTCGCCAACCGCGGCGAGATCGCCATTCGAATTCTCCGTGCCTGTGCCGAGCTCGAGATCCGTACCGTCGCCATTTATACGTATGAGGACCGCTACTCGCTTCACCGCTACAAAGCAGATGAAGCGTACCAGGTCGGCCTCGACGACGATCCTCTCAAGCCCTACCTCGACATCGAAGCGATCATCTCCATTGCGATCGGCTGTGGCGCCGATGCGATCCATCCGGGTTACGGGTTTCTCTCTGAAAACTTCACATTTGCGCGCCGCTGCCGCGAAGCGGGCATTGTCTTTATCGGCCCGGACCCGGAGGTAATGCAGCAGCTCGGAGACAAGGTTCTTGCCAAGCAGACCGCTCGTCGATGCGGCGTTCCGCTCATTGAAAGCAGCGAAAAGGATCTTGTTGATCTTGAAACGGCCGCCCTGGAAGCCCGGCGCATCGGCTTCCCGCTCATGCTGAAAGCCGCTGCCGGCGGGGGTGGACGGGGCATGCGTGTCATCCGCGACGCGGAAGGCCTTTCCAAAAGCTTCGACGAAGCCCGCCGCGAGGCAAAAAATGCCTTCGGTGATGACACTGTTTTTTTTGAAAAGTTCATAGAAAGCCCGAAGCATATCGAAGTGCAGATCGTGGCGGACAGGCACGGGAACGTGATGCATCTTTTCGAGCGTGACTGCAGCCTGCAGAGACGTTTCCAGAAGATTGTTGAGGTCGCGCCGTCATTCAATCTGCCTGCAGAGGCGAAGAGCAAGGTTTACGAGTACGCAATTGCCATCTGCCGCGCTGTAGGCTATAACAATGTCGGCACCGTGGAGTTCTTAGTTGACGCGGCGGGCCAAGTATATTTCATCGAGGTCAATCCGCGCATCCAGGTGGAGCATACCGTAACGGAAATGATCACCGGGATCGACATTGTCAAAACGCAGATCCGTATTGCCGAAGGGGAGGTGCTGCAGGGGCCGGTGATTGGCCTGCCAAGCCAGGAGAAGCTTACCTACAACGGCTTTGCGATCCAGTGCCGGATCACAACGGAAGATCCGGAGAATGATTTCATGCCGGACTTTGGCACCGTGCTGGCATACCGGAGCGCCGAGGGGTTCGGCATTCGGCTCGATGAAGGCAGTGTTTATAATGGTGTGAAGATTTCGCCATTCTTTGATTCCCTGCTTGTCAAGGTGACAGCACATTCGAGCTCCGTCTATGACGCCATTCAGAAATTAAAGCGCGCGCTGAACGAGTTCAGGATTCGGGGGGTGAAAACAAATATCAGGTTCCTTCTCAATATCATCTCGCATCCCGAATTTATCAAAGGCAATGCGACGGTGAACTTCCTGAACGACCACCCGGGGATCTTTACATACCGCTCCGCACAGGACCGCGGTACCAAGATCCTCAACTACCTCGCGAACATTAGTATCAACGGGCACCCGGATGTGAAGACCCCCGACAAGGCAAAGGTCTTTGAAAAGCCGCTCGCACTACCGTACGACCCCGCATTGGGCTTCCCCGATGGAAGCAAGCAGCTTCTTGAAAAGCTTGGCCCCGAAGGCGTGGCAACATGGCTTTCGGCTGAAACTAGGATCCACTTTACAGATACGACGTTCCGCGATGCGCACCAGTCACTCCTCGCCACCCGGGTACGGACGATCGACATGATGAAGGCCGCATCGTCATTCGCACAGCACTTTCCGCAGACATTCAGTATGGAGGTCTGGGGTGGCGCCACGTTCGATGTGTGCATGCGCTTCCTCTACGAAGATCCCTGGAAGAGACTGCAATCCCTCCGCAAAGCGATTCCCAATATCCTACTGCAAATGCTGCTGCGTGGGGCAAATGCCGTTGGCTACAAAGCTTACCCGGATAACCTCGTGGAGGAGTTCGTGGTGAAAAGCTGGGAGAATGGCATCGATGTCTTCCGCATCTTCGATTCGCTCAACTGGATGCCCAACATGGAGAAGAGTATCACGGCTGTCCGCAACCGTACCCGGGCGATTGCCGAAGTGGCGATGTGCTATACCGGTGATATCCAGGACAGGTCGCGAACAAAATACGACCTCCGTTACTACAGGGATTTTGCGCGGCAGATTGAGGAAAGCGGCGCGCATATCTTGGCCATTAAGGATATGAGCGGGTTGCTGAAGCCGGCCGCCGCGTACGAGCTGATCGGCGAGCTGAAGCAGACGGTGAAGATCCCGATCCACCTGCACACGCACGATACGTCGTCGCTGCAAAGCGCGACCTACCTGAAGGCCATCGAGGCTGGCGTTGATGTCGTCGATGCCTGCATCGGTGCCATGTCCGGACTTACGTCGCAGCCAAACCTCAATGCGCTCGTCGAAATGATGCGGTTCCAGCCACGCGACAACCCCTACGACATCGACGTGCTCAACCAGCACTCAACCTATTGGGAAACCGTGCGCGAATGGTATTATCCGTTCGAAAGCGGCATGCGCGCCAGCAGCGCCGAGGTATTCCGCCATGAGATCCCGGGGGGACAATATTCCAACCTGAAGCCGCAGGCAGCCGGGCTTGGGCTTGGGGACCAGATGGAGGCCATCAAAAAGGCATACCGCGATGTCAATGAGCTGTTCGGTGATATCGTGAAGGTGACGCCAAGCTCAAAGGTCGTGGGGGATATGGCGCTCTTCCTCGTGACCAACAACCTGACGATCGACGACGTGCGGAAACGAGGTAACAGCCTGTCGTTCCCCGAGTCTGTTGTTTCGCTGTTCAA
>JAQBNP010000136.1 GCA_028288515.1 Flaviaestuariibacter sp. | reverse complement strand
GAGGAGCAGGAGGTGCTGGACAGGCTGCGGGAGATGGTGGCCCCGGCGCCGCGGGTCCGTCAAGAGAAGCGCAGGCCCGTGGTAGTGACGGGAAAAAGGCCTTCAGAAGGTAGGCGGGGAGCGGGGAGGCAGGCAAGTCCCGCCAAAGCTCAGAGAGCGCCGGTGACAGGGCTGAAGCAGGCGTATCTTCCTGTTGGCAAGCGGCTGTTCTCGTGCTGCCTGGAGCAGCGGAGGCAGGCGGTGCCGGAGGGATGGCCGTAGGGCGGGGGCGCTGCGTGGGGGAGCGTTCCTCATGCAGGTCGAACGGGGCAATTGGTAGATACCAGGTACTGCTGGATGATTGATTTGCCAGAGGAGATTTGAGATGATGCGCGTATGCATCAGAACGATTCTTGATGCCGATATACCTGCTCGCTTATCCAGGGAGAATAAAACAAAGCGCTACGAAATGAATAATAAATCAATCAACGTTTTAGCTGTTGCATTTTGTATGCTCGTCTTGACTTCGTCTGCATTTGCTCAAAATAGGGTGAAGAATCAGCGGATTCGTTAGCAATAATGAAATGGCTTTCAAAAAGTTTTGTTTTCAATGCGCCAGACACAGGATTTGTTGCTGCTCTGCCAGAAGGAAATGGATATAGTAATGTCCATTTAGGTGCGCGTATAAAGTTTATCACTTTTCCTGTCACGTATTCAAAAGCAAAAACGAAGTTTTTAGAGCAGAAATCAACAGAAGCATCATTACTGGTAGATATTGTATATCACAAATTAAATGATCAGGAGGCGTTTTCGATCGTAAGAGAAGAAGTAAGCCCTGACAAAACAAAATATGGAAATTACATCAGCATCATTACCGTCATGGGGTTCGGAGACGTAACGGTGTGCGTTGTTGGTGCCTACCCCAAATCAAAAGATATGTCACTTCGGGAAAAATACATACAAGCCAGTTTAACTCTGAGAGAGCAATAAGGGCTGCCCACAACAGCAGCTTTGTAAAAGCAAGGCTGGCCGATCGAATTTCAGGTATTTGATCTTAATTGTACAACACGGTTGAACGCCTGGATATAGGTTATCGTAAATACACGGTAACTATTCTGTTGGTTAACAGGTTCCTTCAAGAAAGGTTTGAACGTAAGCCCAGTCGAAGGAATACATTTATTTAACGCTCGTTCAAGTGTTGCTTTTGATTGTGCTGACGTGTTGGGGTCCGTGCCGATTTTTATGCAACGTGTACGACTGGATGAAGAAGTCCCTGCTGATGCCTTGCTGTTAACATAAGCTGCTGCTCCAGCCCCTTGTGCATAATCATATCATATTTTAGGTCGCGGCCAAGAAAGAGCCCTATCCAATGTCTCATTCGATCGATACGTGCACTTTTGTTGCGGATTTCCGTGCAGGGGCACGTTGACCGCTGTGGGACAGCCCCTGTTGTTCAAAGAATTTTTTAGTAAATTTGACTATGCAGATTGTACAAGTGAACATATTGAACCCGAAGGCAGCAGCGCTTCTTCAGAGTCTGGCGGACTTAAAGCTGATCAGTATCGAGGAGCAGGTTGACGATTTTGCTAAGATTCTAAAACGCATGCGTGTGAAAGGGTCAAGACAAGTTCCCTCTTTGGAAGATATCACAAAAGAAGTGGAGACAGTTCGTTCAAAACGCTCTAAGCGTGGCAAGGCATAGGCTTGTCATCGATACAAATCTCTGGATCTCATTTCTACTTGGTTCTTCTCCCAAGAAGTGGGACAGCGCCTTTCTATCAGAAGTAAATACTCTCCTGTTTAGTCAAGAATTGTTGGAAGAGTTTGTTGCGGTTGCTCAGCGCCCAAAGTTTCGCAGGTATTTCGATCTTGATGATTTAGAAGCACTGTTGATTGCCCTGCAGAAACGTGCTGAGTTTATTGAAGTGAAAAGCATCGTGAAAGCCTGCCGGGACCCTAAAGACAACTTTCTCCTTTCACTATGCAAAGATGGCCGTGCAACGCACCTCATTACAGGAGACCTGGATTTGTTAGACTTAAAAAAAGTCGGCAAGACGAAGATCATGAGCATTATGGACTACCTGTCATCCTGATGCATAGAACCCCACATGAGCTGTATCGATTTTCAAAAAAATTTTAGGAGCTTTTGTAATCGTGTTCGCATGTCCCGTTTCCTCGCAGACAGGATCGCAACAAAAAAGGCGACTCATTTCTGAATCGCCTTTTTGTTTCCGTGCCCAGGACTGGATTCGAACCAGCACACCTCGCGGCGCCGCCACCTGAAGACGGTGCGTCTACCAATTTCGCCACCTGGGCTTGGGGAGTGCAAATATAGAGGTTCACCGAAAAACACAAAATAAAAATTTACACCCGTGGCTCCTTCTTAAACTGCCACATTGAAATCGCGCAAGGCATCGTTGAGACTCGTCTTCAGGTCCGTGCTTTCCTTGCGCTTTCCAATGATGAGCGCACAGCTGACATTGTACTCGCCCGCCGGGAATTTCTTTACGTAACTGCCCGGGATCACCACGCTGCGCGCCGGCACGACTCCCTTGGTCTCGACGGGCTCCCGCCCGCTCACATCAATGATCTTCGTGGATTTGGTCAGAACGACATTGGCGCCCAGGACCGCCTCTTTTTCGACCCGCACTCCCTCAACAACAATACATCTGGAGCCGATAAAGCAGCCATCCTCGATCACCACCGGCGCTGCCTGCAAAGGCTCGAGCACGCCTCCGATTCCCACGCCACCGCTCAGGTGCACGCCCTTGCCGATCTGCGCGCAGCTGCCAACCGTGGCCCAGGTATCCACCATCGTGCCCTCATCGACATAGGCGCCGATATTCACGTACGAAGGCATCAGGACAACGTTCCGTGCGACGAAGGCGCCGTAGCGCGCAACAGCATGCGGAACGGCCCGCACACCCAGCTCCTTATAATTCTTCTTCAGCAGCATCTTGTCGTAAAACTCAAACGGCTCCAGCTCCCATGTCTGCATCGGCTGGATGCCGAAATAGAGAAGGATCGCCTGCTTCACCCATTCATTCACGACCCATCCGTCGCCCGTCGGCTCGGCAACGCGAAGCCGGCCCTTGTCGACTTCCTCGATCACCGCCCGCACCGCGTCCTGTGTCCCGGAATCCGTGAGCAAGTCGCGGTTCTGCCAGGCCTGCTCAATTGTTTCTCTCCATTTCATTGCGCTAAAATTATTTTTGCAAACTTAGCAGATCGTATGAAGATTTTAGTTCGCCTGCCGAATTGGCTCGGAGACATGGTCATGGCTGTCGGCTTTCTCGACCAGCTGCGCCGTGCATACCCGGAGGCCGCCATCAGCGTCATCGCCAAAAAAGGCATCCACACGCTGCTTCCGTTCTTCCCGCCACTGGACCACATATTCGTCTTCAGCAAGCAGGACAATAAAGGAGCAGGCGGCGCCTGGCGCTTCGGACGATCGATCCGCAAACAGGAGACATTCGATCTTTTTTTCTCTCTGCCGGATTCGTTCTCGGCAGGCATCATGGGCTTTGCCACCGGCGCGCGCCGGCGCATCGGTTTCTCCAAAGAAGGGCGCGGGATCTTCTTCACGAAAACCGTAAGGAAGCCGGCTGGCCTTCACCGCGTCGACGAATATGTGCGCCTCCTTGAAGAGGGGACAGGGATGCCTGCGTCAACCACTGCCGTGCGGCTCACCGCCGATGCCCCGCGAACAAACACCATCATCGTCAACATCAACTCGGAAGCGTCGTCGCGGCGACTGACCGTTGCGAAGGCCGTGGAGATGATCACGGCGGTCCGGCTCGAGACAGGCGCCGAAATCATCCTCGTTGGCGCGCCCAATGAGAAACCCTTTATCGACAGCGTCTGCGCCCTCCTGGATGTCGACGGCATCACCAACCGGGCAGGGTCGACAGCGCTTCCGGAGCTCGCTACCTTGATGGCCTCGGCACGGCTCGTGCTCTCAACGGATTCCGGTCCGGCCCACCTCGCCAACGCGCTCGGCACGCCGACGGTCGTACTTTTTGGCGCCGGGGATGAGACCAACACAGCGCCCTACAATAAGGCCAACCTGTCGATCGTGCGCCTGGGCAAGCTGTCCTGCGAGCCCTGCCGCAAGAATACCTGCGTCCGCTACGACATTCCTCAATGCCTGGAACAATTGAACAGCTATGCGATCGCGGCGCTCATCAACAAACAACTTGAACTCCATGGAGAACGCATTCTTTGACGGCGAGGTCGAGGCGGCGCTGGCGTCTCTTCGCAGCGGTGGCGTCATTCTTTACCCGACCGATACGATCTGGGGACTTGGCTGCGATGCGACCGACGAGAAAGCCATTCGCCGCATCTACGACCTGAAGCAGCGCGCCGATACGAAAAGCCTGATCATCCTGGTTTCCCATGAGCGCGAGGTGCTTCCTTATGTGGCTGCGCCCGACCCGGCGGCTTTCGGATTCCTGGAAGAGCAGGACCGGCCCACCACGATGATCTTCGACGATGCCGTCGGGCTGCCGCCCGCCCTGGTCGGAGCGGATGGGACGATCGCCATTCGGATTGTGAAAGATCCCTTTTGCCGCCACCTGGTCAGGCGTCTTCGCAAGCCGATCGTGTCGACGTCGGCCAATATCAGCGGCAGGCCTTCACCGCCATCGTTTGCATCAATTGACCCCGAGATCATTGCCGGTGTCGATCACGTCGTGCGCTGGCGGCAGGATGAAACCGGGCCGGCACAGGCATCGCGCATCGTACGCTGGCACCGCGACGGCACGCACGCGGTGATCAGGCCGTAAGCGTTGAGCACAACTGCCCGTCCCGTTATCTTTGCGGCCATGGACATCAATTGCAGCGGCGCTGAGTTGGAAATTCTTGACCGGGTGGCGGGCGCGGCACAATCACTTCAAATGCCCTGCTACCTCATCGGCGGCTTTGTGCGCGACAAGCTGCTGCGCCGGCCGACGAAGGATGCCGATTTTGTGTGCGTGGGCGATGGGCTGGAACTGGCGAAAGCCGCAGCCGACACGTTTCGACCCCACCCCCGGGTGAGCTATTTCAAAAATTTCGGAACGGCGCAGTTCCGCATGCCCGATGGCTTCGAGCTTGAGTTTGTCGGGGCGCGGAAGGAAAGCTACCGGGCCGAATCACGGAATCCCGACGTTCTTCCGGGAACCCTGGAAGACGACCAGCTGCGCCGCGACTTTACCATCAATGCGCTGGCCATCAGCCTCAACAAAGAAGACTTCGGGCAGCTGATCGACCCGTTCCAGGGGATCGATGACCTCAGGCAGAGCCTGATCCGCACGCCGCTCGACCCGGCGCAAACGTTCAGCGACGACCCACTTCGGATGATGCGCGCGATCCGGTTCGCTGCGCAACTGGGCTTTCATATCCATCCCGAAACCTTTCATGCGATCCGCGATCACCGTGAGCGGATCCGGATCATCTCGCAGGAGCGGGTCACCGACGAGCTGAACAAGATCATCATGAGCGCAAAGCCATCAGTTGGCTTCAAGCTTTTGTACGATGCCCAATTACTCCACCTTGTTTTTCCGCAGATGGTGGATCTCGCCGGCGCCGAGTTCCTGGAAGGGAAGGGTCACAAGGATAATTTTTACCACACGCTGCAGGTGCTCGATAACGTGGCCAGTCGCTCACAAGACCTGTGGCTGCGCTGGGCGGCGATCCTTCATGATATCGGCAAGCCGGCTACGAAGCGGTTTGAAGAAGGCCATGGGTGGACCTTTCACGGCCACGAGGTGGTCGGGGCACGGATGACGCCGCGCATTTTCAACCAGCTGAAGCTGCCTCTCGGCGAGCCATTGAAATTCGTTCGTAAGATGGTGGAGCTGCACCTGCGGCCCATCAGCCTGTCGAAAGAAGAGATCACGGACTCTGCGATCCGGCGTCTCCTGTTCGATGCGGACGTTGACCTGGAATCGCTCATGATCCTTTGCGAGAGCGATATCACGTCGAAGAACAAGGTAAAGGTGCGGCGCTTCCTTGAAAACTTCGAGCTGGTCAAGCAGCGTTGTGTCGAGGTGGAGGAAAAGGACAGGATCCGGAACTGGCAACCGCCGGTGAGCGGGGAGGAGATCATGGAGACCTTTGGTATCCCGCCGGGGCGAAACGTGGGCGATATCAAGGAAGCGATCCGCAACGCGATCCTCGATGGCGTGATCCCGAACGATTACGAAGCTGCCCGCGACTTCATGCTGCGCAAAGGCGCCGAATTGAATCTTCGGCCGGTCAAGTAAACGGGCGAATCCCTATTTTTGGAGATATTCTTGATGGTAAACACGCGACATGGCAATACTGAAATTCAGAGCTTATTTTGAGGAGGATGACAGCGTCTACCGCGATGTGGCGATCCGGCATACACAGACATTTTTCGAATTTCACCAGGTGATCCTGAAAGCATTCGAATTTGATTCGAAGCATGCCGCCACGTTTTACCGCAGCAATGACAACTGGCAGCGCGGACGCGAGATCTCCCTCGAGGTCTACCAAAAGAACTACAAGGCCGCACCTCTTCTCATGAAAGACGTGACGATCGGCACCGAGATCCGCGACCCCAACCAGAAGTTCATTTACGAATACGACTTCGTGAAGCACTGGACTTTTCACGTCGCCCTCATATCGGTTTCGAAAGAGGAGAGCTCAAAGCTCACATATCCCGCGCTGATCCGGTCCGAGGGCATCGCCCCAAGCCAGTATGGTACCAAGAGCCTGCTTGGCGAACGCTTTGCCGACGTGGAGGAAAAGTACGATCTCTCCAAGGGAGCCGAAGGCTTTGGTGAGGAAGGAGAGGAGAGCGCCGACACCGGCAGCGATGACTTTGGCGGCGCGGAGACAGGCTCCGACACGGAAGACTTTTGACCGGTTCCCGGCATTTTTCGACAGCAACGATGGCGCAAAAAACGGTGATCATGATCGCAGGACCTACTGCCGTTGGCAAGACGGCGGTTGGCATTGCCGTGGCGCGGCATTTTGGAACGGAGATCATTTCCGCCGACAGCCGCCAGTGCTACCGGGAGCTCTCCATTGGAGTCGCGCGACCTTCGGCGGACGAACTGACTGCGGTTCCCCATCATTTCATTGCCAGCCATTCCATTCAAGAGCCCGTCACCGCTGCAACCTTTGAAGCTTATGCGCTGGACCATGCGGCAGCGCTCTTCGAACGGCATGATACCGTTGTCATGGTCGGGGGAACAGGCCTGTACCTCACGGCGTTTGCCGAGGGCCTTGACGAGATCCCTGCGATTCCGGCCGATCTCCGTCTCTCCACCAGGATGCAATACGAAACCCGCGGACTCGGCTGGCTGCAGGAGGAAGTGCGCGCGGCCGACCCGCTGTATTTTTCACGTGGAGAAATCCAGAACCCACATCGACTCCTGCGCGCCCTGGAAGTGGTGCGGGCAACGGGCCGCTCCATTGTATCGTTTCGCACGGAGCGGAGCGCCGAGCGCCCCTTCCGGATCGCACGGATCGCGCTGGAGCTCCCGCGGCCGCTGCTGTACGAGCGCATCAATGCCCGTGTGGATGCGATGATGGAGAGCGGCCTGCTGGCGGAAGTGGAGGGACTTCAACAGCAGCGACACCTGCCCGCGCTGCGCACGGTCGGGTACAGCGAGCTCTTCGATCACCTCGACGGGACCGTGACGCTTGCCGAGGCGGTTGAGCGCATCAAGACGAATACACGCCGCTATGCGAAGCGGCAACTGACCTGGTTTCGAAAAGATGATGCGTTTACCTGGCTTGCACCGGATGACGAGTCCGCCATCATTGCAGCTGCAGAGCGGGATGTACGCCGGCCGGCCGATTGACCGCGCCATGAAAATCGGCTTGCACGTTCGGTTGTGTACGGTCGTGAAAAAGGCCGGCAAGCCGGCCTTTTGGAAAAAAGAGTTTCACTTCTTAAAACTTGCAACCGATCGTCGCAACGACGTTGCCGACGGTCGATTTGATCTGCGCCGTCGGGTAGGATGCATTCTGCAACCGGTATGGAGTATGAATGTCGTCCACCATGCTGTGCACATAGGTGAGGTCAACAAAAAAGCCCTTATTGCGGTAACCGAGGCCGCCGCTCAGGTTCAGCTTGCTGCCGCTTCCGCCGTTGATCTCCTTGTAGGGGTTTCCATAATACGCGGCTCCCGCGCGGACCATCAGCGTTGTGAATTTCAGCTCACCGCCGACGCGGAAATTGAATGCTCCTTTATAGGCCTGGTCGATCGCCTTATTGAGCTGCTTGAAATAATCGCGCTGGCCGGCGTTGTCGACACCGGACTCGGTATCGGCGATATAGGACGAGGCCTTGTAGTTGACATACTCCACGTCCGCTGTCAGGAAGCCGCGCTGGCGCGTTACGTCCTGGATCTCGCGAAGAACATAGGAGATGCTTCCGATGACACGATATGGGGTGACATGCAGGTATTTGTTCTGTGCCTTCTGGCCATTCGTGTAATCGACGGAATAGTCAGAATAAAGTCCCTTGTATGATTCCGTGTTGGTGCGCACCTCGTAGCTGAAATAATCAGTCAGGCTGTAGACCGTCGGAGTGTGGAACGCGAAGCCAAGACGCCAGGATTCCGATGGCTTATAGATCACGCCCAGGCGCAGCGTCAGGCCGAAACCCTTCGTTTGGAGGTCTTCGCGGAAGGAGGCGAAGTCAAATTTGTTCGACGTATCGCTTGTCATGTCGGCTTCGGTGAAGGTCGATTCGCGCCGGTAGTTCAGGAAGGTGCCGCCGAGAGAGCCGCCAAGAAAAAGCTTGTTGTTCAGGTTGGCGGCCAGGCCCAGCGCGCCTTCATATGCCCCGCCGCGGTGCTCGATCCGCTGTTCCTGCGCAAGGCCCGTGGGAAGCAACCGGGCGGCACGGCTCTGGAACTGGAAATTGCCGTTGGTGCCGCCACCGACGGTGTCGATCCAAAAGGTATTGAACGCGAGGCTTGTGCCGTATGGATATTCACTGGCGACGATGTTGCCGTCCTTTACGTTCGCATTGTTGATCTCTTCGAGGAACCGCTGCGAATAGGAGCTTTGCTTGTTGACGCCCCGATAGAGCACATCATTCCGAAAGTTGGCGGTCGTATTGATGGACAGGCTCAGCGCGACGCTGTTCGCTTTTTGATTGGTACCGCCGCCGAATACGAAACCGGTTGTGCCGAAGTCAAGCTTGCCATCTTTTTCCTTTTCAGTGCGGCCGAGAAACGTGGCGCGGGTGCGGCCGAACCTGTAAGAGGGCGAGAAGACGGCATCCCCCGTTTTATAAAAGCCGAGACCGGCCGGGTTTACATAGGCCGCCGTAATGTCGCCGCCGAGCGAGCCCATGGCGCCGCCGATGGCCTGGTGGCGCGCCGTACCGTTGGTGACCGTCCAGGAGAAACGCAAGGCATCGGCCGGCTCCTGGGATTGCGAGGCTAGTGCTGCAAATGCAGCTATGGTAGCGAGTATCGTTTTTTTCATACTGTCTTTTTGTGGGGTGTAGGTGGTTGGTTTGCGCACGCGAGATGCCCTGCCGGCGCAGCCGGCCAGGCCCTCGTGTGCCGGTGGCAGGTGGTCAGAACTTTCGTACGGGTGCGTTACCGTTGTTCTTGGAGGAGCTGCTGCCTGATGACGATGAGGACGACGAAGAGGAAGACGAGCTGTTGCTCTTCGTCGGGGTGGTATCAGCAGGCTTCAGAAGATCGCGCAGCGTATTGCCCGTGCTTGTCGATGTGTTCCTGACCGGCGCGGTATAGGTGCGCGTTGCCGTAGAAGCCTTTGTGGGCGCAGGGTTCACAGGATAGTAAGGGTTGAGGTTGAACGTGCGCGGCTTCGTGTAAACCGGGGCCTTTGTATTCACGATCACAACGTTGTTGCCATAAGGTGAATAATGATAGCTCCAGTACAAGCGTGGGTTGACGTCGCAGTTGCAGTAGCAGCCACGGTAGGAGTACGCGTACGGGTCGCTGTAATAGTCATCGAAGGATGACCAGCGGCTGCGGTCACGAACCTTCATGCGGATGTAGCGATCGTCACTCGTGGCGTACTCGTCAGCTTTGCGCTGGTCTTCGCGCGCATCTGAATCGTCATCGTTGCGGGTGTACTCTTCGCGGGGAGGGGTGGGAGAAAAATAAACGTCGTCGGGTGTCTGGCCGGTCTTGTAAGCAGTGCTGCAGCTGGCAAGAACAACAACGAAACTGAGGACAGGTAGAAGTGATTTCATGCGAGTTGTTTTAACGGTTTAGATGGATGTTGTTACATTTGCCCCAACACCAAATTTTTTGCCACCGTGTTGTAAAATTGCCCAATCTGCTGTTAATTGATTGGTAAAGATACATTATAGATTAAACTTATGAGTAAAGAAATCACGTCCCGCGCGGCGGACTATTCCCAATGGTATAATGACCTCGTGATCAAAGGCGGCCTCGCCGATTATTCGGCCGTCCGCGGTTGCATGGTCATCAAGCCGTACGGCTTTGCGCTGTGGGAAAACATGCGGGACGAGCTGGACCGGATGTTCAAGGAGACCGGCCACCAGAACGCATACTTCCCGCTCTTCGTTCCGAAAAGTCTTTTTGAGGCAGAGGAAAAAAATGCCGAAGGCTTCGCGAAGGAATGCGCTGTCGTTACGCACTACCGGCTGAAGTCGGACCCGAATCATAAGGGCAAGCTGATGGTCGATCCGGAAGCGAAGCTCGAAGAAGAGCTCGTTGTCCGCCCGACAAGCGAGGCGATTATCTGGAATACGTATAAGGACTGGATCCAGTCGTACCGCGACCTCCCGATCCTTGTGAATCAATGGGCCAATGTTGTCCGGTGGGAGATGCGGACGCGCCTGTTCCTCCGCACGGCGGAATTCCTTTGGCAGGAGGGGCATACGGCCCATGCCACTGCTGAAGAAGCGGTTGAGGAAACACGCCGCATGCTCGATGTCTACGAAACGTTTGTGGAGGAGTACATGGCAGTGCCGGTGATCAAGGGCGTCAAGACGCCCGCGGAACGCTTTGCCGGCGCGGAAGACACGTATTGCATTGAAGCCCTGATGCAGGATGGGAAGGCGCTGCAGGCCGGCACCTCGCATTTCCTGGGCCAGAACTTCGCCAAAGCGTTCGACGTCAAATTTCTCAGCAAGGAGAACAAGCTTGAATATGTTTGGGCCACGAGCTGGGGTGTGAGCACGCGCCTGATCGGCGGTCTTGTTATGGCTCATAGTGATGACCAGGGGCTGGTGATGCCACCGCGCATCGCGCCGATCCAGGTAGTGATCGTTCCGATCTATAAAGGAGAGGAGCAGCGCGCCGAGCTCGGTGCGAAAGCAGGTGCGATCACAAAGGAGCTCAAGGCGCTGGGCATCCGGGTGAAGTACGACGATAACGACAATAACCGTCCGGGCTGGAAGTTTGCCGAGTATGAGCTCAAAGGCGTCCCGGTTCGCATCACTTTGGGCGCTCGTGACCTGCAGGCTGGTGTCATCGAAGTAGCGCGCCGCGATACGAAGGAGAAGACCTCGGTGCCGGTTGACAGCATTGTGGAAACGGTGCGGGTCCTGCTGGACGACATCCAGAAAGCAATGTTCGAGAAGGCCAGGGCATTCCGTGATGAGCACATCACGAGGGTCGATACCTGGGCCGAGTTCGAGAAGGTCCTAGCCGAAAAGGGTGGGTTTCTTTCTGCGCATTGGGATGGCACCCCGGAGACGGAGGAGGCGATCAAGGAGCGCACGAAAGCGACGATCCGGTGCATTCCCCTCGACAACGCACAGGAGGAAGGGACATGCGTGCTGACCGGCAAGCCGTCTGCGCAGCGGGTCCTGTTTGCAAAAGCTTATTAAACGACCATCATGCTGATTCTGGGGATCGCAGACTGGCTGGAAAAACTCATGCTGCCCTGTCTTGTCCGGTCACTGACCGGCCATGACTGCCCGGGGTGCGGATTTCAGCGCTCGGTGGTCTTCCTTGTCCGCGGCGATCTCGCGCGGAGCGTGCAGCTGTATTGGTCGACGATACCCATTCTCGCGCTCTTTACGTTCCTCTTGCTTCACCTGCATTTTCGCTTCCATTGGGGGGCGCGGGCGCTTGTTGGCATGTATGGTCTCACGACAATTTTGATTGTTTCGCAATTCTGTTATAAATTAATCCATTAATTGCACAATGGACTACCAAAACCAACCGTACCGTGACGGCTTTCAGCCGCCGCAAAGATCGCTTCCCAACGCAACGACCGTACTCGTTCTCGGCATCCTCTCCATCGTCTTTTGTTTTATTTGCGGCATCATCGCTCTCTCGATGGCCTCCGGTGACAAGCGCCTTTACGAGGAGAACCCCGAGCTCTACACCACGTCCTCTTATGAGCTGCTTCGGGCCGGGCGCATCTGCTCCATCATCAGCCTCTGCCTCCTCGGCGCGGGCTTGCTTATCTTTCTGTTCGTTATGACATTCGCCATCAGTGTCGGCTCATTCAATAACTAAAACTATATGGATCAAAATTATCAAAACCAGCAATCTCCAGGAGGCTATGCGCCCCAGGAGCCCCTTCCCAATGCAACGCTCATTCTTGTCCTTGGCATTTTGTCGATCCTGGTCTGCCAGCCGCTCGGTATTGCGGCGCTGATCATGGGAAACAACAGCCTGGATGCGTACCGCCGAAGCCCTGAACGCTATACCGAGAACTCACTCGGCAACGTGAAAGCGGGCCGGATCTGTGGCATCATCGGCATCTGCCTGCTGGCGCTAGTCATCATCCTCATGATCGCCGGCGTTAGCGTGGCATCTTGGTTTGGCATGCGTGATCGCGGTCTCTGAGCACAGGAAGAACGAGATCTGAAAGCCCTGCTGACGCGGGGCTTTTTTAATGTGCGGACAGGTAGTTATAATCCTTGAGAAGGGTTTCCAGGAACTCGTAGGCATCCATCGGTGTCTCGAGGTGCAGGTGGGCCTTGATCTTCACCGCGGCGCGCTCGGCGAGGTAGTGGTCGCGCTTTTTGACGGCCGTGTCGAGAATGCTTTTGAGGGCATTGATGTCGCGGTCGCTGAGCTGCATGACCTGCGGGAACGTTGGCTTGTAGGCTTCCTGCACCGCCTGGAAAATGGTGTCGTGGATGCCGGCTTTTTGGCTTGTCCGGATCATCATTGTATGGGCCAGGATATCGCCCAGCCGCTGCTGGCGGGGTGTGACGGAAACAAGAATGATGTCGGTGATAAACAGGGAGAATGTGATGCCGAGGCTCCACATATACTGGACAGTCTGCGCCGACGGGACCATGAGGTTCAGGACGATCGCGAGCACCATGAGATCAGAGGTGCGGATGATCCACCGGATCGTTGCCTGGCTGACACTTGGGCGGCCGCCGTACTCGTTGATCACCTTCAGCTGGAGGATGCGCTTGCCAATGCTTTGCCCTTTGAAGACGACCTCGCACAGAAGATGATACAGGACGATCGGGATATAAATGAAAAGAATACAGAGGGCATTGGCCGTTTCCGTCGTTTCGCCGCCCGAACCGCCCAGGCTGCTGAAAACGCGCAGCATGATCAGCGCGTAGAAGAAAACGACCAGGATGTCAAGGGCCCAGGCAAACAGCCGGCGGTGAAAAGGGGCGCTTGGAAACTCGACGTCGATATTGAAGCTGGTGGCAATGCGGATGGTCGACATGGCAGAAAAAAGAAGAACAAGTTACGTGATAAAATTTGCGCCGCGCCATCGCAAAAAGCACTATTTTACGAGCATAAATCGAGTGTCGTTTGCGGGAAGGCTTGTTTATAAAAAAGGGGAAAGACCGGTGGGAGCAGATCGAGCAGGACAGGGATGTGCCGGCAGATGAGACCGCCTCCAATTTCACCAGGCTCATCAACGACCTGGGTTACGCAAAAACCTTTTACCCGACCAGCAAAACCACGGCCTACCTCAACGCGCTGGCATCCCGCATTTACCTAAGCATTTACCAGAACCGGCGGGAGCGGTCCAACCGCCTTCTCCAGTTCGTCAAGACCGACCTGCCGCTGATCATGTACCGGCATCGGCTCATCATGTTGTTTTCCCTGTGCGTGTTTGCGATCTTTTTTTCCATCGGCTTTTTCTCGTCCGCACATGACCCGGCATTCATTCGCGAGGTGATGGGCGACGAATACATCAACATGACGGAGCGCAACATCGAGGAGGGCAACCCGTTCAACGTCTATTCAAGCATGTCTTCTTTTTATATGTGGATCGAGATCATGCGCAACAATATCACGGTCTCCATCATGTATTTTTTCAAAGGCCTTTTTCTTGGCATTCCCAGCATCCTTTCGCTTGGAAAGGAGTCCATCCGGATCGGTGCCTTCGAGCAGATGTTCTATGCGCGCGGGCTCGGGCAGCAGGCCATCGTGACCGTTTTGCTGCATGGCATTCTCGAGCTGACCGCCATCATCATCACCTGTGGCGCGGGCGTTGTGATGGGAACAAGCTTCCTGTTTCCGAAGACCGGCACCCGTCTGCAAGCCTTTCGAAACGGCGCCAAGGACGGTGTCAAGATCATCCTTGCGCTGGTACCCGTGTTCATCGTCGCTGCCTTCATCGAGGGGTACATTACGCGCCACTATAAAATGCCTCTTTACATGAGCCTGCCGATCCTGCTGCTGACCGGGGGCTTCATCACGTGGTACTTTGTCATTTTCCCATTTGTCGTGTCGGGCCGGCAGCTACAAACCGCCAGGAGCCAGCATGCATAAACGAAGCAGCTGCCTGGTCGGCATTGGCCTTTTTCTTTCCGTACTGGTTGGAGATGCCCAGCGAGTGCCTGACAGCAACATGCGTTCGCAAGATGCCAGGATCGATACGGTGGCGCCGGACGAAGACGTGGAGGTATCGCCGCCTGACATGGAAACGGACTCAACGCATACATTTGACGGTACCGCTGTTACGCCAGATATGAAGACACCGGTATCGACGAGACCGATCGATGGCCGCACGGTAACGACTATGAAGCGTGACCCGGATTTCTGGTATGTCGACAAGGATCGGAAAAAAGAAGAGGAAAAGCCGAAAGGCCCTTCGTTCCTCGCCCGGCTTTTTGCATCGCGCTGGTTCGGCTACGTCATGTGGACGATCGTGATCGGGGGCTTTATCGCGCTTGTCCTGTGGTTCCTGGCATCGAGCGACGTGTCGCTTTTTCGCCGGCGTTCCGCCAGGTCTCCCGAAGCAGACAGCCCCGAGGAGGAGACCATCTTTGGCATCGCTTACGAACGTGAGCTCGAAGCCGCCATTGCATCGGAGAACCTGCCCCTTGCCGTGCGCCTCATGTACCTTCATATGTTGAAGGAGCTGAGCGACCGCTCGCTCATTCAATATAAGCAGGAGCGGACCAACAGCGCCTATCTCGCGGAGCTTCATGGCACTGCGTTCTATCCCGATTTCTTCCGGCTGACACGCCACTTCGAATATGCATGGTACGGGCGCTTCCCTGTTTCCACGAAGGCCTTCGAATCGATCCGCGCCGATTACAATCACCTCAAAAACCGGCTTTCCTGATGCGCCGGTACCTTCCTTATATCATCGCCTTGTTCGTGCTGATCCTCATCGGTGTTATCGCCGTGTTAGGGTACCGTGCGCCGAAACGCCTGGACGAGCGGGTGACACTGCGCTCGCGTGACAAGATCCCTTATGGCACGTTCGCTGCCCGCAACCTGCTGCCATCGCTGTTTCCCGGGGCAACGGTGGTCACAGACAATGCAGCGCCTGGCGAATGGGACGCGATCGAGCCGGGAAATGCGGACCAGGCCGTTGTGATCGTTGCCCCGTCGTTCCTGGCAACAGAGGACGAGCTCAATACCCTGGCAGCTTTTGTTGAGAAGGGAAATTATGTGCTGGTCATCACGGGGCGACTGAACAACCGGACCGAAACCTTCTTTGGCCTCAAGCCGTATCGCGTGGATGTGCAGGCGTGGCGCGATACGAACGCTGTTGAAGTGAAGCTGGCGTCGCCACGGTTTGCTCCCCAGACCTTTGCGTACCCCGGCGCCGAGGTCGGGCGTATCTTCCCGGACATCGATCCGGCGCGTATCATCGTGCTAGGCACCGATCGCGACGGCGAAGCCAACTTCATCCAGATGAACAGCGGCAATGGCGCGGTCTTCCTGCATGGCGCACCGTTGGCTCTCAGCAACTATTTCATCCTGCATCGCAACAATATCGGGTACTACCAGCAGGTGTTTTCCGTGCTGCCGAAAACTGTAAAGAAAATTGTATGGAACGAATTTTACACGGCCCGCAACCATGAAGGAAATGACACGCCCAAGGAGCCCAACTGGCTCAAGGTCCTGTTCCGCTACCCGGCGTTCAAATGGGCGCTTCTGACGGCAGTTGGTGTCATTCTCCTGTTCCTCCTTTCAGAGATGCGCCGTCGCCAGCGCTTCATCCCCGACATGGAGAAGCCACGAAATGAATCGCTCGATTTCGTGCAAACGGTGGGACGGCTGTATTACGACAAGCGGGACCACATGGACCTCGCGCGCAAGATGGCGCAGTATTTTCTCGACCACGTGCGCCAGCAATACAAGATCCCGACCAACGAGCTCAGCGCGGACTTCGTGCAGGCCCTGCAGGCAAAAAGCGGGTATTCCCTGGCCGGGCTGAACGAGATCGTGGGTTTTATCCAGTTTCTTTACGATGCCCCTGGCATCACGGAGGGCCAGCTATCGCATTTTCATAAACAACTTGAAACCTTTTATCAAACAACCTGATATGGAGACCGAACTTTTTGAGCAACGAACCGACCTGACAGCCCTGAGCGACGCCATCATGCGCGTACGCAAGCAGATCCAATCCATCATCGTGGGGCAGGACGATCTTGTCAAGCTGATCATCACCGCCCTGCTCGCCGATGGCCACGTGCTTCTCGAAGGCGTGCCCGGGGTTGCGAAAACGCTTTCGGCCAAGCTGACCGCGAAAAGTCTCGACGTGCGTTTCTCGCGGATCCAGTTCACCCCAGACCTTATGCCGTCCGATGTGCTCGGCACCCCCGTTTTCAACCCGCGCGAGGGCAGCTTCGACTTTAAGCGCGGCCCGCTGTTCAGCAATATTATCCTCATCGATGAGATCAACCGGGCCCCGGCAAAAACGCAGTCCGCCCTGTTCGAGGCCATGGAGGAGCGGCAGATCACGATCGATGGGAAGACATACGCGATGGAACCGCCGTTCATGGTGATCGCCACGCAGAACCCGATCGAGCAGGAGGGGACCTACCGGCTTCCCGAAGCGCAGCTCGACCGCTTCCTGTTCAAGGTTGTGGTGCCGTACCCGACGGAAGAAGAGGAGTTCCGGATCCTGCGGCAGTTCAACGATTTCGGAGGCGCCGATGTGCTCGCAACCGTGCAGGCAGTCCTGCGGCAGGACGAGATCGCACGGCTCCGGCAATTGGTGAGGTCGTTCGTCATCGAAGAACGGTTGCTCCAGTTCATTGCGTCGTTCGTGCACCAGACACGCAACCACAAGTCGATCTATCTCGGCGCATCGCCGCGCGCTTCCCTGGCCATTATGAACGCGAGCAAGGCCATTGCCGCCATTAACGGCCGCGATTTCGTGATCCCCGATGATATCCTCGAAGTGATCCCGCCGGTGCTTCGTCACCGCATCATCCTGTCGCCCGAGAAAGAGATGGAAGGCATCACGGAAGACGTGATCCTGAAACAGATCCTGCAAACAATGGACATTCCCCGCTGATGAACCTGGTCAGGCGATATCTGAACCGAACGACGCTGTTCTTCAACGGCATCTTTTACTATGCCGGCTTTGCGGCGGCGGTCCTGTTCGCCTTTGGCTATTTCATACCCGTTTTCATCACGTTGGGCATCACGGCTCTCGTCTTCATTGCCATCGTGCTGGCATTCGACATCGGCCTCCTGTATGGAAAGCGAAAAGGGTTCGATGCGTTCCGTGATGCTCCTGAACGGTTCAGCAACGGGGATCCGAACAGGGTCAGCATCACGCTCGAGAATGAATATGCTTTCCCGGTCCGCTGCTCGGTGATCGACGAGCTGCCGTTCCAGTTCCAGGAACGCAAATGGAAGCGGCGGATGGAGCTGTCGGCCGGCGTGCGCAGTGTTCTTGTCTACGAGCTGACCCCGGTGCAGCGCGGCGAGTACGGGTTCGGCGACATCAACGTGTACGTGAAAAGCCCGCTGCGCCTCATTAGCCGTCGGTACCGGTTCGAGCAACCACAGGTCGTAAAGGTCTACCCGTCATTCGTGCAGGTGCGCAAATACCAGCTGCTTGCAACGAGCACTCTATTGGCACAGAACGGAATCAAGCGCGTGCGCCGTCTCGGACACAGCCTCGAGTTTGAGCAGATCAAGGAATATGTGCGCGGCGATGATTACCGCACTGTCAACTGGGCTGCCACTGCCCGCCGCGGCGATCTCATGGTGAACAACTATACCGACGAGCGAAGCCAGCAGATCTACTGCATTGTGAACAAAGGGCGCACAATGAAGATGCCTTTTGCCGGCATGACGCTTCTCGACTACGCCGTCAACGCGGCCCTTGTCCTGTCAAACGTGGCCCTGACGCGGCAGGACCGTGCCGGGCTGATCACCTTCGGGCAGAAGCTGGACACGTTTGTCGGCGCCGACAAGAAGCCCGGTCAGCAGGGGACCATCCTGGAGGCATTGTATAAACAGGAAACGAATTTTGCCGAGGTTGATTTCGAGCAGCTGTTCGCCACCGTCCGGAACCGCATCACCCAGCGCAGCCTGCTTGTGCTGTTCACGAATTTTGAATCGGTTGAAAGCCTCGAGCGCGAGCTGCCATCGCTGAAGCGCATGGCCCATTACCATTTGCTGGTGGTGGTTTTCTTTGAGAACACAGAGCTGGAAAGCCTGCGGCAGCAACCGGCAAAATCGCTCGAAGACATCTATATCAAAACGATCGCCGAGAAGTTTGCCCATGAGAAGCGCCTCATTATCCGCGAGCTTCGGAAAGCCGGTATCCTCGCCGTCATGAGTACGCCGCAAAGCCTCACGGTAAATGCACTGAACAAATACCTGGAGCTGAAGAACCGCCAGTCGATCTGACCAGCGCTTCCCGATAGCCGAATCTTTTACCGAAAGGAAGTGCATGGTGACCGAACCGATCGACGGAAACGTGATTTTGAGGGCGGGGCCGATGGGACTACATTTGCGCGCTATGGAACCGGTGCCGAATATTTATGCGGAAGGTCAGGTGATCCTCATCGACAAACCACTTTACTGGACATCTTTTGACGCGGTTCGCAAAGTCCGGTGGCTTGTCAAAACAAAGAAGGTCGGCCATGCAGGCACTCTCGATCCGCTGGCAACCGGGCTGCTCATCATTTGCACGGGCAAATTCACCAAGAAGATCAACGAGTATATGGCGCAGGAAAAGGAGTATACGGGCACGATCACACTGGGCGCCGTGACTCCCACGTATGACCTGGAAAGCGAGCCGCAGGATCCCAGGCCGACGGATGACCTGACAGAAAGCATCATCCGCGACGCGACAGCCCCCTTTACCGGGGCCATCCAGCAAGTGCCGCCCATTCATTCGGCCATCAAGAAAGATGGCAAGCGGGTTTACAAGCTGGCGCGAAAAGGCATTGATGTGAAGCTGGAACCGCGTGCCGTGACGATCTACGAATTCGAGATCACGGCGATCGAACTGCCGTTGGTGCACTTCCGTGTTGTCTGTTCGACCGGTACCTATATCCGGAGCCTGGCCAACGACTTCGGGGCCGCTCTTGGCTGCGGCGGGTATCTCAGCGCCCTGCGCCGCACCAGGATCGGATCCTTCCTTGCTGCCGACGGCTACACGATCGAAGCGTTTGAAAAAAAGCTGGCAGAAGATCAGAACGGGTAGTCCACGCCGACCTGGAATGTTCCTTTCAACGGGTTGAATTTATAGAACCATTTGTTTTGGGCCTGGACATCATCCGGGCTCGGGTCCTTGGCTTTGAAGGCATAGTCCAGGCGGATCTTGATGAAGCCAAAATCGACGCGGACGCCTGTGCCGACATCGACTGCCAGGTCTTTCCAAAGCTTGCCAAGCCGGAACTCGCCACCGGGGAAGTCGGCATTTTTCCGCAGCGTCCACACGTTGCCGATATCTGTGAAGAGCGCGCTGTTCAGCGTCACGCCGCGGATATTGGCGATCTGGAAGCGGTACTCGGCGTTGCCTTCGATCTGGAGGTCACCGAAGCGTTCCGGGGCTACGTCTTTGGCAAAGGACTTGACAGTGGAGCCCGGGCCGAGACGACGAAGAGCCCAGCCACGCATGCTGTTGGCACCGCCGGCATAATATGCTTTATAGAACGGCATGAATTGACGGACCTTGTCTGTTTGTCCCCCAAAATTTGTGTACGGAAGGCTGTAGCCGACACCAGCGAACGTACGCCAGGCGAATGCATTGGTCGGGCCGATCTTCCGCGTCTGTGAAAACGAGACGTCCACCTTCACGTAGCGATTCAGGTTGCTGTCGAGAAAGTCGGAGCGGATAAAGCCGGAAAGAAGGCCGGAGGTCTCGAAATTCCCGCGGAACAGGTTTGACACGTTTTTGCGGCCGCCGGTTTTCGTCAGGCTAAGCACCGGGACGAAGTCCGAGCTGACCAGTCCATCGTTGAAAATATAGCGATAGGATTGGTTCTCCTGGATCAGCGCTTCCAGCAGCGGCCCTTCTTTGAGCTCGTTGTATTCAAAGTTGGGGATGCGTACCAGGAGCAGGTTCTTTTTCCAGTTGAAGTCATAGCCCCAGGACGCGTTGATGGAGCGAAGGTCAAGGTAGTTGAACCGGTTCACATAGCGCGCATTGACGGCCAGGGAGGTGCGTGCGTTTTCCTTCCATTCCTTTTTCACCGGGAATCGCTTCGGGATCAGGCGCGGGAAAAAGATCGTCTGGCCTGCCGACACCTGGATCGTTTGCAAGGGGTTGCCCGCGTTGATCTCCGTCGCAAAGCCCACGCTGGTGATGGCCTGGTTGGCGCCTCGCGCGAAGTTCCGGTTTTGGAGCGTCAGGTTCAGGCCGATCAGGTTGCTGCCGGCATACACACCGCCGAGATTATGGCTGCCTTCAATGTTGACGTCAAACAGGTATTTCGTGGTTGGCGTGAGGCGGATCATGAAGTCCACCGTATCCGTGCCCGGCCTGGCCACCGGTTCAACGCTGACAAGCCGCCAGGCGCCTACCGAATTGAAACGGCCCAGTGTTTTTTGATGGAGCCGTTGGTCATACAGGTCCCCGCGGTGCAGGAAGACGTTTTCTGCAATCACTTTCGGCTTGAACATGCGCGTGTAGGAAACGAGATTGTAATCGCGGTAAAGCCTGTGTGTTGCAGTGCCGGGGATCGTATCTGCCGTGACATCCGGGTAGATGGTCACGTTCCCGATACGGTAGCGGACGAGCTGTGACGTGTCGCTGGTCGGTCGGAGCCTCACCTCGATGTCGGCCACCGGGTTTTCGCGGCGCTTCTGCAAGGCCTCGAAGAGGGCGGCCTGTTCCGACGGGTCGAAGGTCGGCCTCAGCAGGGCGACGCCGACTGTATCCCACACGGCAAGCAGTCCTTCCCGTGTAAAACGCAGGTAGCCGTTGTTTCGATAGACGTTTGTGAGGCGGTCAAACTCCGCCGAGATCTGCGGCTTTGCAAAGGGGTCGCCTTTCTTGATGAGGGACTCTTTCAGCGATGCTTCAGTGATCAGCTGCAGCGTGTCCATTGACCTGGCGTGCACCGGGAGGCTGTCCTGGAGCAGGCTGTCATTGAGGTTGAACCGTACCGAATCGAGCCTGAACAGCTTGCCGGGCATTACATAAAACGTCACGTATGTGCGCTGCTCGTCGCCGACAGCCTTGATGCGCGCGTCATAGCGGATCGAGTCGCGGTAGTAGCCCTGGGCATGCAGGAGGGCGCGCATGAAGCCGATCGACTGGTCGGCATGAATGCTGTCGTAAACAGGCGGGTTCTTCAGGACCGAGTAAAAAAGCTTTGGCCCGTTATCAAAGCCGATCAGCTTCTGTACGCGCCGCACGCCGATGCTGTCGTGGAGCTGCTCGTTCAGCCGGCTTTCGAGGGTGGCACGCTCTGCTTTTGCGAGGTTTCCCTGCACAAGGATATCGGTCTGGTATACGAATGGCTTGGCGGGGTAGTCGCGCACAACGGAGCAGGAAGTGAAAAAAAGAAGGAGAGCGGCAACAAGAAGGATAGTTTCAGATCGTTTCGATACGTTTGCTGCCAAAACATTTATTTTAAAAAGGACGCGATTTCGATGCTGAGTAAAAAGGTGCTCAAAGATATTCAAAGTTTATCCGCAAAAAAACAGCGCCGCGAGCAGGGCCTGTTCCTTGCGGAAGGCCCGAAGATCGCGGCCGAGCTCGTCGCGCTTATGCCCGCCCGGGTGGTGGGGATCTATGCCACACAGCCCTGGATCGATCGCAACGGCAACCTCCCGTCGTCCGTGCAATCTGTGGTCGAGCCGGTCACCGAAACAGAGCTTCAGCGGATCTCTCAGCTGCAGACGCCCAACGAGGTCGTGCTGGTTGCACGGCAGCAGGAAGCGGCCGAACCCGTTGCCGGTCCCGGCATCACGCTCTATCTCGACACCATACAGGATCCGGGAAACTTCGGAACGATCGTCCGCATCGCCGACTGGTTCGGGGTGCGGGACATTGTCTGCAGTGGCGGTTGTGCCGACCTCTACAACCCAAAGGTGGTGCAGTCTACCATGGGCAGTATTGCCCGCGTCAACGTCTGGTATGATGAAGAGGAGACCTGGCTTGACCGGCAGCGCGTGCCGGTACTCGCGGCCGCTCTTGATGGCGTGCCGCTGTCCGCTGTTGGCCGACCTGAAAGAGCGATCCTGCTGATCGGCAATGAAGGGAAAGGGCTGCGCCCCGGGCTGCTGGCGCGGGCGGCTTCGACCCTGACCATCCCGCGCGTTGGTGACGCCGAATCCCTGAATGCGGCCGTGGCGACGGGGATCATCCTGTCACACCTTACTTGAACCGGATGGCCTGGATCGGCTGGATGCGCCGAACCAGCAATGACGGGATCAGCAGCACCAGCAGGGACAGCAGGAGCGTTCCTCCAACCACCGTGGCAACCTGCTGCCAGTCGATCTTTACAGCCGCCGTATCCATATAATACTCCGCTTCTTTGAGGTGCACGAAACCGGTTGATTGCTGCAGCCAGATGAGACCGAGGCTGATGGCGGTGCCCATGAGAATGCCGGCGACGGTGATCAGCGCCGAGTGGTAGATGAAGACCCGCTGGATCGTCCAATTGCTTGCGCCGACCGCCTTGAGGATGCCGATCATCCGGACGCGCTCCAGCACCAGGATGATGAGGCAGGTGATGAAGTTGATGATGACGATGATGGAAACGATGACGATCAGGATGGATCCGTTATTGGCAACGATATTGAGCCAGTCGAAGATATTGGGGTAGACCTCGCGCGTTGTTTTCGTTTCCCATAGCTGCGGGAAAGAGGCGTCGCTGAAGATGGACGTTGCGACGGCATCCATTTGCCGGTAATCTTTCAGAAAGATCTCGTAACCGCCGATCTCGTTTTCCTCCCAGCTGTTGAGGC
>JAQBNP010000114.1 GCA_028288515.1 Flaviaestuariibacter sp. | reverse complement strand
GATCAGCTTGCCGATCATGGAGTCGTAATACGGCGGGATCACGTAGCCGGCATACACGTGGCTGTCGACGCGGACGCCGTGGCCGCCGGGCTGGTGAAGGACCGTAATGCGGCCTGGTGAGGGGCGGAAATCGTTATAGGGATCTTCAGCGTTGATGCGGCATTCGATGGCGTGCATCGTTGGCTCATAATCCCTACCTGAGATGCGCTCACCCATGGCGATCTTGAGCTGCTCCTTGATCAGGTCGAAGTTGATCACTTCCTCCGTCACGCAGTGCTCCACCTGGATGCGCGTGTTCATTTCCATGAAATAGAAATTGCGATGCTTGTCGACCAGGAACTCGATTGTTCCGACGCTCTCGTAATTGATGGCGGCGGCAGCTTTTTTTGCAGCCTCGCCCATCTTGTAGCGGAGCTCTGGCGTCATGAACGGCGAGGGCGATTCTTCCACGAGCTTCTGGTGACGGCGCTGGATGGAGCAGTCGCGCTCACTGAGGTGGCAGACCGTGCCGAATCGATCGCCGGCAACCTGGATCTCGATATGGCGTGGCTCTTCAACGAACTTCTCCATGTAGATGCCATCGTTCTTGAAGGACGCGGCGGCTTCCGCCTTGGCAGTCGAATAGGCTTTCTCCATTTCACCGTCCGACCAAACGACGCGCATGCCCTTTCCGCCACCACCGGCAGTTGCTTTGAGGATGACGGGAAAGCCCATGTCCTTGGCGAGGCTGCGGGCCTCGTCGAGGCTGCCGAGCAGGCCTTCGCTACCCGGGATGACCGGTACACCGGCGGCGATCATCGTTTCCTTCGCGGAGATCTTGTCTCCCATCCGGTTGATCATGTCGGGCGTCGGTCCGATGAATTTGATCCCGTGGTCGGCGCAGATCTGGGAGAATTTTGCGTTCTCGGCCAGGAAGCCGTACCCCGGGTGGATGGCGTCGGCGTTGGTGATCTCGGCGGCCGCCATGATGTGTGGGATATTGAGGTATGAATCTGCGCTTTGCGGCTTGCCGATGCAAACTGCCTCGTCGGCAAATTTGACATGGAGGCTGTCCTTATCTGCGGTGGAATAAACGGCGATGGTCTTAATGCCCATCTCGCGGCAGGTGCGAATGACACGCAACGCAATTTCGCCGCGGTTCGCGATCAATACTTTTTTGAACATGTGACTAGTTTGAGTTAGGCGGCGGCGCGGAAGGCGGAAGCGATCCGGGCCAGCCTCGTGACGGGTTATGCAGGCTCAACGAGGAACAGGGGCTGATCATATTCAACGGGCGACGCGTCTTCGACCAGTACCTTGACGATCCTGCCTTTGACTTCGCTTTCGATCTCGTTGAACAGCTTCATCGCTTCGATGATGCACACCACTTTACCCGGGGACACCTCGTCGCCAACCTCGGCGAAAATGGGTTTGTCGGGAGATGGCCGGCGGTAGAACGTGCCGATCATCGGGCTCTTGATCGTAATGGTATTGGAGGGCGCAGCAGCGGCGGGGGCCTCTGGAGCCGACGCCGGGAGAGCAGCCTGCTGTTGGGGAGCCTGCATCTGCGGCATGGCGTACTGCATTTGCGGCATGGAGGCGGAAACCACCTGCGTTATCTGTTCTTCCTTCTGGCGGATCGTGATTTTAAAGTCCTTTTGCTCAACCGTTACTTCTCCAAGATTCGATTCGTTGACCAGGCGGATCAACTCCTGAATTTGCTTAAAATCCATTTGCTTCAATTTAATAGGTTTTGGTTAAAACAAGTGGTGCAAGATAAGCAGGAAATGACGAACCGTGGAACCGGGCAATAAATAATGGCGGCCGCCTGGGAGCACCGCGTCCAGCGCAAGCTAGTCGCTGCCGTCGCCTTTTGCTTTCGAAGCGGACGGCTTGGGCTGGATCACCAGGCGCAACCCTTCGACGAGGTCGCCCTCTTCGGTGTGCTTCAGGGTAAACGTAACGGGAGCTACGTCGTGGGTCTTCATGTTGAGCTGCGCAAGCTGATCGTCGTCAACCCGGGCGGTATAGGTGCCTGCCGGGAGCCCGACAAAACTGAAGAAGCCATCGGACTCGGTCAGCGTTTTGCCGACTAGCTTTCCTTGTTCATTGTAAAAATTGACGATCATGCGACCCAGGCCGTTGGTTCCTTTCTCGGCTTCGAACCAAACCGTTCCCGACACTTCGCCGACCACGCGGATCGGTACCTGGATAAACTGGAAATGGTTCGGCTCAACCGTGATGCTGATGACCGGGTTGCGGATCTGCCAGCCGATGTTATCGAAGCTGTACTGGTCCACCTCGACGACATAGTTCGCATAGGCCTCGAGGCCGGCAACGGAAATGACCGAGTCGCGGCGGTTGTGCTCGATCTGTCCACCGGTCACCTTCACCTTGAGGCCGTTGACCTTGGGCTCGCCTTTATCCGGTTTGCCATTATCGTTATAGTCGAGGAAGGCCTGGAGGACGATGCCACCGCGACCCTGGCTGAACTGGTTGCTCGCCCGCAGGTAATGCATCTTGTCGCTGTACAATAAGCTGCCGCTTGCAGAAGCAACGGCGAGCGTCGTCGTCTTGCTGCGGACAACCGTGATGCCGGTACGCGCGAAGGAGAAATTGTACCGGAGTCCGACCGAAATGTAGCCCGATCGCTGCAGGAGGTTTCGCTCGTAGATGACGTTGAGGAAGCCGCGGTTGGTGAATGCTTTTTCGAATTCCGCCTTGACCTGCTGGGCATTGCCCTTCTGCCACTCGTACCGCAGTTGCGGCGTGACGCGGATCCCGTGAGGCATCCGGAAGCTTAGTGCGAAATCCGTAAAGATCAGGGCGCGCTTCGGATCGGTGAACGTGCTCGTTGTGGTCACGTTGACACCTACTTTCCGCACGTTGCCGGAGAACAGCATTTCCGTGTTGCGCTGGGTGACGCCGGCGATCTGGAGCTCCGAGTAGCTCATACGGGAAAAGGCCAGGAATCGCTTCAGGCGAATTGGGAAGATGGCCGACACCTTGCGTTCTTCTTCATATTTCGAGGGCTGCTGCTTGCCCTGGCGGATCGCCGTTTGGCCTGCCGCGTATTTTGTATAGCTAGCTTCGATCTGGATGCTTGACTGTGTTTGGTACTTCACGAGCGCACGCGAGCGGACGCCGTAGTTATGCTCGCCCGTGATCATCAGGCCCGAGCCAAGCCGCAGCGACGCATTGACGAACGGCATGAATTTTCCCGAATCAATGCTTGACAGGTATTCGACGCCGGTGCCCACGGTGAGCCGGCTAGACAGGCCGTAATTGAGGTTCAGGCGCGAGAACTTATTCTTTTGCGAATCGTCGACCACACCGGCCGTCAGGTTGTATTCGAACTCCCCTTTCGGCAGAAAATTGAACGGGATGTTGACGACCTGCTCTTTGGTCCGCTCCTCGCCCCAGGGCCCGTAAAAACGCAGCTTAACGGCGGAATAGCCGTACACGAGCGGAACATTGAACGTAAAGAAACCGGATGCGTCGGACTTCGTATAGTCGATCAGAATATTGTTCACGTACAGCTCCACCGTCCATCCCGGCTCCGTATTGTCACTGAGGCGATAGGTGCCGAAAGACCGGCGGTACACGGTTGGTGTGTTGCTGAGCTGGATGCCCGTGAGGTTGCCAAACAACGTGGAGGTCGAATTGGTATAAACGGTGCCCAGGGCCACCTGCCGCAGGAGCTTGTTGGCATTATTCACATAGCGCCACCGCACGAACTGGCGTGCCCAGTCGAACTTCTGTCCGCTGTTGTAGGAAAGGAACGCGTTGGTTTCGCCGCCGGCAACCATGCCGCCCAGGTTCAGGTCCAGTCGCGTTTCCGAGTACTCCTTGAAGCGCTGGCTGTTGGTGAGTGACCAGTCGGCCATGCCGATATGGAGCAGGGACCGATCGCGCGCGATCGTCGTGTCCACTTTGCGCTCACCGCGCAGCTGACGCATATTGAGGCGCATCTGCTCGTTCTGCATTTCCTTAATGGCCGGCAGATCGAGCTTCGTGCTGAGGGTGATCGACAGGCTTCGGTAATCGAACTTGCATTCGAGCCCGAAAATGTCGTTGAAATAGGATGATTTGAGAAAAAGGTTGGCGTCAGTCCGGAGCAGCTCGCCCGGCTTGAGGTCGTATACCTTGCCGTTGAAGGTGACACGGTTGTTTATCTTGTCGACGCTGTACCGGTTGGCGGGGTTGAGGAAGTAGCCGCTGACGGAATCATTGTTGGATGTGGCGAAGACCTTGATCTTGAGAAAATTGAAAACTTCTTTGACGGAGAGATAGGCTTCTTCCTTTTGAATCACGGCTGCCACTTCGCAGCTGCCGAGCTGCCGGACCGTCAGCACGACCGTCGTTTCATCCTCATCGACATTGTCGGACGAGTCTGCGAGCTCGCCGTCGCCTGGCGCGCTGGGCTGGGCATGTGCCGACGTCGAAAGGAAAAGAAAGAACAGGGCAAGAAGAGCACACAGGAAGATCCGTACCGAGAAGATCCGGAAAAAAGGTGAGGCGGCTATCGTCCGAGCCTGCTTCATTCCTGGTTGAACATGATGTAAAAGCTTCCGGAGTACACACCGGGCGGCGAGGTGGCGGCATTCCCGATCGTGAGCGTGCCGCCAAACCTGATCTCTGTCCGGCCAGGTGGCTGCACAACGGTGCTGAATGGTGTGACAGGGTCGTGGCTGCCGATATGAAGGGTCATGGAACCGCCGTTACTGCCGGTCAGAACCACATCGGGACCGTTAATGACCGATATGATGGCGCCCGGGGCAGCCTCCAGCTCGAAAACCGCATTGTAATATTGAAAGCCAAGATTGAGCAGAAGGACGTCGCCTGTTGCCGAGCGGATACCCGCCGGCGTGACGCTCACGGTTCCGCCATTGTTGCCATGCGAAAACGCGCCAAAGCTCATATTCTGGATCGTGTAAATATAGAGACCGCCCGGGTCGCCCGGTAAGGTGTCCGTCGGTGTCTGCCCGTATGAGGCAAAACCGGTCACCAGCAGTGCTGCTATCACGATCAGTTTACGCATTTGTAGTCCTCTGTGTTGTTCTCGTCCTATTGGATCAAAATCTTTTCCTGGTATACCCCACTCTCCGATTCAAGACGCAAGTAATACATACCTGCTGGTAATTTTGCCCGCAAATCGACAAAGCGGGTGAATAGACCGGCAGTATGCTCGATTGTCTCACTATAGACGGCCCTTCCGTCCCCTCCGAACAAGCCCAGTCGGTAACGGCCTGCCGGGAGGCTCGTCACCCGGAGGGTGAAATTCGTGCTCCGGACTGGGTTCGGGAACACTGTAACGACCGGCGACACCACGTCCATATTCAGCAGCACGATACCGCTCGCGAACGAACTGCCATTGCCATAAACGGGCAGGACGCGGTAATAGTTTTTGCCGGTGAGCGGGTTCTGGTCAACATAGCGATAGCTTGTCGCGCCCGTTGCCGTCACCTCTGTCAAAGAAGTGAAGGAGGTGCCATTTGCGGAGCGCTCGATCTTGTATTTCTGTACGCCGGACTCGTTGCTGATCTGCCAGTCGAGCGTAGCGGTTGCATTCTGTTTGGTTGCCACCAGGTTGACGGTAACGCCGTTGCTCGCCGTCGGCTTGAACAACAGGCGGAAACGTGTGCTGTCAGACGAAGCGGCATTGCCCGCGATCACTTCGAAATCGATCCAGTTCGTATCGTTCAGCACAAGCGGAACGATGGTCTTCAGGTAGCGGTCTTCGAGGTAGGGCTGCACATGTGCCGTATCGAGGGCGCTGCCGAAGATCTGAAGCGTGTACTGCTGGCGCGTGAGGCGGCCAAGGTGCATCTGCACGGTATCATCCTGCGCGGGGAGCGGCCGGCCATCGATGCTCAGGACCTCGGCCTCGGTTACGAGGCTGACGGACTCACCGTTGCCGATCAGTTTCGAAGCATCCTCCGCTCCGATGCCCTTGCGGAATGAGGGGTCGAAGGCCAGCAGCGCCCCATCGGTCATGACACGGGATCCGGCAGAGCCGTACATCAGGTTAACAGCGATCAGGGGAATGCTGTTGGCCTGCACGCGGAACGCGTTCGCATTGAAGTTGGAGACTTTATCCTGCTCGCGGATGGTCATGGTCGGCGAGGCCGCCGTGGTGCGGACAAAGAAGCCCTGGCCCGGCTGAATATACTGGTTCAGGCCGACCGACCCGGTAAAGGGAGAGATCAGGGTGATCGTGGCCGACGAGCTCACGGTGACATAGCCGCCGGTGCTGCTCAGGTTGGGATCCCAGCCCCAGAATGTGTTGGCGAGATTGGTACGAGGGATCGTTGTCCAATCGATCGGTGAAGCGAACGGGTTTCCGAGCATTGTGTACCGCCCGGTGACCCCGCTCAGCGGGTTGGCGGAGCTTGTGGTATACAGCTGATCACCGGTCAGGAGCGTGCCCGTTGCGCTGATGACGGTATTGTTCGGGCCGGCGGCGTTCACGGTATTGAGCCGGTCGCCGTACACGAACATATAATATGCGACGCCTGCCTTAAGCGGCGTGTATTTCGTATTCTTCCCATTGGCGCTGGTGAACTGCGTGTAGCGGCGG
>JAQBNP010000107.1 GCA_028288515.1 Flaviaestuariibacter sp. | reverse complement strand
GTCGAGGGCGGTATCGGGCTCAACATAATGGCTGACGTCGGCGATGTGCACACCGATCTCGTAATTGCCGTTTTTCAGGACACGGATGGAAAGAGCGTCGTCGAAATCCTTGGCGTCAACCGGGTCGATCGTGAACGTGAGGATCTTGCGGAAGTCTTTGCGGCGGGCGATCTCCTCATCCGGGATGATGTCCGGAATGCGGGCCGTATCTTCCAGCACGTCATCATCGAAGCCAAGCGCGAAGCCGATCTGCAGCAGGATTTCCTTCATGGCCGCATCGTTTACGTCTTCGGCAGCCAGCACATTGACAACGGTACCAACAGGCCTCTTGCCCTGCCCGCTCTCCCAGGAGCTGACACGCACCACGACGCGGTCGTTGTCGACCGCCCCATTGAAATTGGACTCAGGGACAAAAATATCGGGGACCTTTCGCTCGGTGTCGGCCACGAAAAAAGCGAACCCCTTGTTCATCTGCAGGCGGCCGATGAACTCGGACTGCTTGCGTTCGAGAACCGTCACCACTTCGCCCTGCATACGCTTCCCTTCACGAGCCGGCACAGCGCGCACCCGCACGGTATCACCGTGGAGCGCCGTATTGAAATCGTTCGGGCGGATGAGGATATCCGTTTCCATATTTTCAACGACCACAAACCCCATCCCCGACCGTGTGATCTCCAGGCGACCCTGGTATGTGTCGCCCTGGCCACCGCCACCGCGGGTTTCCTTTTCTTTAGTTTTCTTTCCGTTTTTCCGTCCCATAATCTCCGGGCTGTTTAAAATCTTGAATAAATCTGGCTACGATACTATCAAATCCTGTTCCCTCCCCAAATAAAAACTGGTGCTCGATCGGAAGCACGCACAGCGGCAGCTCACCCATCTCGCTCTCGAATTTCAGAAGGCGCGTCGCATCCTTTTCCGTGGTGAGGATCAGCTTTTTCGGGCTTTCCATGCGGGCAAAGCGCTCCGTGATCTCGGTCCAGTCGTCGATGGTGAAGATATGGTGGTCTCCATAATGAAGCATATGATAGCTCTGGACACGCTCCTCGAGAAAGCTTTTCAGCGGCCGCGGGTTGGCGATGCCGGTGACGAGAAGTACCTCCGTGTCGTCAGTGATATAGGTATGCTGTTTCGTGACAAGGTGGTAGGCCGTCCCATAGGCGATACACATAAAGAAAACCTTCTGTGTTGGAAGGGGCGCCAGCTCCCGGACGACCGCCGCCTTCTCGCCTTCGTCAAGCGTGGGAGGGCATTTCGTGACAATGATCAGGTGCGCGCGGCGGGCGCTGCGGCGCTGGTCACGGAGGTCGCCGGTCGGCAGGAAGAAGTCGCGCGTATACAGGTTCGCATATTCGGTTAGCAGGATATTGAGGCCCGCCTCAACCGGCCGGTGCTGAAACGCATCGTCCAGGATGATCGCCTGTGTGGCCGGCTTATCATGGAGCAGCTGGGGGATCGCAACAAGGCGCTCCTCTCCGACGGCCACCGGCACATCCGGGAATTTGCGGTGGAATTGCATCGGCTCATCGCCGATGTCCAGGGCGGTCGTCCCGGGGGCGGCCAGGGCATACCCTTTCGTCTTGCGCTTATACCCGCGGCTGAGCGTCGCCACGCGAAACCGGCCCTTGAGCCGGGCCACCAGGTATTCGACCATGGGCGATTTCCCGGTGCCACCAACGGAGAGGTTGCCGACACAGATAAGGGGAAGCCCGAAAGATGTGGCCTTCAGGATCTGCCGGTCATAGAGCCAGTTGCGCACCAGCACCGCCACCCAAAACAGGACGGCAAACGGCAGGAGAAGAACGCGAAAGGACTTGAGGAACCAGTTAGAAAACATACACCTGTTGTGGCGTGATACAAAGGTCCAAAGGTATGTCATAAGCGGCGGCGTCCTCGAGGGCGTCGATCGGCTCAAAGTACGACAGGCCGATCTTCAGGCAGTGCGGATCGCAGCTGGCAAGGAACCTGTCATAATACCCTTTTCCATACCCGACACGGTGTCCGCGCCGGTCGACGGCCAGCAGCGGCACCAGCACCAGCTCAATATCCGCGGGGTCAATGATCTCGTTACCAATGGGCTCGGTGATCCCGAACTCGTTATCTGCAAAGGCCTCGTCCGCATGGCTGACAACGGCATCCATGCGTGTATGCGGAATGTCCATGCGCGGGTAGGCGACCTCCAGGGACGGGTTTCGAAAACGCAGGTATTCAGTGATCGCAAACGTGCTCACCTCCTTCTTCTCAGGGATCGAATAAAAGCTCAGCACATTTGAAATAAAGGGTACTTCGATGGACTGGAATTGGATCAGGATGAGGTCGTCCCACTTCAGTTGCTCGGAATCCGTCACGGCATCCCTCTTCTCCATGAACAGCTTGCGGGCTTCTTTCTTACGCATCGGTAGCAGGTGTTTCATTCACGAATAGGGAGAAGATGGTCGTGCCGTAATTGCGGGCCCAGCGAAAACCGGGGAAGGTTTCATAGTGATTGCGCGGCGTATGCTCCAGGATGAACCAGCCCCCTTCAGTAAGTAGTCCTTTTTCGAAGATCCGCTTTGGCAGCTCATCGATCGTTTGAAGGGCATAAGGGGGACCGGCAAAAATGAAATCATAGCGCTCGCGGCATTCATCGATATACCTGAACACATCTGAGCGAACGACCTTGACATTGGACAGCTTCAGTTCGTCGGCCGTCTTCCTGATGAACGCAAACATGGCCGGGTCCTTTTCGACAAGGGTCAGGTCAGGTACACCGCGGGACGCCAGCTCATAGCTGATGCAGCCCGTACCGCCAAACAGGTCGAGCGTCTTAAGCTCTTCGAAGTCCAGGCTGTTCTGGATGATATTGAAGAGCCCTTCCTTGGCAAGGTCGGTCGTGGGCCTGGTATGAGGCATATGAGCGGGCGGGTTGATGCGCCGGCCGCCAAGAGATCCGCTTATGATGCGCATGCGGCGAGGTTGGAAAGTGAGGTGAAGAAATGGGCGGGCTGGTCGCTTTGCAAAGAGATCGTGGGCGATGGAGCGAAACGAAGGTCGGGAACGAACTGGTGCAGCTCGCTGTACAAACCCGAGCTCTCCTCGACAAGGCCTGATACGACCACCACCGTCTGGTCCCGCGGCAGCCCCAGCTCGCCAAAGATCTTCAACAGGTAGTAGACCACGTCAAGCGGCGCCTGGTAGCGGTACATCTGCGCAAGCACCAGCTGCCCGCCCCGCTTCACCACAAGCCGGAACTGCGACGGAGAAAAATGGAGGTCCACCTGGTCCGGTTCCGCTATACCGTTATAGACCTTGAGGCAGGGCGTGAACGCATGGTAATAACGCACCGATGAAAAACGCGCGGCAACGCCGTCCCGGATAAGGGCAGGGACAGCGTAGGTATTGACCAGCTGCCATTCCCCCACATGGTCGGCCAATGGCTGCCCCGGGCTATCGTGGATGACCGGGAGATAGGGAGCGTCCGCGGAGTAAAATTTTTTAGGAACGAGCACTGCCTCGGGAAAGGCGGCACACAGGATCAGCGGCATGTCGGCTCCGCCCAGGTCCTGGAGCGCATCAAGAACGGCGTTGACCTCCCACACAGATGCCTTGCCTTCCAGCGTAAAGTAGCGGAGGCTGTGGAGGATGCCGGCTTCCCGGTCATAGGCTGCCACGCAGCAATAGGTTTCGCCCCACTCGCAAAGCACCGCGTCCGTTTTTCCAGCCTCACCGGCGATATCAAATACTGGTTTCACCCGTCGTTCTTTTTTTGCAAAGTAAGCAATTCGACAGTCCATTGCCCGCAAAATGATTTGGGGTAGATTGCAGGTTTTCGCCATGGCCAACAGCTTGCAGCTCGACATTTCGTACAGGCAGATCCTGAGGATCGCACTGCCCATCAGCCTGGCGCTGCTCGTGCCGAATATCAATTTCATCATCAACAATATTTTCCTGGGGCACGTCAGCGAAAAGGCGCTTGCAGTGGCGAGCATTACGGGCGTGTACTACCTCATCTTCTCAAGCATCGGCTACGGGCTCAATAACGGCCTGCAGGCGCTCATCTCGCGGCGGGCCGGAGAAAATCGCCCGGGTGCCATCGGCACGATCTTTCACCAGGGCATCCTCATTTCCATGTCCATCGCTGTGATCGGGCTGCTGGTCACCTACTTCATCGCCCCGTCCGTACTGCGCGCGTTCGTGCATGATCCGCAGACAAGCGAGCAGGCCGTCCGCTTCCTCCGCATCCGGATCTGGGGCCTCCCCTTCCTGTATGTGTACCAGATGCGAAACGCGCTGCTGGTTGGCACAAACCAAAGCCGCTTCCTCGTAGCCGGCACTCTTGCCGAAGCGGTCTGTAATGTGCTGTTCGATTATCTCCTGATCTTTGGCGCGCTGGGGCTGCCCGCGCTCGGGTTCAATGGCGCCGCTTATGCATCGATCATCGCCGAGTTCATGGGCATGTTCGTGATCTTCGTCGTCATCCGCATGAAGGGGATCGACCGGCAATTTTCTTTGTTCCGCGGTTTTCGGTTCGAAAAGGTCGTTATCCGCTCGATCGCTCGAATGGCCGGGCCGCTGGTGTTTCAACATGCCATCAGCATCGTCAGCTGGTTCTTCTTTTACGTATTGATCGAGCGCAACAGCGGGCAGACCGGCCTGGCCGTCTCCAACACGATGCGGAATATCTTTGGATTCTTCGGCGTGTTTATCTGGGCTTTCGCATCGACGGCCAACGCCATGGTCAGTAACGTCATTGGCCAGGGGCGCTCAGACGAGGTGGTCGGCCTGATCCACAAGATCGTCCGCATCAGTGTCGGGCTTGCGCTGGTCGTGTTCTGTTTTTTGAACCTGTTCCCGGGAGGCTACTTGTCTATTTACGGTTTGCAAGGAACGTTTATCGAGGCCGGGATCCCGGTGGTGCGTGTCGTTTCGTTCGCGATGGTCCTCATGTCCTTCTCAACGGTCTGGCTCAATTCGGTAACGGGAACAGGAAACAGCCGGTTTACCTTCCTGATCGAATTGGCGGCACTGGTCGGCTATTGCACATATGTGCTCCTCGTGCTGGAATATTATCATCTATCGATCGTTTGGGCGTGGATGTCGGAGCTGATCTACTGGACGATCCTGTTCGTGCTCTCCTGGCTGTATATCCGAAGCGGTCGCTGGAGGGCACGCGTCATCTAGTCTTCGAGCAGCTCCTTGAGAAGCTTCGCCCCTTCCGACTTGATATGCGCGTCGTCGGCGGTTTTGTTCTGGATCGACGGCAGCTTGCGCAGGAGCTCGATGGCCTTGTCTTTCTGGTCGTTCCGACGGTACGCTTTCGCAAGCTCGAGGTAATTGAGGGCGAATATAGGCTCGAACTGTTTTGCCTTTTCGTAGCACTGGATACTCTCCTGCAATGACGCCGGGGGCAGTCCTCCATAGATGATCTTCAGTCCCGCCTTTTCGAAGAAGCCAAGGTTGGTTACCTCGTAATGCCATTTGCCCAGCACGTGCCAGGACCGGCCATGCCGCGGGTTGATCCGGATCGCCTTTTCCGCATAGCTGCGAATGTCTTTGACTGATTTGATGCGTTCCCTTCCTGACTGCGTCAGCGCGAGACGGCCCATGGCGACGGCCATCGCGTAATAGCCATCTGCAGCCGCCGGGTTGATCCGGATCGCGTTGGAAGCATAAGTCTTGCCCGCATTGTAAAATGCCTGCTGCTGGTCTTTCGTCGGCTGTCGCTTACCGAGGCGGCTGCAGAGCTCGCTCGATTTCCACTGTGCGTAGAAATTATTCGGATTGATGCGGATCGCCTGCTTGAATGCCTCGAAGGCGCCACTTTCGTTCAGCGCCGCCTCAGCAGCGTCCGCTTTTTTGATCCACTCCGCTTCCGATTGGGCAAAAGTGGACAGCGTACACGCCAGTAAAAGGATCGACAATAACCTGGTCATCCGGTAGTCTTTGTATATGTGACGCCGACAGACCCGCTGAAGTTGGGTATGGCTGCTGTTAATTTTTGAATGCCGACGGTGAGCGAGCGAACGTTCGGAAACTCAACTTCAAGTGCGGCGGCAATTGCGTGGGCAAGTGTTTCAAGAAGGCGCCGCGGCTGGGCCATCTCACCGGCGATGATCTCGTGGGCGCGGACATAATCGGTTGTCTGTTCCAGTGAGTCGCCTGACGCGTGAGCTGCGCTCTCCAGGTGTACGTCCACCACAAACTCATTGCCGGTCAGGCGCTCATCACCATGCCAGCCATGCCGTGCAAAAAAGCGAAGGCCCCGAAGCGAGATGGTCATCGTCTCCGTCATACGGCAATTTAACGCAAAGCCAAGCTTAGTGCAAGCCTTTTTCGGATAAATAGCGCTCGGCGTCGAGGGCTGCCATGCAGCCGCTGCCGGCCGCTGTCACGGCCTGCCGATAGATCTTGTCCTGCACGTCGCCGGCAGCAAAGACACCTTCGATATTGGTCTTGGCAGTACCGGGAACCGTCTGGATATACCCAGCCTCGTCCATGTCCAGAAAGCCTTTGAAGATGTCGGAGTTTGGCTGGTGACCGATCGCGACAAAAAAACCTTTGATGGGGATCTGGGTTGTTTCGCCACTCTTGCCGTTCTTCAGGCGCACGGCTTCAACCGCCTTGTCGCCAATGATCTCGTCGGTCTCGGAATTCCAGTAGATCTTAATATTCGGGGTTGCCTTGACACGGTCCTGCATGATCTTGCTGGCGCGCATCTCATCGCGGCGGATGATCATATGCACGGTCGAGCAAAGCTTGGAAAGATATAGGGCTTCTTCCGCGGCCGTGTCTCCGGCACCGACGATCGCCACTTCTTTGCCACGAAAGAAGAAGCCGTCGCAAACCGCGCAGGCGCTGACGCCGTACCCGTTAAGCCTTTGCTCGCTTTCGATACCGAGCCATTTGGCCGAGGCACCTGTGGCGATAATGATGGCGTTTGTTTCGATGATCTTTTCTTCATCGATCCAGACTTTGTAGGGCTGCTGCGTAAGGTCTACTTTGGTGGCGAGTCCATAGCGCAGGTCGGCGCCCATGCGGGCTGCCTGCTTTTCGAAGTGGATCATCAGCTCCGGTCCCTGGACGCCGTCGGGAAAGCCCGGGTAGTTCTCGACTTCCGTGGTGATCGTGAGCTGGCCGCCGGGTTGAATGCCCTGGTAGAGAACCGGCTTGAGATTGGCACGCGCCGCATAGACTGCCGCTGTGTAGCCGGCCGGCCCGGATCCGATGATAAGAAGCTGAACCTGTTCTGGAGTTGTGGTGTCCATTCGATGAAAGAATTGGTGTCAAATTTATGACCTGATGCGGTACTGAACTGTAAAAGATCGTCAGCGCGGAATGATGATGGACCGGTACTGCGAGGCATAGCCGCCGAAATAGCCGAGTGCCCCACCGCTCACGTTGCTCAACACGCGTACGGGCGTGGAAAAAGGGTTGCCAATTGATGCATACGTGTATTCCATCGTACGCCAAAAATCATACGTCGCTTTGTCGATGCCGCTTAGCTTGAGTGTAACAGTGTCGCCTTTTTTGAAGGCCCGGCTGGCGAAGCTGTTGTCGTCTGAATTGCGATCGATACCGGGCTCTACCGCGAGGTTGTATGTCGTGCCGTCGATCACGAGGTCGTCGTATACAGACGTAAAACCGGGCAAGTACGGCTCCCTGTTGCGCTTCGTCCAGTACCTGACATAGTCGCCGAAGCCAGGCGCATCGGCAGCCCGGACATACACAAGTACCTGGCGGCCGCTCGTATCTCCCGTGACCGGCTGGTACCAGATGGAGTCGAGGCGCTTGTGGTAGCCGGGGATTGTCGTTGTGGCCGTATAGACACTGCCTTCGCTTTCGATACGAAGTGCATAGGAGGTTTGAAGCTGGCCGGTAATGGCGCTGGCCAGGCGCGCGCTGTCGGATGTGTAATAGGATAGAGAGAAACCCGGCGCCAATGGGACGGCGTATTCCTTCAGGGTATCGACGCGCGCCCCCGTTGCGATCGTGACGGTGGCGCCATGAACAAAGCTCGCCGCCAGCTGCTGCGGCGTGATCCGCGCAAAGTAGGCTTGCGATCGGGTCAGGATGACAAGCGGGTGGCCGCCGTTCTCGATGGTGCCTTCCACAACGATCTTTGGCGGAACGGTCTCGAGCTCGAGGTGGATGGTTTTCTCACAGGAAAGGAGAAGGATGGCAAGCGCCAGGAAGACCGTGAATCGGTTCATGACGCAAAAATAAACAAAACAGCCCCGGCTTGTGACCGGGGCTGCAATTGAGTTGTTTGGATCCTTATCCAAGGTAAGCCTTCAGCGCGCTGCTATAGCGGGCCTTCTGCAAACGCTTGATGGCGCGCTCCTTGATCTGGCGGATGCGCTCCTTGGTCAGGTCGTATTTCTGGCCGATCTGCTCGATCGTCGTGCCGTTCTCTCCGTCGAGGCCAAAGTAAGCATTCACGATCTCGGCTTCGCGCGGCGACAGGGATTTGAGCACGCGGCGGATCTCGGCCCGCAGTGAATCTTTCATCACATCATCGTCGGTATCGTCACTTCCTTCGAGAAGGTCGCCCATGGCCACGTCTTCCGCTTCGTGCACAGGTGCATCGAGCGACGTGTGGCGGGTATTGCTCTGGAAGATATTGTTGATCTCGGTCTCGCTCATTTCGAGAATGTCAGCGAGCTCCTCCGTCGACGGCTCGCGCTCGTGCTCCTGCTCGAATGCCATATAAGCCTTGTTGGCCTTATTGTAGGTTCCGATCTTATTCTGCGGCAGGCGAACGAGGCGGCCCTGCTCGGCGAGGGCCTGGAGGATCGACTGGCGGATCCACCAAACGGCATAGGAGATGAACTTGAAGCCTTTTGTTTCGTCGAAGCGCTGGGCGGCCTTGATGAGACCAAGGTTGCCTTCGTTGATCAGGTCGCTGAGGGAGAGGCCCTGGTGCTGGTATTGTTTGGCCACCGATACCACGAAGCGGAGGTTTGCCTGGACGAGCTTGTCGAGGGCCCGCTGGTCCCCCATCTTGATCCGCTGGGCAAGAGTTGTTTCCTCCTCGGGAGTGATCATC
>JAQBNP010000272.1 GCA_028288515.1 Flaviaestuariibacter sp. | reverse complement strand
GGCGTCTGCCCTTCTTCAATGACGATCACACTCTGGCCTTCCACCGCCACCGGCGCGATGATGAGCCAGTCGCGGTGGCGGATCACCCGGTGCGTGTCGGAGCAAACGTAGCGGCCGGTTTCGGCATCGAGAAGCTTTTGCGCTTCCGCCGCGCCGGCGGAAGAGAAGCCATAGCCGCGCAGGATCTCGAACAGGATGGTGGCAAGGGGCTCCTTTTTCAGCAGCTTCCGGACGGGGAGATGGATCTCGGCGCCGTGGGTTTCGAGGAGGTCTTTTTTGTGTGAAGCAATGGCCTGCGCATATAATGTTTCCGCTTCGCGCATGCGCCCGATGGTGGCCGCGATGCCATGCCTCGCCTGCGGGATGGCAGCTTCGAGTGCGGGGATGACGTCGGCGCGGAACCGGTTGCGGGTATACTTCGTGTCGACGTTGCTGCTGTCCTCCACCCAGGTGAAGCCCGCGGACTTCGCAAATTCTTCCAGCTCTGCGCGCGTGGCAAACAGGAGGGGTCGCACGAGGTTTCCAGCCCGCGGCTCGATGCCTGTAAGGCCTGCGATGCCCGTGCCTTTGGCGAGGTTCATCAGGACGGTCTCGACGTTATCATCCTGGTGGTGGGCCGTGGCAATACGGGAGAGGCGATGTGTATCGACAAGCTCGCGGAACCAGGCATAGCGAAGCTCCCGTGCGGCCACCTGGATGGAGGCCTTGCGCTCATCCGCGTATTGCTTCGTGTCGAAGCGCTTCGTGTGAAGCGGAACAGATAATGAGGTGGCGAGCTCGCTGACGAAGACGGCATCGCGCTCGCTCTCGGCGCCGCGCAGGCCGAAGTTTGCGTGGGCGATGGAGAGCCGGAAGCCGCACCGGTGACAGAGATGGGCCAGGACAACTGAATCGAGCCCACCACTGACGGCGAGCAGCAGGTGATCTGCCGGCTGGAAGAGAGCGTGGCTCCTGGTGTAGTTCTGGAATCTGTCGACAAGTGCCACGGCGGTTGTTTGGAGTGATGAAAAGGTACGGGCGATGAATCAGAACGTGAGGTCTTCGTATGCGGAGCGGAGCTCGCTTAGCGCATGGTTGTCACCGGCGGCGCGGGCCTGCTCCATGCCCTTTTCGTAGACGGCAACGGCACCGGCATCATCACCCGTGCGCTCCAGCAATTTGGCGAGGTGGTAGTAGCTGCCCACATAGGTTTCGTCGCGCGCAAGCAGCGTGCGGAACAGGTCAAGGGCACGGCTGTCGTCCCCCAGCTTCACGTATTCGAGGGCGAGCGCGTGCTGCACGAAACTGTCGTCCGGGCTGGTTTCCAGAAATTGCCGGAGCCGTTCAATTCTATCCATAGTGATGTCTTTTGGCGCAGGGCCTTTCTTATATTTGCAGGTAGTTGCATAAGCAACTAACTAGTCAACCCTAAATTCCAGATATGAAAATTTTGGTGTGTATAAGCAAGACGCCGGATACCACGGCAAAAATAGCTTTCGCCGATAACAACACGAAATTTGCAGAGGCCGGCGTTCAGTGGATCATCAATCCGTACGACGAGTGGTATGCGCTGGTGCGCGCCATCGAGCTGAAGGAAGCCGATGCGGGCTCGAGCATCCATTTAGTGACGGTTGGCGGCGCCGACGCGGAGCCGATCATCCGTAAGGCGCTGGCGCTTGGTGGCGATGAGGCCATCCGCATCAATGCAGACCCGGCCGATCCGTACCAGGTGGCGTCGCAGATCGCGGACATTGCCAAAGCGGGCGGGTACGATCTTGTTCTGACCGGCAAAGAAACCATTGACTATAACAACGGCTCTGTGGGCGGCATGCTTGCCGAGCTCCTGGATATGCCGTATGTGGCGCTCGCCACAAGCCTGCAGATCGCGGGCACGACGGCCACCGTCAAGCGCGAGATCGAAGGCGGCGAGGAAACCCTGGAGGCGTCGCTGCCGCTGGTGGTGAGCTGCCAGAAGGGAATGGCCGAAGCCCGCATCCCCAATATGCGGGGCATCATGGCTGCCCGGACAAAGCCGCTGAAAGTAGTGGAGCCGGCTGCAACCGAAGCCCTCACGCAGGTGGCTGCTTTCGGGCTTCCCCCGGCCAAGGCCGGCGTCAAGCTGGTGTCTCCCGATAACGTCGAGGAGCTGGTGCGGATGCTTCACGAAGAGGCCCGCGTCATCTGATGACCGAATTCGAAATGCGACCGCCGCAGGTCGCCATCCGTTCACATCTACAACGAAACAACAATGAGCGTTTTAGTATTTATCGATCATATCGACGGCCATATTAAGAAAGCGTCGCTGGAAGCGGCGAGCTACGGCGCGCAGATCGCGGCGCAGTCAGGCACCGACGCCGAAGCGGTGGTGCTTGGCAACCCGGGCGGCCTTTCGGAGCTGGGCCGGCAGGGCATCCGTAAAGTCCACCAGGTGCAGGGCGACCAGCTGTCCGTCATCGACGCGCAGGTCTATGCAAAGGTCCTGGAGCAGGTAGCCACGCAGACGGGCGCTACGGTGATCGTTTTCTCGAACAACAGCACGGGCAAGACCGTCGCACCGCGGCTGTCGGTGCGCCTGAAGGCCGGTCTCGTATCGGGAGCGGTGGCGCTTCCGGAAACGGGCAGCGGATTCGTGGTGCGCAAGAACGTATTCTCGGGCAAGGCCTTCGCCAACGTGTCGGTGACGACGCCGGTAAAGATCATTGCCCTCAACCCCAATGCCTTCACGGTCACAGATGCGGACGGAACAGCGGAAGTGGTTGCGTTCAACGCCACGGTGGACGCCCCGAAAGTAAAGGTGACGGGCAGCACGAAAACCAGTGGCAAGGTGGCGCTGACCGAAGCGGATGTTGTGGTGAGCGCGGGTCGCGGACTGAAAGGTCCCGAGAACTGGAAGATGGTTGAAGACCTGGCCGATGTTCTGGGAGCGGCGCTTGCCTGCAGCCGCCCCGTTGCGGATGCACACTGGCGCCCGCACAATGAGCACGTTGGACAAACCGGTGTGGCCATTGCCCCCAACCTTTATATTGCCATTGGCATCAGCGGTGCGATCCAGCACCTTGCCGGTGTGAATAGAAGCAAGACGATCGTCGTCATCAATAAAGACCCCGAGGCGCCGTTCTTCAAGGCGGCGGACTACGGCATTGTCGGCGATGCTTTCGAAGTGGTGCCAAAGCTGCTTGATGCCGTGAAGAAGGTCAAAGGAGTTTCCTGATCAGTTGATTGAGCGAATGCCACAGCCCCTGCTGTGGCATTCTTATTGCCAAAAAACACTAGGTTTGTAACAAGTTGTAAGTATCGTACAGGTATGAAGAAAATAGAATTGGAAATTGTGGCACTGTCTCATAGCATTACCCAAACCCATTCCTATGCCGTCGTGCTGGGAGAAGTGGCGGGCCTTCGTCGGCTGCCGATCGTGATTGGCGGCTTCGAGGCTCAGGCGATCGCGGTTGCCCTCGAAAAGATGCAGCCCAGCCGCCCGCTGACGCACGACCTGATGAAAAACTTCATGACCGCTTTCAATATCGAGCTGCACGAGATCGTCATCTCTGACCTGCAGGAAGGCATCTTCTACTCCAAGCTCGTTTGCTCTTCCGACAACGATACGATCGAGATCGATTCACGTACCTCGGACGCCCTGGCACTCGCAGTTCGCTTCGGCTGCCCCGTCTATACCTATGAGCATATTCTCGAAAGCGCCGGCATCATGATGGAAGATACCGGCACCACAAAGAAGAAGAAAGGCGCTGCCGGCTCCTCCGAAGAAGAGGAAGAAGACGACGAGCCGACCATCACGTCGGGCGGAAAGGAAAACCTGAAGTCGATGACGCTTGAGGACCTGGAGACCCTTCTCAACGAGGTGCTCGAGCAGGAAGACTATATCCGCGCCATCGCCATCCGCGACGAGATCAACAACCGCAAGAAAACGAGCTGACGGCTCACACTCAATGCATACTTCGTGATCGTTTTTCCCAACGCCAAGATCAACCTCGGCCTGCACATCATGCGCCGGCGCGCCGATGGCTTTCACGACCTTGAGACAGTCTTTTACCCCATTCCTCTTCATGATGCGCTTGAGGCTGTGCCCGCGCCGGACGGTTCGTTCCTGTTCACTATGTCGGGCGCGGAGCTTGACATCACACCGGAGAACAACAGCTGCGCCAAGGCATGGAGCCTGATGCGCCAATCCTTTCCCGATCTCCCGCCAGTTCACCTTCACCTGCACAAGGCCTTGCCGAGCGGGGCGGGTCTCGGTGGTGGCAGTGCCGATGCTGCGTTCACCCTGGTGCTGCTGAACCGTAAATTCAACCTGGGTGCGACTGATACGGACCTGGAGTCGATGGCGGCAAAGCTGGGAAGCGACTGCGCTTTTTTTATTCGCAACACACCGGCTTTTGCGACGGGCCGCGGGGAGGTTCTTGAGCCGGTCACTCTTTCCCTCGACCGCTACCGCATCGCCATCGTCAACCCCGGCATTCACGTGCCAACGCCGTGGGCCTTTCGCCAGGTCACGCCCGATGACAACCGACCCTCGCTGCGCGAGATGGTCGGGATGCCCGTGCCGCGCTGGAGAAGCCTGCTTGTCAATGATTTTGAAAAGCCATTGTTTGCCGCACACCCGGAGATCGGCGCTGTGAAAGACCGGCTTTATGCGGCAGGCGCTACCTACGCATCCATGACAGGCAGCGGATCCACGGTGTTCGGCCTGTTTGATAAGGAGATGAAACCGTCACTCTCCTTCCCTTCCCATTATTTTTTCAGGATGCTTCCGTAGCCAGCGCGAGAAGCGCTGCAAGATCGAGGCGATCGGAGACCATGTTGAGTGTTCCTTGCTCGTTGACCGGCCATTGGTCCCGCGGCTTGTCCCAGTACAGCTCAACGCCGTTGCCGTCGGGGTCGTCGAGGTAGAGCGCTTCCGATACGCCGTGGTCGGAGGCTCCGCTCAACGGGTAGCCGGCGTCGATAAGGCGCTTGAGAACGATGGCAAGGTCGGCGCGTGTCGGGTAGAGGATCGCTACGTGGTAGAGGCCTGCGGCACGGACGGGTGCCGGGCTCGCGCCTTTGCTATGCCAGGTGTTGAGGCCGATGTGGTGGTGGTAGCCGCCGGCGGAGAGGAAGACGGCCGCATCGCCATACCACTGCGTAATCGCGAACCCGAGAAGGTCGCGGTAGAAGGTAAGAGAACGGTTGATGTCGGCCACTTTAAGGTGGACGTGGCCGATGCGGGTCTGGTCAGGAACGCTGTATGCCATAAGAGTTGTAGTTTTACGCGACGTACGATCATGCACATGATGCCCCTTCACATATTAGCCGGCAACCTCGATCTTCTGAACCATTAAAGCGCGTCCGCTCTGGTTCCACCCCTTTCTTTCCACGATTCAAATGTATGCATGAAACAATCTGTCGCTGCGCTGCAGCCCGGCTCCTATTATATCGCGCTTGAAGAGCAGTACGGCGCTCATAACTATCATCCCCTGCCTGTTGTCCTCGAGCGTGGCGAAGGCGTCTACCTGTGGGACACCGATGGCAAACGTTATTTTGACTTCCTGAGCGGCTACTCGGCGGTGAACCAGGGACATTGCCATCCGCGCATCATCGACGCGCTAACGGTGCAGGCGCGCACGCTGACGCTGACCAGCCGCGCGTTTTACAATGACAAGCTGGGCCTGTTCGAGAAAGCCATCACCTCTCTTTTCGGATACGATAAGGTATTGCCCATGAATACCGGTGTGGAAGCTGTGGAGACGGCCATCAAGCTGGCGCGTCGCTGGGGCTACCAGGTCAAGGGAATTCCGGATGGCGAAGCCAGGATCATTGTATGCGCGCATAATTTTCACGGGCGCACATCTACTGTCATCTCGTTCAGCTCGGATCCGGGCGCGTACAAGCAGTTCGGTCCGTATATGCCCGGCTTCGTCAGCATTCCATACAATGATCTTGATGCACTGGAGGCCGCACTGGAGGATCCGACAGTGGCTGGGTTTCTCGTTGAGCCGATCCAGGGGGAAGCAGGTGTTTCGGTTCCGGATGACGGCTACCTGCGCGGTGCAAAGGCCTGTTGCGAGAAGGCCCGGGTGCTCTTTATGGCAGACGAGATCCAGACCGGGCTTGGCCGCACGGGCCGGATGCTCGCTTGCGATCATGAGGGCGTGCATCCCGATATCCTGATCCTCGGCAAAGCGTTGAGCGGGGGTGTACTTCCTGTGAGTGCCGTGCTTGCCAGCAACGAGATCATGATGACCATTGGGCCGGGTGAGCATGGCTCAACATATGGAGGCAACCCGCTCGCGTGTGTCGTGGCAGTGGCTGCGCTTGATGTGATCGAAGAAGAGCGACTGACGGAAAATGCGGCGGAGATGGGTGAGCTATTCCGGGAATTGATCCGCCGAATCGGATCACCCGTGATCCACTTGATCCGTGGCAAGGGCCTGCTCAATGCGATCTTGATCGATCATCCCGATAAGAATGCTGCCTGGAACCTTTGCATGGAGCTGATGCGAAACGGGCTCCTTGCCAAGCCGACCCACGGCGACAAGATCCGACTGGCACCGCCCCTGGTGATCAACAAGTCGCAACTGGAGGAAGCCGTGGAGGTCATCCGGGAAAGCCTGCGCGTGTTTGCGTAAGCCGATGTCTCGGTTTTCGATTGCAGATTTATTGATTGCGATTTTTGCAGACCCGTTTTCAGCTTGATGTCGCGGTGCCGTGGTGACCGCGAAGCTCCGGTTGAAGACACTCTCTCCGGCCTAAGAAAAAAGGGTACGTGAATTGGCTTGAGTTGACGCTGGTCTTCTTCCGTTTGCATTCTCAAAACGCCGCAGGCCAAAAGCGTCTATAAGTCACCTTCCGAAACCTTCGTCTGTTCGATTGGAGTCATTGTTCCCTGCTCTTTCATTACCGAAGCAGCCGTTGTTTCGGGAGCGGCCAGGATTGCGATCAGCATGACCGTCGACAGCACCACCAGCGTATAGAGGGCAGGCTGCATCCGGATATCCTCGCCCCTGTTTCCAAGACCAATATAGATATCACGTACCGCCCACGCGAAGTTGAGAGCCGCCATTGCTACGGCGAGCAACCGGAGTGCTACGCGGTGCCCGATATGGAATAGCAGGAAAAGCAGGCAGAACAGGAAATGCCCGTATCCAGGGCGCCCCCAGCGGATCAGGCGCGCATCAATTCCCGACACGCTCATGCCATGCCCCTGCCACACAAGCCACGGAAAAAAGCAGCACACGATCACTCCCAGTGCCGAAACGATCCCTAAACGGCGCATCCATTGCATGCCGCAAAGATACAGGCGCCCGCCTTCATGGACTCACCCTGGCCGTCTCGCAGGAGCATAAAAAAAGTCCCGCCGGGAAGGCGGGACTTTATCATTCTAACGTAAAGGTTACAGTTTAACAAAGCGGACAACGCTGGTCTTGCCGTTTGCCGTGACACCAGTGATCTGGTAGACACCGCTGGCGAGCTGGGTTGCCTGGACAGGGATATTATTGGTTGATCCGGCCACAGCTTGCTGTGTAAAGCGGAGAACCACGGAACCCCGGGCATCGGTTACGGTCCAATCGATCTTCATCGCGCGGCGAACAGTCACCTGCAGGGTGGCATTCTGGCGAACGATGTTCGGCAAAAGGATCACGCTGCTCACATCGGCATTCAGGTTCGGTACGGCTGTGACGCAGTTGGTGGTCACGGTCATCGCGATGATGCCTGTTGTCAGGGTGCAGGTACCGAGTCCGGAGATGACGACGTCGTAGTTGCCGGCATCAGCTGCTGTTGCGCTGTTGATCACGTAGGTCGAGTTGGTTGCGCCTGTGATGGCGACACCATTCTTGCGCCACTGGTAGGTCAGCGCACCGGTGCTGGTTGCCGTTACCGAGAAGGCTGCTGTTGATCCTGCGCAAACGCTGCCGGATCCGACAAAGCTTGTCAGGGTGATGGCTGGGTTCACCGTCAGCGCCACTGAGTTCGATGTCACTGCGTTACACGTGCCCGTGACAACGACGTCATAGTTGCCGGCCGCGCTTATTGGCGTGTTCGTAATCGTATAGGTTGCGCCGGTTGCGCCTGCGATCGCAACGCCGCCCTTGCGCCACTGGTAGGTCAGGCCGGTTCCGGTAGCTGTTACGCTGAACGTTGTATTGGACGTTGCGCAGACAGACTGTGCGGTCGGCTGAGCCGTGATGACGACTGGTTGATTGATCGACAGGTTGACAACGTTAGACGTGAGTGGTGTACCGCAAATGCCTGTCACAACAACCTTGTAGGTAGAGGCAACGGTAACTGGGTTCACCGTGTACGTATTGCTGTTTGCCCCAGGGATAGCCGTGTTGCCGTTGAACCACTGGTAGGTCAGGCCGGTACCAGTTGCGTTGACTGTAAACGTCGCGCTTCCGTTGGCGCAAGCTGCCTGGTTGGTCGGCTGCGTCAGGATCACTGGCGGGTTGGTCATGATCAGGCTCGCTGCCGAAGAGGTAACGGAGTTACATGGTCCGGTAACGACCACATCATAGCTGGCGACGTCGCTCGCAGTGACGCTGTTGATCGTGTACGAGGCGTTCGTGGCTCCCGCGATCGGCGTTCCTGCTTTGCGCCATTGGTATGTAAGGCTTGAGCCTGTAGCCGTAACGCTGAAGGTCGCCGGCGTGTTTGCGCACGCTACCTGTGTTAGCGGCTGTGTAGCGATGGCTGCATTCGTATTTACAGACAGAGTGGCAACATTCGATGTTGTGTTAGTTGCACAAGGGCTGGTGATTCCAACCGTGTAGTTGGCCGCGTCACCTGCGGTGAAGCCGGTGATCGTAAAGGTATTGTTCGTGGCGCCCGCGATCGGGTTGCCATTCTTAAACCACTGGTAGGTCAGGCCGCCACCGGATGAAACGACGTTCAGGGTTACGTTGTTGCCAACGCACACACCTTGCGACTGTGGCTGTGTGGTGATGGTTGGTGCTGCGTTCGTGCCGAGGGTCACGCTTGATGATGTGACCGGCGTTCCGCAGATACCCGTGACGACAACAGTATATGTACCGGCATCGCCCGCTGTAACTGGGTTGATCGTGTAGGTCGCGCCCGTCGCACCGGCG
>JAQBNP010000254.1 GCA_028288515.1 Flaviaestuariibacter sp. | reverse complement strand
CTGGCTTTTCGGTCGTTCTCGTTTGTATCGAGGTAGATGGTGTCGGCAAGGTGGATCCAGGTCTGCAGCAGCGCGTCTATGGCGTCAAGCCATACGATGGTGGCAATGCCGCTCATGGCAGTGCCTTCTTCGCGGCGGAGTCGTTTGCCGTCCCACTTTTCCTTCATCTCGTTGGGCCGCACAAGGACGAGCACCTCGCGGTATTTGGGATCGGGGTTGTCGGGGAAAAGGATGACCATCGAATCTTCCTGGGCGATGCCGCTGAGCCAGTACAGGTCGCTGTTCTGCCGGAACGGGTGAAGGGCATCGCCGTTGCTGGGCACCTCATCATTGCTGACAAAAATGGCAATGGAATTGGGCTTCATGCGCTCCGTAAAACGCCGGCGATTGGTTGTGAAAAGGGCCGCGTCGAGGGGAAGATTCTTCATATGAGTCTGTTAGAAGCGGCAAAATAACACATTGAACAATCGAATCTTGAATATTGAATGCCGAATGTCCAAATGAATACGAGGGTCATACTTTCAACAGGCCAACACGCATTGGCTGCGGTTCTGATTTCAACAAGCAAAAATTCCCTCCTCATTACTCGATAATCAAGTGTTTAGAACACATCAATTCGAATAAATTAATAATGTGTACCCGCCACACAGCCGGGTTTTGAGAGAAATGAATCCCCCTACCTTTGCCGCCTAAACAAACGATTGCTTCTTATGTCAGTACCAACAATTTCTTTCCCGAAGGGGAGCCTGGTAAAGATTGGCCTAAAGAATACGGAAAGCATTCATTATCAGTCCTCACCGGAGGAGCTCGTGCAGGACACGCTTCGCATGGGTGAAGGCGTTCTGACCGACACCGGCGCACTCGCGATCAACACGGGTGAGTTCACCGGCCGCTCCCCGAACGACAAGTTCACCGTGAAAGACGAGCTTACCGAGAACACGGTTCACTGGAACAATTTCAACATCGCCATCGAGGACAAGTACTTCCACATCATCCAAAAGCAGATCACCGACTACCTCAACGAGCAGCCCGAGGTATGGGTGCGTGATGCATACGCTTGTGCCGATCCGCGCTACCGACTCAACATCCGGCTGGTCAGCGAGAAACCCTGGACCAACCTCTTTGCGTACAATATGTTCCTGCGCCCCGAGGAAGAAGAGCTGGAAGATTTCACGCCCGAGTGGACGATCCTCTCCGCCCCCGGCCTGCGCCTGGACCCGGCCACATGCGGGACCCGCCAGCACAACGCGGCCGTCGTTTCATTCAAGCACAAGACCATCCTGATCGCGGGTACCGGCTATACCGGCGAAACGAAGAAAGGAATCTTCACCATCCTCAATTACATTCTCCCTCATGAGAAAGGCGTGCTCAGCATGCACTGCTCCGCCAACATGAGCGATGACGGCGACACAGCAGTCTTCTTTGGCCTCAGCGGAACCGGCAAAACCACGCTCAGCGCGGACCCGAACCGCAAGCTGATCGGCGACGACGAGCATGGCTGGACGGCCGACGGCATCTTCAACTTCGAAGGTGGCTGCTACGCGAAGCTGATCAACCTCTCCGAAGAGAAAGAGCCCGAGATCTTCAATGCGATCCGCCCCGGTGCGATCGTTGAGAACATCCGCTTCTTCGAAGGAACGAACAAGATCAATTTCGATGACGCGACCATCACTGAAAATACCAGGGTCTCCTACCCGCTTGATTTTATCTCCAATGCGCAGGTGCCGTCGATCGGCAATATCCCGAAGAATCTCTTCTTCCTGACCTGTGACGCGTACGGCGTTCTGCCCCCGATCTCGAAGCTGACGAAGGGACAGGCCATGTACCAGTTCATTTCCGGCTACACGGCAAAGGTTGCCGGCACCGAGGCGGGCGTCACCGAGCCCAAGCCCACGTTCAGCGCCTGTTTTGGTGCACCTTTCCTGCCGCTGCACCCGGGCAGGTATGCAGAGATGCTCGGTAAGAAAATGGAGGACCACCACGCAAATGTGTGGCTGATCAATACCGGCTGGACCGGCGGACCTTATGGCGTTGGTCATCGCATGAAGCTTTCCTACACACGCGCCATGATCACCGCAGCCCTCGAAGGAAAGCTGGACGATGTGGAGACAGTGACCGACCCGGTGTTCGGGGTAGCCGTACCGGTTGCCGTACCGGGCGTTCCGACGGAGATCCTGACACCGCGCAATACGTGGGCAGACAAGAATGCCTACGACGTGAAAGCGTCCTACCTTGCCGGCCTCTTCGTTAAGAACTTCGAGAAGTACGCCTCGGGCGTCAGCGCGGAGATCCTGGCGGCGGCGCCGAAAGCGGGAAGCGAGAAGTGAATCGTCAATAGTGAATCGTCAATGGGGCAGCGGGGTGTGGCTGAATAAGGATTCAGGAAGCAAGACCCGGTGCCCCATTTTTTGTTTGGGATCGAACGATACCGGTCATGTTTTATTGAAGAGCATCGAGGATGAAATGTGTACGATTCAATCGAAACCCGGTTGAGTTATTTGCCGACAGCTGTTTCGGGTTGACCGATAAAAACCGCCGGTTCGCTGGAGTTTTTCTTTTTTTTAACGACGGGTGACTTAATTTACTGTCAGATTTTATTCTAACCTACGTTATTCAATCAACTATGAACCTCTTTCACCTGGCCACCTTCTCGCTGCTGCTCCTCGGGGCGTCCAGCGCACCTGCCCTGCTCCAGTCCGAATCGTCGAAAGCCCCCGCTGAAGAGAGTCTCATTCTTACCAAACCCGTTAAGGAAGAAAGCGCTGAAAGCATTCCCTGGAGTGCCCGCCGCATCCTGACCTGGGAGGATTTCCAGGGAGAGCCAAAACGCAACACCGACGCCGTTGCATCCACAAGCACGTCACTCGGCATTGCCTACCAGCTGCGCAACGGCCAACTCACCTACGAGGTGACCTGCACCTTCTCCAAGCCAAAATCCTGGGGCGCTACGCGAACGGCCTATATCCTCGCCCACGAGCAGGCACATTTTGACATTACAGAGCTGTATGCCCGCAAGCTCAACCAAAAGCTTCAGCAATACCAGTTCAACCGCAAGACTTACAAGCAGGATCTGAATGCGATCTATCAAAGCGTTGTTTCTGAAAAAGAAGCCATGCAGCAGGCCTACGACAATGAGACCGATCACAGCCGGCGCCGCCGCATCCAGAACGAATGGCTGGATCGCGTCGAGCAGCTCCTCGTCGATTCGCAGGCGTATGCGACGTATCCTTAACGGATCACCGCAAAGCGGATCGGCAGCTGCAGTGTTCCCTTGCTGTTTTCACCTTCTATATTGGCGGGAGTCCACTTACCGCTTTCTTTTACAAGCCTGATGGCGGCTTCTTCGAGCCCGTATCCATAGGCCTTTCCAACCGTTTTTACGTCAGCGACCGAGCCATTTGCGGCAACGGTGAAGCGGACCATCACCTGGTATACTCCAGCCGGCATGTTCTGCTCTTTTGCTTTCGCCAGGGCTTCCGTCAGCACCGGGCTCGCCAGTACGTAGGCGGTCCATTTGTCGGTCCCCCCAGGAAAGGCCGGGGCGGAATCGACGTACGGATACACGGCGTCGGATTGCGCGAGGTAAGCCCGCGCGGCATTGAGGTTCTTAACTTCTGTGGGAGACTGGGCCGAAGCGGCGAGGCCGGCGACGGCAAGGACGGCGATCATTGCAACACGTTTCATACACACGATTTCGTTCCGGAATCCAGTACAAAAGATGTGCAAAAAATAATTGATGCGTTTTACAGGCGCGGACAGGGGATTTTTCAGAACAATCCGTAGAGCTCGGCGTCGATCTTCGAGATAATCTTCCCCAGGTCTTCCTCGCGTTCCCCAAATTTGTTCTCGTCGCCGTTGATGATCAGCAACGGACCTTCCTTGTATCCCTCGATCCAGCGGTTGTAATAATCGTTCAGCTTGCGGAGGTATTCCAGGCGAATATTCTCTTCGTAATCGCGGCCACGTTTCTGGATCTGGCCCACAAGCGTTGGCACGGAGCATTGGATGTAGATGAGCAGGTCGGGCGGCTGGACCATGGACTTGAGGGTCTCGAAGAAGCTGTAGTAGTTGGCAAAGTCGCGCTGGCTCATCAGGCCCATGTCGTGGAGGTTGGGCGCGAAAATGTTGGCGTCCTCGTAGATGGTGCGGTCCTGGATGATGGTCTCGGTACCGCGGGCGATCTCGAGAAGCTGCGTCAGCCGGCTGTTGAGAAAATAGATCTGAAGGTTGAAGCTCCAGCGCGGCATATCCTCGTAAAAATCGTTCAGGTATGGGTTGTGGTCCACGTCCTCAAACTGGGGGATCCACTTGTAATGCTTGCTCAGCTGCTCGGTGAGAGTCGTTTTGCCGGCACCGATATTTCCCGCGATGGCGATGTGTTTTGGCTTCTTATTTTTCATATGTCCCGGCCCTGTCGTAAGTGTTTAAGCCGCTAAAAATAGAGTTTCCTCTTTATCCGGCAATAGCTTCCTGCCAAGTTTTCATTTTCCCCTTAGCCACCCTCAGAAATAGCGCAGGCCCACAAGGCGGCGCGTCTCTTCGATCGTCTTTCGGGCGCTTTCATGGGCCTTCTCGGCGCCATTGCTCAGCACGCGCCGGAGATAGTCTTTGTCGGCATAGATCGCCGCGGCCTTCTCGCGGATGGGTGCGATAAAGCGCACCATATCTTCCGCCAGCGCCTTCTTCAGATCACCATAGCGGATCGATGCCCCGTTGAAGTCATTGCGGAACTTTTCAACCGTACCCCGATCGCTCACGAGCTCCATCAGCATGAAGAGGTTCTGGATATAATCGGGCATCGTGCTGTTGGGCTCGGTGGGACCGGCATCGGTCTTTGCCTTCATCACTTTCTTGCGGATCATCTCGTCGGAATCGACGAGGTAAAGAGTGGCGAGCTGGTTCTCGCTCTTGCTCATTTTACCGGTGCCATCGAGGCTGGGAACTTTGACGAGGTCTGATCCGAAGTTGAACGCCTGCGGCTCGGGGAACAGCTCGGTGTAGCGGTAATTGAAGCGCTGCGCGAAGTTGCGCGCCATCTCCAGGTGCTGTTCCTGGTCCTTCCCGACCGGCACGTACGCGGCGCGGTGGATGAGGATATCGGCGGCCATCAGGACGGGATAGGTCAGCAGTCCGGCGTTGACGTTGTCTGGGTTCTGGCGCACTTTGTCTTTGAACGTGGTTGTTTTTTCGAGCTCGCCTTTGTAGGCGAGCATGTTGAGATACAGATAGAGCTCCGCGATCTCAGGAAGGGCGCTTTGGGCGTAGAGGGCGACCTTCTCCGGGTCGAGGCCGGCAGCGATGTTTTCGGCGAGCACGCCCAGAACGCTGTCGCGCAGCTCGGACGTGTCGGGATGGGTGGTGAGCGAATGCCAGTCGGCCACGAAGAAATAGCAGTTGTATTCTTCCTGCATGCGCACGTAATTGCGCATGGCACCGAAATAATTCCCGAGGTGAAGGTGCCCGGTCGGGCGGATGCCGCTGACAACGATCTCTTTCATACGGCGGCGAAGATAAGGCCGGCGCGGAGAGAGAGCGAATGGCGAATGGTGAATCGTGAATCGTGAATCGTGAATGAGGTCGATTAAAGTCCTGGACGCCGAATCCGCTAGCTGTCATCCCGAGCGCCCCGTGAGGGAGCCCCTGCGTTA
>JAQBNP010000252.1 GCA_028288515.1 Flaviaestuariibacter sp. | reverse complement strand
GTGTCGCTTCAGGGTGATGCCGGTGGACAGCAGCGTGATAGACAGACCTGCATTTTTCAGGATCGCGCATAGCTGGAAAAACCGCGGGTGCAACAGCGCTTCGCCCCCCGAAAGAAGCACCTGCCTTGTTCCGAGCCGGCGGAGCGATCCCAGCAGCGCGCTCACATCATCTTCCGCCAGCTGCCTGGTATTGTGGTTGGATTTCCAGATATCGCACATGACACAGCGGCAATTGCAGGAGCTGTGCGGCATCAGGATCACGATCGGCATCGCGCTGACGCGGTGCGTGACGGAGGTCTTTACACGCCTGTATGTTTCGCGGAGCTTCATTCGTTGGCGGGTTTTGTGATGCGTACCCACGGAAACGGGCAACCGTTTTTCTGCAGACGCTTTGCGAAAAGCGACAACCTGTTCAAGACGGCGGGACGAAACGAACCGAGGCTGTCCCATGTATGGTGGTGATAGGAACCGGCAAGTGCTGGAAAGCCCTTTTCTTCAAAATTGGAGCGGCTCCGGGCGGCAGCAGTGCGTGCAGATGCAGGGGAATAAAAATGGCTATCAATGATATGCACCTCGCCTGCATCGCACAGGCGCGACAAAGCTTCGCCAAGAGTGCGTGAAGGCTCCTGGAAATACTGAAAGGACGCAGCGAAAACAACGATGTCGAAGCCCTCTGACACATGCAGCCGGTCGAGCCCACCCGCGCTGAACGACAGGTTCGGCCGGTGAAACACACGCTGCGCCTGTGTTAGCTCCAGCTCGTTAATATCTGTGCCGGTTACGATCGCGCCGGGGACTTGCGCCAGCTTGTTCGACAGCCAGCCATTGCCGCACCCGATCTCCAGGATGCGCAGGGAACGCCTCTTCCGGCGGAGATAGCGACAAAGCCGTTCGGCAGATGCGCCCCTGGTGGCCCACTCCCGCAGGAGCGGATGACCGGGACGAACGGTGGGTAAGCAGGCTAACTCCTCATCGGAATAAAGGCGGCCCTCGCGCTCCCGAAGGGCGATGTAGCTGGCGGCAAACGATGTATGGGTGTCAGCACTCATCCCTGCATGATTTGAAAAATGGAATTTGTTTCCACCAGGTTCATTCTCTGGTGAAGCAGCTTCATCGAAAGTCCGTTCTCAATGGCAAAGCCATTGATCATGTGCAGGTCGCAGCCATCGCACAGGACCATCAGCACGACGGAATGCGCGTGGAGGTAGGGCCCGATCTGTGCAAAGAGGCGGGCAAAAAAAGTACCACCTGCGCCACAATACCAGGCATGATCGAGATGAGTGGTCGGATCCTTGCGGTAGTAGGGCGGATTGATGGCAATGATGTCGAATGACTGTTTTTCAATGCCGGTAAAAAGGTCTGCGCGTCGGATCACAAGGGAAGCATGGTTCAGATCCGCATTCCTTTGCAGGAACTCGATCGCCACCGGGTTGATGTCAGTCGCCATTACGGTTGCGCCACGCCGGTATGCTGCCAGGGAAATGAGGCCGCTGCCAGCGCCGAGTTCCAGGAATGTTTTGCCAGCGACATTGATACGGTCCAGGTAGCGAAGAAGGAAACGTGTGCTGAAGAAACAGCCGGGATGAAAGACGTCGGGTGGCACCTCGACCGTGATCCCGCGGTAAGCGTACGTTCGCGTGCGCGACAGGTAGCGCACCAGGAGCGGCTTGTATGTGCGGGCGACCAGGTATCGTACGATTCGCTGCATGGTTCAGAAGCCCTCGATTTCGGGTTGCCGGTATTTCCAGAGCACCTGCAGGGCTTTCAGCTCGTAGGGCATTCCGTACAGGCGCGTTTTATAGCGAAGGAAGGCGAGGCTGCGGATGATGCCGCGCTTCCACCGGTTAAGGCGAACGTCTGACACGGTTGGATAGTAGCCGTTGAGGACGGTCTCGAAATTTTTGATCGTATCGATCATGGCGGGCGTCAGCCACGGGGTCAGCGGGTTCTTGCGGAGGTCGAAGGAATCCCATTGCGGGCTGATCCATTCGTTCAGTGTCTTCGGAAACCGAAAGCCGCTCTCGAGTACTTTGCGGTACATCTCCGAGCCTTCTGTCGGCACGGGGCTGTAGACATAGATCACGATCTCCGTGCGCGGGTTGATGGATTTGATCTCGCGAATGAATGCGATGTCCTCGTCGATCTGCTTCTGAACCTGGTCGGGCGTGTCGGCGGGCGTGCCGAGGACGAAAGAGTATTCGGGGATGATGTCGAAGGGGGCCAGCCGTTCCGCGAATGATTTGATCTGTGCGCCCGACTGTGTTCCGCCCTTGTCCATACGCTTGAGAACGGCGTCGTTGCCGGTCTCCGCGCCGAAGAAGATCATCTTGCAGCCGGATTCACGCATAAGGGACAGCGTTTCATCGCTGTAGCGGCTGATCGTATCGATCCTTCCTTCTCCCCACCACACCATGTTTTCCTTGCGGATCAGCGAGGCGAATTCCACGGTCCGTTTTTCAGAAACGAAAAAATTATTGTCGTGGAACTCGATCGCGTTGCCACCGAACCGCTGCTTGAGGTACACGATGTCTTTATAGACCGCCTGTGCAGATTTCCCTTTCCATCGGCCCTCGTAGATCGGAACAACCGCGCAAAAGGAGCAGGTGAACGGACAGCCGATGCTGGAGTGATAAGCGATGGTGCGTGTACCGAGATAGCTCCTTCCGAGATAATGGCGGATGGGGTAAAATGAATTCAGGCGCTCGTATGGCAGCGGCGGCAGGCTGTCCTGGTCATAGATCGCGTCTTTCTTTGTATGAATGATCTCGCTGCCGGACCTGTAAACCAGGTTCGGGATGAGCTCGTACGGCGCGCCGGTTTGCAAAGCTCTCAGGAGGGCCGGAAAGCACTTGTCCCCGGGGCCGTTCACAACAAAATCAACGGTCCCTGATTCAAGCACAACCCGCGGCTGGTTGGAGGGGAAGTAACCGCCCCAGATGATGACGATCTCCGGAAACATGTCGCGGATCCGGGCGCTGATCGGGATGGACTGGCGCAACTGGGGGCCGGGCATCGACGTGCAGGCAAAATAGTTGAAAGAGCCGCTTGATAGGTAGTCAATGATCTTTTGAAGTGGGTCTTTTTCACGGTTGCCATCCACGATCACATAACCGAATTCCCCTTCAATAGACGCGGCGATGGCCAGGATGGAATTGGGAATGCGCGGTTTCGATGGAGCGCTCCGCGGATTGAAGAGTAATACGTTTGGCATGTGTGACCGGTCTCGTCCTAGATACGGTCAGCGGAGGAGATAGTTGCCTGGCAATCCATTTTTCCGGCGCCATGTCGCATAGGACTGGTGGACATGCGCAAGGGTTCCGCCCGGGCCCACCCGCTGCC
>JAQBNP010000251.1 GCA_028288515.1 Flaviaestuariibacter sp. | reverse complement strand
CAAACTTCTTTTCCATTTTCGACATTGACTTTGTGCGCGGGAATGCCGGGACTTCGCTCAACTCCCCGACCAATATCATTATTAGTGAAGATCTCGCGCAGCGGTACTTCGGAACCGTTGAAGCGGTGGGCAAAACCATCGGGGTTAACAAAGAGACTTTCAGCGTGGCGGGCGTTATCAAATCAATACAGCATTCCCATCTGAAGCTCTCCTATCTCTTTCCTCTATCTGCCAGCGGGATTCCAGCGGAGCGGCTCGGTGATTGGGGTTGGTACGGGTTTGTCAATTATGTAAAACTAAAACCGGGTGTCAGACCGGAGATATTGGAAAAGAAATTTCAACCGTACGTGAACGCTTCAGTGAACACGGAAAAAGGATCAGTGTTTACGGCGCACTTTCAACCACTGGAAAAAATTCACCTGTATTCTGCGGACTTTAAATATGATGTCAGCGAGAGGGGTAATATTACGTATGTCAATGCCTTACTTGCCATTGGGTTGTTCATCTTGTTGATCGCCTGCTTCAATTTCATCAACCTGTCAACTGCGCGATCACTCAGCCGCGCCAAAGAAGTGGGCGTTAAGAAGACATTGGGCGCTGACCGAAGTCACCTCTTTCTGCAATTTATGTTTGAGAGCCTTTTGATCATTGTGTTCAGCACCCTGGTCGCGATTTCAATGGCGTCTCTTGCGCTGCCGGGTTTGAATTGGTTTGCCGGGAAAGAGCTGTCAGTGAGTGCCTTGTTTTCCGCGAAAATGGTTGTTGCGATCATCGGCTTGATCGTAACAGTGGCGCTGCTTGCAGGTGCTTACCCCGCAATCGCTCTCTCGAAATTCCGTCCTGTAGAAGTTCTGAAAGGAGGGCATGAAACGGGTCATCGCAATCGTTCTGTGCCCTGGGTTCGCACTAGCCTGGTCGTCGTTCAATTCGGCCTGTCTGTTTTGCTGATTATTTGTTCGATCACGGTAATAAAGCAAGTGAACTTTATGCAGTCCAAGGACCTTGGATTCAATGAGAACCAGGTGTTATTCTTTAACATGCGCGGAGAGACCATGCGCAATAACGCAAATACATTACAAAACGAGATCCGCCAGATCTCCTCGGTTCAAGGCGTATCGGTCGGCTATGGCTTTCCCGGCGACAGGTTCGGGGACGGGGAAATTACAGTGACGGGTACGAGCACCAAGGTCAAGTCAGTGCTTCTGATGGCTGATGACCAATACATCCCGACATTAGGATTGACATTGCTGCAGGGCAGAAACTTCAACAACAAGCTGCCTACGGATGCTGACAATGCTTTCATCATCAATGAGACCGCCGTCACTGCAATGGGCTTGCAAAATGCAAAGTCCGCTCTTGGAAAGCGGATATCGTGGCCGACCTGGCGAAATTCAGATTCTTTGAAAACCGGTAGTATTGTCGGTGTCGTAAAGGACTTTCACTACAAGAGCGTGCATGATAAAATTGAGCCGGTTGTGATGATGATCTATCCGCCAGCAGCCTCACAGGTGGCCGTTAAGTTGTCGGGCGACAAGGTGGAAGGTTCGATCCGGCAAATCCGGCAGATATGGAACAAGTTTTCGCCGGACTATCCCTTGGATTACGTCTTTTTGGATGATACATTTCAAAAAATGTATGACGCAGAAAGAAAACTCAAAAGTCTCTTGTCTGTCTTTACCGGCCTGGCGGTATCTGTTGCCTGTTTGGGGTTATTGGGACTGGCAGCCTATTCCGCACAGCGCCGCCGGAAGGAGATCAGTATTCGAAAGGTCCTCGGGGCAAGCAGTATTCGTGTGGCACTGATGTTGACAGTTGAATTGATCAAACTGGTGTGCATATCCCTATTGATTGCCACACCGATCGCCTGGCAGATCATGAGTGGCTGGCTGACCGACTTTTCTTATCGTATCACACAAGACATTTCGATCTTTGGACTGGCAGCCTTGATTGCCATATTGGTAGCGACGTTGACCGTAGGGACGCAAGCGTTGAAGGCGGCTATGACCACGCCGGTCAAAAACCTGAAACAAGAGTGACGACCGATAGATTAGCTGTAGGGTATGACCAATCAATAAAATAGACTTCGTCATGGTTGATATTCTGCACGATCGGGGTTTGTCGATGCTTCGAGACACCGGTGCGCCGAGGAGCACCCAAGCGGGTCTTGAAATAGGCAGCTCGCTCGCTGAGAAAGGTGCTGACATGCGTCAGCATGACAACCTTTTGATTGGAACTGTCTCCCAGGGCTCCGCCTTGACAACCCCCGGCTTTTGCGAAACAATCTCCGGGACCCTTCCGGGCCTATTAAACACGAAGAAGGGTTCCAGTATTCACTGAAACCCTTCCTTTCTTTCTGTGGGAGTTGACGGGCTCGAACCGCCGACCCTCTGCTTGTAAGGCAGATGCTCTGAACCAACTGAGCTAAACTCCCGTTCCCGTTTTGGGAGGGCAAAAATAAGGGGAAAAAACCACCGGAAAAAAGTTTTTTAAAAGAATTTTCAGAGTGGTGCCTGTCACGGCCAGGATCCCGTTTTGGCATTTTTTAAGCAGCCGCATCTGGCAAACTTTTCTACTTTTGCCATGAAAGACAACGCCATGTCACGCACAAAAACAGATCAACAAACCTGGGAAGACATCGACGTCGCCGTCGAAACCCAGGAGCCGTTCTCCCTCGTGGTCTGGAACGATGAGGTCAACACCTTCGAGTGGGTCATCGAAACCCTGGTGCAGGTCTGCAACCAATCACAGGAACAGGCCGAGCAGTGCGCCTACATCATCCACTTCCGCGGCAAGTACGCCGTCCGCCAGGGAGACTACGACGAGCTCAAACCGATGTGCGACGCCATCACCGAGCGCGGCATCGGCGCCACCCTCGAGCTCGTGCCCGCTTAAAAACGGGTCGCCAGGTACTCCGGCAACACGCGCCGCCACGTATCCCAATCGTGCCTCCACTCCGCTCCCCACACGTCGAGCTCGTAGGTAATTCCCTTGTCGTATAAAATGCGCCCAAAGCTTCGCGCAGCATTCGGATCCTCGTACGGTCCGCTCCCCGAGAACAAGTGGATATGGTTGCTCCGGCGGATCTGCTCGAGGACCGTATGGTCCGCCAGGTTGGGCAGATAATGCTGCGGGCTGTTGAAATAAACGTCTTCATCGAAATAGCCGTCCGTGTACTCGCTGAGGTCATAAACGCCACTCATGGCCAGCACGCCGTTGATCAGGTCGGGACGCTTGAGAAACAGGTTCATGCTGTGCAGCGCACCGAAGGAAGCTCCACACGTGATGATCGGTGTCTCCGGGCTCGCTCGCGACCGGATGAAGGGAACCACCTCCTCATGAATATACCCGTTGAACTGGTTGTGCATCCAAGTCTTGTGGCGCGGGTGCGCATCTTTCTTCAGCCAGCTGTCGCTGTTGATGCTGTTGACCGAAAACACTTTGACCTTGCCCGCATCAATGAACGGCTGCAACGTATCGATCAATCCGAACCGCTCGTACTCCAGGTAGTCGGCCGCGGCCGTCGGCACCAGCAAAAGCGCAAATCCATGCCACCCGTACGTAGCGATCGGCATGTCTTTCCCGAGACGATGGCTATACCAGGAGTCGAGGCTTCGTTCCATAGAAGATAATTTGTCCGAATGTAAACCGAAGCGCGGAAAGATGATGCAGCACCGCTTACTTATTGGCCGACTTACTGCCACGCAGGGGTTAGTCCTTAGCGCCCATCGCCACCCGCAGAAATACGGAAGAATCGCCAACCTTATGAGTTTCCGTAACAACACAACCGTTATTTTTGGGGGGACCACATTAAAATCCAGGTTTTGTCCCGAAAATCCACGCAGCCTTTTCACCCCGCACACCAGTCGACCGTCCCCGGGGCCGCGGATACGTCCGCGAGCGACCTGTTCAGCGATGAAAAGCGCATGCTCGGCCTGCTCTACGCAAACACACGCGAGTACTTCCTGCTGATCGATCGCAACCTGACCATCCAGATGTTCAACCAGGTCACGTACCGCCAGATCAGGACCCTGTTCGGCGTCAGCATCGAGCGCGGCGTCAGCGTCATGGAGCTCGCGCCACCCGACCGCCACCCACACCTCAAAGCCCTTTATACCGACGTCTTCGCGGGCCTCGTTCACGAAACTGTCGTTGAGCTCAAGACCGCCGATGGCGCCGACTTCGCCGTTCGCAACGTCTTCGCTCCTGCCCGTGACGAATCCGGCGCCGTGATCGGCGTCATGGTCACCTCCCAGGACATCACCGCGCAGCGACGCCAGGAAAAAGAGCTGACCGAAAACGAGGAACGCCTCCGCTTCGCGCTGGAAGGCAGCAACCTGGGACTGTGGGACTGGAACCTGCAAACAGATGAAATGTATTTCTCGGCGTCTTACCAAAAGCTGTATGGCTTTGGCGAGAACGAGATCGCCAATAAGCGAGAAGAATGGAGCGCCCGCATCCACCCCGATGACAAGGCGCTGATCGATACCGCCATCGACATTCATACCGGCGGCCCCAACCCGTACCACGAAACAACCTACCGCCTCCAGGACAAGACCGGGCAGTACCGCTGGATCCTTTCCCGCGGCATGCTCTTCAGCTGGGACGAGGAAGGCCGGCCCCTGCGCATGATCGGCACCCATACCGACATCACCGACCAGAAAAAGGCGGAAGAAGCGCTCCGCCAGAGCAACGAGCGATTCCAGCTCGCTGCCAAAGCCACGTACGAGGCGCTGTGGGAATGGGATATCGACAACGACACCGTCTACCACAGCCCGGTCTACCAGGAAATGTTCGGCTACGATTTCAACCAGCCAGGCAACAAGCTCGACTGGCCGGCGGTCATTCATCCCGACGATCGCGAAGCCACGGTATCCGGTTACCAGGCGGCCCTCGGCGATCCGGCCGTCGATCGCTGGGAAAGCGAATACCGCTACCGCAAAGCCGACGAAAGCTACTGCCATGTCAGCGATCACTGCCTCATTCTCCGCAAGGCCGACGGCAAGCCAACGAAGGTCATCGGGGCGATCCAGGATATCAGTCGCCGGAAAGAAGCCGAGGAAGAAGCACGCGTCAACTATGAACGGTTCCAGCTGGCAACGAGGGCGACCTCGGACGCGATCTATGACTGGGACCTCGCAACGAATGTGATCACCTGGAGCGAGGCCCTGCAGATCCTGTTCGGCCACCGGCCCGAAGAGGTCAGCATGGAAGCCTGGGAGACACTGCTCCACCCAGACGATCGCGCCTCGATCATCGCCGACCTCAACACCGCTCTCGAAGATGCAAAGACAAACCACTGGAAACAGGAATACAGGTTCCGTAAAGTGGATGGAACATACAGCGCGGTGCTTGAGCGCGGCTTCATCGTCCGCGATGAGAGCGGCACGGCAACCCGCATGATCGGGGCCGTCCAGGACATCTCCGACCTGAAAGAAAAAGAAGCACAGCTCCTGAAAAGCAATGAGCGTTTCGTGCTTGCCGCCAAGGCAACGTCGGACGCGATCTGGGACTGGGACCTGACGACCAACGAGCTCGTCTGGGGTGAAGGCCTGTCGAAGCTTTTTGGATATGCCTCGGCCGAGGTCTCGATCGGCACATGGGAAGCCCTCATCCACGACAGCGAGCGCGCATCGATCCATAAGAGCATCATATCCGCTATCGAGCACCCCAAAAGAAAGCACTGGCGCGGTGAGTACCGGTTCCGCCATAAAGATGGAAGCGATCGCTACGTGTTCGACCGTGGGTTCATCGTACGCGATGAGAACGGGGTGGCGATCCGCATGATCGGCGCGATGCAGGATTTTACGGAGCGCATGAAGAAAGAGCAGCAGCTCCTTGAATCCAATGAACGGTTCGACATCGTCATGCGCGCCACCAACGACCTTATCTGGGACTGGAACCTGGAGACGGGCGCCTTCTACCGCGACCCGGACGGCATCCGCAAGGTCTACGGTGTTGAGGACGAATCGAGCATCGCCTCCATCGCCACATGGCTGCAGCGCGTTCACCCGGACGACCACGAACCCCTGCAGGCAACCATCGAAGACATACTCAACGCCAACGGGGAGAAAACGACCTTCGAAGCTGAATACCGCTTCCGAAAAGACGACGGCGCGTACGTCTATATCTATGACCGCGGCATCCTCGTCTGCACGCCCGATGGCAAGCCCGTTCGCCTCATCGGCGCCGCCCAGGATATCACGGAGAGAAAGATGCTGGAGCAGCAGCTTCTCGCCAAAGAGCTCAATAAGCAAAAGCTCATTAGCCAGTCGACCATCGAAACGCAGGAGCGCGAGCGCGGCGAGATCGGCAAAGAGCTCCATGACAACGTCAACCAGATCCTGACTACGACCAAGCTATACCTCGACCTGTCGATGACGAACCCCGAGCTGAAGGACGACCTGATCCGGAAATCCTCGAAGAACGTGATCTACGTGATCAACGAGATCCGCCAGCTTTCGCGTTCCCTGATGAACCCGAGCCTCGGAGACCTGGGGCTGTCGGATGCCATCGCGGACCTGATCGAGAACATCAACCTGACACGCAAGCTGCAGGTGGAATACAAGGTCAATGAAAAAGTGGAAACCCTGTTGTCGGAACCGCTGAAGCTCACTGTGTTCCGCATCATCCAGGAAGCCCTGAACAACGCCATCCGCCACTCGCAGGCGTCGAAGGCCCTGATCACCCTGACCCGGAAAGGCGAAGACGTTGCCCTCACCATCGCCGACAACGGCGTCGGCTTCGAGCAGGCATCCATAAAAAAAGGAGCCGGTCTCAATAATATACAAAATCGGGTATATTTGGCGAACGGAAACCTCGCCGTACAAACCCGGCCCGGCGAGGGCTGTACCCTATCAATCACGTTTCCGATAAAAGCGCAAGCCAACTAAACATATGGATAAGATTACGATACTGATAGCAGACGATCACACGCTGGTGCGGGAAACCTGGAGCTTCATTCTGAACACGGACCCCCGCTTCACCGTCGTGGCCGAGAGCGGCAGTGGTGAAGAGGCTGTTGAGTTGGCAAAAAAGCTGCGGCCCATGATCGTCATCATGGACATCAACCTTCCCGGCATGAACGGCATCGAGGCGACGCAGCTGATCCGAAAATTCTCTCCCGGCTCCAAAGTGCTCGGCGTTTCCCTTCACACCCAGCCGACCTACGCCCGCAAGATGATGCAGAAAGGCGCGATGGGCTATGTGACGAAGAATTCGTCCCGCGAAGAAATGTTCAAGGCCATCATGGAGATCCAGGCCGGCAAGAAATACATCTGCGATGAGATCAAGAACATTTTGTCCGAGCAGGTGATCAGCGGCGAGGACCAGAACACGGGCCTCAACTCGCTCTCCCAGCGCGAGATCGAGATCATCTCCTTCATCAAAAAAGGAAACTCCTCCAAAGAGATCGCCGACGCGCTCAACATTTCCGTGAAAACGGTCGAAGTGCATCGCTATAATATCCTGAAGAAGCTGAACCTGAAGAACGCGGCCGCCCTGGTCAACTTCATCAACAACAGCCAGCTGGATTTCGACAATTAAGACAGGATCGGGACCAGACAAATGCCTGAGTGGTGTGCAGAAAGACTAAATTTGCACACCATTTTTATGGGACGGCCGGAAGCGTTCGCGCCTCAGCCGATCACTTGTAAGCAACGCAGGCATGAACACTCCGCTCTCCAAGAATTTCGAACCGCAGTCAGTCGAGGAACGCTGGTACGCGCACTGGATCCAGAAAGGCTATTTCAAAAGCACGCCGGATAGCCGCCCCCCCTTTACGGTTGTCATCCCGCCGCCGAACGTCACGGGCGTACTCCACATGGGCCATACCCTCAACGAGACCGTTCAGGACATCCTCGTTCGCAAGGCCCGCATGAGCGGCTTTAATGCATGCTGGGTTCCGGGCAGCGACCATGCCTCCATTGCAACCGAGGCCAAGGTGGTTCAAATGCTCGAAAAGGAAAAAGGCATCTCCAAGCAGCAGCTGACCCGGGAGGAATTTCTCGGCTACGCATTTGGATGGAAAGAAAAATACGGCGGCATCATCTACCACCAGATCAGGAAGCTCGGGTGCAGCGTGGACTGGGACCGTGTGACGTTCACGATGGACGACCACTACTATGCGGCCGTCATCAAAGTATTCGTAGACCTGTTTGAAAAAGGACTGGTGTACCGCGGCGCGCGCATGATCAACTGGGACCCCGCCGCCAAGACCGCGCTCAGCGACGAGGAAGTGGAGTACCGCGACGTCCAGGGAAAGCTGTACTACGTCACCTACCCTGTCGTTGGCACAAACGAATTCATCACGATCGCAACACAGCGCCCCGAGACCATCATGGGCGACACCGCCGTCTGCGTCAACCCGACCGACGAGCGCTATGCGCATCTAAAAGGCGCGCGTATCCTGGTGCCCCTGGTGAACCGCGAGGTTCCCCTCATCTTCGACGACTATGTGGACCCCGCCTTCGGCACCGGCGCCCTCAAAGTGACGCCCGCCCACGATATCAACGATTACAATCTCGGCCTCAGGCATAACCTCCCCACGATCGACACGCTCAACGAGGACGGCACGCTCAGCGCGGACGCACAGGTCTTCGTCGGCCTCGACAGGTTCGAGGCCCGCAAGCAGGCAGTGGCGCGCCTCGCACAAGAAGGGCTGCTGCTGAAGGAAGAAGAGTACAGCACGCGCCTGGGTTATTCCCAGCGCTCCGGCGCTGTCGTTGAGCCGCGCATCTCCACCCAGTGGTTTGTAAAAATGCAGGCCATGGCGGGGCAGGCTCTCACTGCCGTTACATCCGGCGCCGTATCGATCCATCCCGAAGAGCGCTTCCTCGCAACGTATAAATACTGGCTGGAAAATGTGAAGGACTGGTGCATCAGCCGCCAGCTCTGGTGGGGCCAGCGGATCCCGGCCTGGTATGACAGTGAAGGACGGTTCGTGGTTGCCGAAACAGAAGCAAAAGCGAAGGAACGGTTCCACCAGCAATACGCGGTCGCCGATGCGCAGCTGCGGCAGGACGAGGACGTCCTGGACACATGGTTCTCC
>JAQBNP010000246.1 GCA_028288515.1 Flaviaestuariibacter sp. | reverse complement strand
TTTGTGTTATCAACACGTACTGTTACAACTGCACCACAGAAAAAGAATCTGTGTCGAACTGGCAACTCCATAAGCTTGAAAAGGAGATACTCGAAAAGCTGTTGCCTTATTGCGTAAGCGACTTTACACTGTTTGATTTTTCATCCGACGCCAAAGTGATTCGGAAGTTCAGAGACGTTGGACAATTTTTAATCATTGCCAAAAATCAAAGATAATCAGGGAGTCGTCCCAGCTGCTTTGGGAGGCTGTCAGGAGTATTGAAGATCACCAACCATGGCTTGTCATTTACATATCACTCAAAGGGAATACTCATAAGCGTTAGGGTTAAATTCTCAGGGTGGCATTCATCTTCCAGGGTATGTTCAAGCTGCCGGGACAGCAACACGAGTTACTAATTCAAACAGTTGTCATCGCTCAAGCGGTGCGCAAAGCCTGTTCCGAATCTCCTGATTTCCTACATTCGCGCATGCTCACCTCTCCAAAACAATTTGCTCCCCGGGAGGGAAGTTTTGCCGAGATCCGGAAACGATACATCGCCTTGAACTTGGTCCTGGTTGTGCTTGCCTGTTCTGCAGGATTCGTGATCAGCATGGTTAATGCGCGGAAGGCCGGAAAGGACGACGTGAACGTGCTGCCCATCGTCCTGCCAGTTTTTGCCCTGGCCATCAGCTTCGGGTTGTGGAAGGGAATGAAACGCCAAAAAGCCGCGTTTGAAAGTTACCGCCTGACCATCGAGCCCAATTCACTCTACCGCGACATGGATGGCGTGCAAACTATCCAGATGTACCACAGCGAGGTGGCGCGCATTACCAAAAACAAGCATGGCGCAGTCACGATTTACGGAGCAGAGAAGGAGAGCATCATCCGAGTCCCGGCACAGATCGATAACCGCGACCAGCTCGAGGAGCTGCTAAGCATGATCAGACCCATTGAATCGACGGACGGCCAGTCGCTGCAGCCCTTAAAAGCTGTACTCATGTCGGTTGCCACTCTCGGCTTGATGACGCTCACATTTATTTCCAGGAATGCCATCGTTGTAACGATCGCCGGCCTGGCCCTCACAGCCTTCCTGACCTGGTCTTTTATTGTGACAAGGAGGAACCCGGAGATCGATGACAAGACGAAGAAAGGAATGACCATGGTGTTCCTCCTGGTGTTCTCCATTTTGATGAAAGTGATCCTTGTGTGGACGCAACCGTAAGTCAGGATGAAGCGAACAAAAGGCGGAATTCAAAACGCTGGTTTTCGTTTCCGGAAGAGCCGTTGGTCAAAGCTATACAGGCGTTGCGTCAAACCGGATCAGCAAGTCGCAGATGTCTGAAGGCCTCAAGTGGTTCTTTGCTTTGTGCGGTTCATAGCAACCGACGGTTCAAATTCTCGCAGGCGGTTCGAGCCGTCTTTCACCTTGTTATCCCTCAGTACAGTAGCAGCATTTGCCAGTTTGGATTGGCATGATCCGCCGTGAGCCGGAACCAGCCGTCGCCAATGACCCGGAAGCCCTCCCTCGCATAGAACCGGAGAGCGCGCTCGTTTTCTTTCCACACGTAAAGCCACATGCCGGCTTCCCCTTGTGCCTTGGATAAGCCGAGATTAAAGTCGAACAATTGCTTGCCAAGCTTCAGGTTATAGTACTCCTTGAGCAGATACAGCCGCTCCATTTTGGTGATCGCTTTTTGTTCGATATGCGGGAGGGGCTGGTGATAGATGATCTTGGAATAGCCGGCAGGAATGCCATTGTGGAAGATGCCGTGGAAGATATGTTGCGGATCCGAGAGCTCCTCGACAAGGGCCGCCTCGGTAAACTTCTCGTCACAGTAGGCCTGCATGACAGAGGGCGCGGCGCTGTGACCGTGCGACTCGACCAGGCTCTTCGAGCCGATCGCGGCAAGGAGAGGGGCATCTGCGACCCCGAGCTTTCGAATGGAAACCATAAGCAAAACTATTCGTTCGTGCCGAATTGCGAATGCACTCTTCGTTCGATCCATCAAAAGGGATCGAGCGACCCCGTGATTTGCCGATGGACAACGGGCATTGACAACCGTGGGGGATGGCCACCAAGCGCGACGCTCGAAAAGCCCCGTGCCCGGCGTACGCGGACTGCAAATGCGCCGGGTCGCGGGAATGCATTCAAACAACCCATCATAAAAAAGGTGCTCGCACTGGGAAACTCCGATTATTCTAATTAACTTTGAAAAACAAAGTGCTTTTAAACATTAGAAAACGACGGGTACCTGCCGCAGCCTTTTGCTGAAAATGGCTGGCCTGTCGCCGAGTTTGTACCAGGACGAAAAAATGAACCCGATGAAAGAAAACATACGCCACCACCTCGATAACCCCTCCCAGCTTGAGACAATGTATCGTGCGGACAAAGGAGCCTTTACCGATGCATTTGCGCTGCTTTACCCCGAGGTGCGCGGGATCCCACTTGCCGATTTCTGGAACGAACGCCTGCAGCCGAAGAGTCCGAAGGCAAAAAAAGGTTTGCGACAGGACCTTCTTTTTGTTCTCCTGGCGGCAATCGTTGGCGGCCTCATTGCGAGGGTTCCGTTTCTCGGATCCCTTTCCGAGGAGAATTTCTATGCCCGAAATGCCGGCTTCATCTTGTTCCCGGCGCTCACCGCGTTCTTTGCCTGGAAGAATCGACTTTCTCCCATCATCATTGCCACGCTTGCCGGCATTACCTTACTCGGCCTCGGGTTCATTAACTTTCTGCCGTCGTTGAAGTCCAGCAACACCACCGTTCTTTCCTGCCTGCACCTGCTCTTTGTTCTCTGGGCGGCACTTGGTGTGGCTTATACGGGGGGTGTCCGCGATCGTCACGACAGACGGCTTAGCTTCCTCCGTTTCAATGGCGACCTGGTTGTGATGACCAGCCTGATCCTGATCGCTGGTGGTATCATGACAGGGCTGACGATTGGTCTTTTTTCAGTGCTCGGACTTCACATCGAGCAATTTTATTTCGAAAACGTTGTGGTCTCACTGCTTCCGGCAGCGCCCATTCTCGGCACATACCTGATCTATGCAAACCCGCAGCTTGTCGGCAAGGTATCGCCTGTCATTGCCCGTCTCTTCAGTCCGCTCGTCCTCGTCATGCTCGTGATCTACCTTGTTGCCATGGTCTATACGGCAAAGGATCCGTATAATGACCGGGAATTCCTCATGATCTTCAACCTCCTGCTGATCGGTGTGATGGCGATCATCTTTTTTTCGGTGACAGGTTCGCCCGGTGTTCGGAAAAGTCGGTTCGAAATCTGGGTTCTCTTCCTGTTGTCGATCACTACGATCCTCGTGAACGGCATCGCGCTGACGGCGATCGTATACCGGACGGGCCACGGCGGGATCACCCCGAACCGCGTCGCCGTTTTGGGTGCTAACGGCCTGATGTTGGTCAACCTTTGCATCATGACGGGAGAGCTGTTCAACGTCGTCGTCCGCCACACGGACGGGGTTTCTGTCGGGCGATCCGTTGCGCGCTTCCTGCCGCTCTATGCGATCTGGGCTGCGGTCGTCACATTCCTGTTCCCCTTCTTTTTCCGTTTTCAATAAGGGGTGTACGAGCCGGTCTCGAGAGCGTTACTCCAGTGAATGTCCTTGTTGGTATCAAGACTCGGAGCAGATGTCTTCTCCCGGATCACGGCCGGCTTACGCTTCCCTGACCAAAGACCCGACTTCCCCGTCACTTTTCGCTGGTCAACAGCCGCATCCGCCACTCAGCACCCGGCTGCGTTGCGGCGCCGGATTTTTCTATATCTTGATCTGTCTCCGACACACATGCAGACCAGATCCTTCAGAAATGGCATCGCCGGCTTTCGTCGCATCCTACTGGGAGCATCGCTTTTGTGCACGACCACCGGCACCAAAGCAGTGGCGCAATCGACTTTGGCTGACTCCCTTGATGCGGCCGTTCTGCGCCCTTACGCCTCCTACACGCGGCTGAAGCAGGAGGTCCTGTACATCCATGCCAACAAACAGGCTTTCGTTCCGGGCGAGCCGATTGCCTTCAAGGTTTATGTCACATCGCTGCGCGACCATACTCCGTTTCTCGAAACGAGCAATATCTATGTGGAGCTTTTTTGTGAGTCCGGCAAACGGATCGACAGGCAGATCCTGTATGCGGAAGGTGGAGAAGCCTCGGGTTCGATCGCCCTGCCTGCCGATGCCGAACCAGGCAACTACCTGCTTCGCGCGTATACGGCCTGGTCGCGCAATTTCGGACCGGAATCGACATTCCAACTTCCCCTCCGCATTGTCGGACACCGCGTGGACACAGCCCTGTACGAATCGGACTCTACCGAGTTAATGCTCGTCCCGGAGGGTGGTGTTTTCATCGAAAACGTGGAAACGCGATTCGGGTGCAGGCTGGCCACCCGGTATGGAACGGGCCGTTCCGATACGATCCGGATCAATCGAAACGGACTCCCGTACGACACGGTCGTCACCACGGATGCCGGCTTTGCAACGGTAGCCGTTACGGCTTGCGTGGAGGACCTGTTTACCGCGGAATGGAATCTTCCTGGAGGCGGAAAACGCACTCTTAGTTTTCCGACACCGCTCGAGAAGGGCGTTGCACTTTCAGCAATTGCTCCGCGCCCGGGCAGCCCACTTCTCATTTTTCTAAAGACAAATTCGTCGACACTTCGCTTGCTAGGCGAGCAGAAATTCTTCCTTCTTCTTCACCGCGCGGGCCGCGTGCATAAGCTTCTTTGGGTGAGCTTCATCAACAGGAAGCTGGTCGTTCAACAATCTTTTGCGGCAAGTGACCTGCCGCCGGGCGTTATGCACATTACGCTGTTTGGACCTGACATGAAGCCGGTTGCCGATCGGGCCGTCTATATCCATCCTGCTGCGCCGGATGGAATGGAGGTTGCGGCGACCCGTTCTGGCGATTCCATCTGGATCGACCTCAAAACGACTGGCCTCGGTGGACCAGCGCCCGCGAACCTAAGCGTCTCCCTTCTGCCAGCAGGGACACGGGCCGACGAGTTCCGCTCTACGCTCTACGCACGCACCCACCTCGAGATGGATCTGGCGCATCCCGTCGGCAACAGCGCCGAACTCTTGTCCCGGACGGACAGCACCGGCATTGAAACCCTCGACAAGACTCTTATTGTGTCCGGCGGCAAGAGGTATGATTGGAATGCGATCCTGAATGGTCATGCCGATTCGGTGCGTTACCCGTTTGAACAGGGGTTTACGATTCGCGGAACCATCGCAACGGGCGCGCGCCAGGGCCGGAGCGGGCTCATTCTGTCCGACGCCGCGCACCAGCTCTTTTTAAAGTCGGAGACGGACAGCGCAGGCCGCTTTGAATTCAGCCGGGTTTACCTGGAGAACCCAGCGCGGCTGAAGCTGATGTGGTCGACCCCGCAGGCAGTGCGCCGCGGACGGAGCGTGCACGGCGACTCCATGAACTATTATTTCGATGATGCAGTCCCGTCCTTTCATTTTTCCCGGGAGCGGGCAATAGCGACCGTCGCAAACGAAGGCGTTGCCGAAGCTCTTGTTCTCCGTAATGTGACGGTGCTTGGAAGCCGTCGGGACAAGTTCTCTGCAGCCAGCGACCTAGCCAGCGTCACGGAGAGGTTCTATAAATTCTCGGAAACGGAGCGGTTGCGGTACCGGACCCTTAAAGAATACCTGCGCGGACGCTACAATGTGATCATCAAGGAAACCGTTGATCCCAAGAACCTGTCGACCTCCTACCATGTTTCCTTTGGTCAGGTCAGTTCGATCAACCTTCCAACTGACCCGGTCCTCATCGTCGACGGTATGCAGATGAGCGACCTAAGTGTTATCGAGCGACTCAACATGTCCGACATTGAATCAATCTCCGTCAATACGCGCGGAAGCAACGAGGTGGCGTTCGGAGCGGGCGGACATATCATCGTAAAGCTGCGCTCACCGATGGATACAGAGGGCGAAGCGGACCGGTCCGCCGTTCTCGCCGAATGGCTGCTGGAAGGATACAGTTCAGCAGGCTCGTATTCGATGCCCGCTTACCGGATGGATGTTGGCAGCGCTGGCTTCGCTCAATATGCCTGCCTGGGCTGGAACCCCCGGGTGGTCACCGACTCCACGGGACGCGCGCACATCGGGTTTGCCTGCCCGCGGCCCATCCGGGACATTACGATCATAGTGGAAGGCTTTAGCCCACGAGGCTCTATTTATTTCCTGCGAAAGACGATTGATATCGGTCCAGGCGACCGCGCCAGTCCGCGCGACCCATAATTTTGAGGAGGCATTGCCGGATCAATATGGACATACAAAACTGCACGATCGGGGACATCGAGAAGATCTTCGAGATGTATGAGACCGCGTCGAACTACCAACGGTCGATCAACGCGACCGTTGTGTGGCCAACGTTCGAGAGAAGTCTTGTCGAAGCGGAGATCGCCGAAAACCGCCAATGGAAGCTGCTGATCGACGGCACCATCGCCTGTGTGTGGGCAACAACCTACAGCGACGAGCAGATCTGGGAAGAGCGGAATGCCGACCCGGCCGTTTACATTCACCGGATCGCAACCAACCCGGCCTTCCGCCGGCAAAACCTTGTTTCTGTCATCGTCTCCTGGGCGAAAAATCATGGACGCCACCTGGGCAAGGACTATGTGCGTCTCGATACGCTTGGCAACAACCAGCGCCTCATCAGTCATTATACAGGCGCGGGCTTTACGTTCCTCGGGATGTTTACCCTGGCCCGCACGGATGGGCTGCCGGCACATTACGGCACGGCCCCGGCCTGCCTCTTCCAGTTGCGGATTGATGGAAGCGACCCCTGACGGTCCTCCAGACGAGCCGGCGGTACATTTTTGATCGGCCTGCTCAGACACCCCAGTTGTCCTTTTAAGAAAGCATTATGAGAAGCTGCGTACTAAAGGGCCGCCGGGGGAGTTAAGGGGCAAAGTCTTCCGGATGAAAAAACAAGCGCTGCTGCTGTTGCTGGCCGTCGTCTCCCTGGTTTCCATGTCCTTCCGTGATCCCCATACGCGGAAGTCACCCGCAAGGTCCGTAAGCCGGACGCTTGCTTTCCCGGTCGCCGGCACCAAAAGTCATATCCGTGACAAGTGGGGCGCGAGCAGGGGAGGAGGCATTCGCAGGCACAAGGGCATCGATATCCATGCCCGCAAGGGAACGCCCGTTGTTGCGGTCTGCGACGGCGTGATCGTAACCCGCGATCACACGCCCATTGGTGGCAACACGCTGTGGCTAAAATCGCCGAACCAGTCGTGGACGGCCTACTATGCCCACCTGGACAAACAGCTGGTCCGGGAAGGGCAGCACGTTAAAAAAGGCCAGGTAATCGGCACGGTCGGTAACACCGGCAATGCGCGCACAACCCCTTCCCACCTCCACTTCGGCGTAACGCAGGGACATAGCTGGGTGAACCCTTTGCCCTATGTTAAGTACGCGCCAAAGGTTGCCGCGGTATCCCCGGCCGCCAAGAAGAAAGCGTCGAAGAAGAGCCGCAGGCGATCCCGTTAAACAGGCGATAGCCGAAAGGATACCCGGTGCCAGGCGCCGGGTTTTTTTATGCCCGCCTGACAACATTGTGCCGCGACGTTGGAGCCGGGCGCGTGTTTGTATTGTTGAGTTGGTGGCGATGGACGAGGGGTGTATGTTTACGCGGATATCTAACAGGCCTGGGCAACCGAAGCCGACCGCGCTCCCGTTTTGCGATGATAGCTCCACCGGCAAAGGTCCCGTCTTGTCTGATCGAATTGGAATGGATGGAATAACCAAACAGGAGCTTGAGAAAAGGCTTGCGGAGTTTGAGACCGCATACGCTGACTGTCTCATCGACGGCACCGATCTCAAGGTCATGTCCCGGCTATGGATGCAGATCAAAGCAGTGCGTCAGCAACTGGGCCTTCCCGTCTATCATTTCGTAACGCCAAAAGAATTCCGGCAATAGCCGGCTTCGAGCCAAAACAACATCGCCTCCATGGACAGCAAGAAATACATACTGTACGCAGACGATGACACCGACGACCGGGAGATGCTTGAGCAGGCATTTGAGAATACCCCCTATGTTCTCCTGACGTTCAAGAATGGCCAGCAGCTCCTCGACTATATGTCGCAGGTCAAAAAGGAAGCGGTCAACCTGATCGTCCTCGATATCAATATGCCGATGGTGGACGGGATCATGACGTTGCGGACCCTGCGTTCAGACGAAGCGTTGCGCGACCTGCCCATCATTCTTTTCACCACGTCGGGCAGCCCGATGGACCGCACAAGCGCAGAGAAGCTTGGCGCACGCGTCATCGTTAAGCCGGTGACCTACGAGCAGCTGAAACAGGTCAGCCAGATCATGCTGTCGTATTGCGCCGGTTATAAGCCAAGCTAGCCGACGTTCCCACTTTCGACCGATTCTCTGTCGCAATTTCACCGTTTCTTGTCCGGATCACACCCGATGCAGCCCGCGGGGTTGCGTTAGGTTTGCCACGGGCTTCGCCCTATTGCTGAAGCCCACGAACAGATTCTTCATCACAAAAATTTTGTTATGGCACGCGTTAACACTTATCTCAATTTTCAGCGCAACACGGAAGAGGCATTCCGGTTTTACCAGACCGTCTTCGGCGGAGAATTGGGCGCCGGCGGTCACATCGCACGGTTCGGCGACATTCCGCCCATGGAGGGCATGCCGTCGCTCCCGGAAGAAGACAAGAACCTTGTCATGCACATCGAACTGCCGATCTTCGGCAATCATGTTCTGATGGGAACCGATGCGCCCGAGTCGTTGGGATTCAGGATCGTTTCCGGTACCCAGGTACACATTAGCCTGGAGCCCGACACGCGTGCCGAAACCAAGCGCCTCTTCGACGCGTTGTCGGCCGGGGGTAACGTGACGATGGAGCTGCAGGACATGTTCTGGGGTGCTTACTATGGCAGCTTCACGGACCGCTTTGGGATCCAGTGGATGCTGAACTGCCCCGCTCAAAACGAATCCTGAGGCAGCTGATTTACGATTGAAGTGGCCGTTTCATACGGGCCGCTTCAATAGCCTTTTTTCATTACGTCCGGACCGAAGAGGGAGGCGATTTTTTTTTCTGCTTTTGCGATGTCGATGCCTTTTCCCAGGACGCCCTTGAAAATATCGCCGCGCTCGCGGATGCGGTCGGTGGCGTTGAGCAACGTAAAATCGCTGATGCGGAGCCCCTTGCGCACTTCGTCCCAGTCCAGCGGCATTGACACCGGCGCGCCCGGCTTCGGGCGAAGTGAGTAGGGTGCCGCGACGGAGGCCTGTGGCCGGTTCTGGAGGAAATCGATATAGAGCATTCCCGTGCGGTCCTCGGTTTTTCGCTCGATGGACGTGAATGATGGCAGCTCCTTTTGAATGCATTTGGCGACCTTCCTGGCGAACTCTTTCGATGCTTCGTAACCGTATTTTGCGCCGAGCGGAACGGAAATATGAATGCCCGTCGAGCCAGACGTTTTGACGAAGGATGTCGCGCCGATGCTGTCCAGGACCTGCTTCGTTACAAGCGCCGCTTCGATCACTTTGTTGAACGGGTTCTTGTCCGGGTCAAGGTCGATGATGCACCAGTCGGGGTTGTCAGGCTGCTCGCGTTTGCTGTGCCAGGGATTCATCTCGATGCAGCCAAGCGACGCGATATAAAGTAGGCTGGCTTCATCGGTACAGACCAGGAATTCTTTTTCGCGCTGGTCCATGAAGCTGTAATAGGGAAAGGTTTCGATATGGGCCGGGGCCTTTCCCTTCACATCTTTCTGGTAGAATGTCTTGCCGTCGATCCCGTTCGGATGGCGGTTGAGAATCTGTGGTCTGTTCTTCATGTAGGGAAGCATCACCGGCGCCACCTGGTAATAGTAGTTGATCATGTCGCGCTTCGTATAGCCTTCCTTCGGCCAGTACACTTTGCTGAGGTTGGTGAACTTCACGTCGTTGCCGGAGATCGGGCGCGTCTGTGTTTCTTCATTCGGGTTGAGCAGCGTCTTCCGCCCTTTTTTCACAGGCGCTACCAGCACCTTGCCGGTCACGAGCTTATGATTCTTCAGCGAGGGAGCTGCTGCGGCTCTTTCCCAGTGCACATCGGACGGCTTTTTATCGGGACGAAGCCCTTTGAAGGATGGCTGCCGGATGGCACCGTTCGATGTCAGCTCGCGGTACGTGATCTCCGCTACGAGCCTGGGTTTGAGCCAAACAACCTCCGCTTTCGGCGGGTGTGGCCGGAACCTGGACGGCTTGTTGTATTCCGGCACCGTAGCGAATGGGCAAACGGTTGTCTCAAGAGCCTTGAACGTTTCCAGCAGCTCGTCCTGCATCTTGCGTGTGTAGCCCGTGCCGACAGGTGTGACGAACCTGAATTCAGTTCCCTCGAAGATGCCCAGCAGCAGCGCACTGAATCGTTTCGTCGTGCCCTCGTTGATGGTGTAGCCACCGATCACCAGCTCCTGTGCCCGCTCGGTCTTGATCTTGAGCCAGTCCTTCGTGCGCTCACCGGCCGTATAGACACTGCCGCATTTTTTTGCCATGACGCCCTCGAGGTGGAGACTTTTGGCCTGCGCAAAAGCATCGACGCCACTGTCCTTCATGCTCTCACTGACGCGCAGGAAGGGATGGTCTTTCGGCACGATCGACTGCAATGCCGCTCGGCGATCTTCCAGTGGCAGGTCAGTCAGGGATACCCCGTCGAGCCACAAAAGATCGAAGAGATAGTAAAGCAACGTGCCGTCTGCCTCGCTGCGCCAAAGCTGCAACCCGCTGAAATCGGGGATGCCCTCATCGCCCACTACAACGAGTTCTCCGTCCAACACGGCATTGATGCCCAGGTGTGCGAGCGATTCGTAGAGCGGGTAGTATTTATCGTTGAATGATTTGCCATTGCGCGAGCGGATCTCAACATGCCCATCAACGAGCGTCGACACGGCGCGGTAACCATCCCATTTCATTTCGTAGATCCAGTCTCCACCTTCCGGGGGCGCCGTGACCAGGGTAGCGAGCATAGGCTCGATAGTGGGTGCTGCCGAAACAGTTCCTTTACGAAGCAGCTCCTTCACTGACCGGGGCAGTGACGCGGTTGAAATTTTCTGCGCTTTCATGGGTAGCTGTCCTGCAAAAATTAATCCTGCGCGCGCCGTCCCGGTCGGGGCAGGAACCAACACCGTGTCACCGATCACCTGGAAAAACGTTTCCTAACGCTTGACGTGTAGGCATTTACGTTAGTTGTTCACAGGGAGGACTTGGGCAGATTCTTTGATCATTTCCAGGTGGAGGTATCCCTATGAAAAAAGTCAACGTTTCTTCCCCATACAAGCGCGTCGATATCGACTTCGCGAACCCGGCCCTTCCCAAAGCAGTGCGGATGTTGCGGCCCACACTTTACCTGTCACGCGGCGGGTACTGCTGCCTGTTGGGCCCGGACCCACTCTCTGGCGTCTTCGGGCAGGGAGACACACCGGCGGCTGCGCTTGCTGACTGGGAGAAATCCTTCCGCGAGCTGCAAGCGAAGGGTCGTATCCTGCAGGCACGCTATGAACAGCTACGCCGCCCTGCTGCTCTTTATGTCGCGTGGAAAAAGACGGCGAATTAAGGTCGCTGCCAATTGTTCAGTTAACTTAGCCCAGTGGAGTTCATTGTACATGGAAAGCCGGTTTGCTTCCGGGTCGAGGTTGAGCGGGAGCTGCATTGCTTTCACTGCCCTTCGGGCGAAGTGAGCGATATCGTCTTTTTCAAGTACGACCGCGACGGAGCCTGGTATTGCTTCAGCAAGGAAGACAAAGGGCTGATCCAGCAGGTGCGCGCTTACTGCATCCATCATTATGCGGGAGCGCCCGGCTATAACGACCTTCTGCCTGGTCGCTCGGAACGCTGGATGCCGCCGGGCAGTGTCTGAAATCCCTCCAAATGGTCTTGTAATAGATTACCCTTAGGGAGGAAAAACGCTTTTGCATTAAGATTTGCCGCTACATATCTTACTTACGCTACGAACTGCATCGCGTATGAGAACGAAGAAATTGCTTTCCTACAGGCAGCCGGACATCTACGTGCTGTTCCTCGCACTTCTCGTCGTTTCCGCGATCGTTGCCATCACGGTGATCACGAACCGTAATATTGACGCGCTGCAGGTGTCCAATCGCGCGACGAGCAGCTCCTACTACCTGAAGGACAAAGTGAACACGTTACTCTCCGATGTGTTGCTCATGGAAAGCAACCAGGGAGGAACACTTTTTTCGGATTCGCAATATTACCAGAAAGGGGCGCTCAGCATCGCGGCGGTCGAAGCTGACCTGAAGCAGCTCGAGCCGCTCGTTCCACCCCAGTACGAAACAAGGTTCAAGCAGCTTGCCTTCTTCGTCAACAGGAAGATCAAGTTCACCTGGCTTGTTCTCAACACCCAGCAGACAGGAAGTCCCGGCGCGACCAGGTCTCTCATCATGACAGGCATCGGGGAAGGTCTCCGTGACAGTGTCAACAAATATGCAGGTCTCCTGGAGTATGTCTTTGCGCAGGGAGTTCAATCCAACCTCGACCTCAATAGCCAAAAGAGTGAGAAGCTCCAGCCGATCATCACGTCAATGTCCGTGATCTCTTTCATTGCCATCACGGCATTATCCTGCCTGATCGTGTACCGCATCCGACACAAGAACCTCCTCATTCGCAACCTTGAAGATGCGTATGCGCGCGAGCATCGGGCGCTGGAGGAGCTTGAGCTGGCGCGACAGGCAGCGGAGAATTCCCTGCAGGTAAAAGAATCGTTTCTCGCCAACATGAGCCACGAGATCCGCACGCCGATCACGGCGGTGCTTGGCTTCAGCAGCATCCTCCAGAAAAGCGGTCTTGCGCCCGAGCAGCAAAAATTTCTTAGCTATATCCAATCGTCGGGCTCGTCATTGCTTTCCATTGTCAACGATATCCTGGACCTCTCCAAGCTTGAAGCCGGCATGGTGCGCATCGAAAAGCTCCCCTTCGGGATTCGCGAGCTTGTCGGCGAGGTAACCGATATGTTCCAGTCAATGGCAACCGAAAAAGGTCTGCACCTCAGCCTTCACATTGAAAATGACTGCCCCAACGGTCTGTCCGGCGATGCGCTTCGGCTGAAGCAGGTTCTGACAAACCTTGTTGCCAACGCAGTGAAGTTTACGCAGGAGGGCGGCATAACGATCATGGTTCGCGCGATGGAAGAATCTGATGATGTGGCGCGGATTCGCTTCCGGATCACCGATTCGGGTATCGGCATGACGTCTGCCCAATTGTCGAAGCTCTTCCAGCGGTTCGAGCAAGGGGAGAGCGACATTAGCCGGAAGTTTGGCGGCACTGGCCTGGGACTGGCTATTTCGAAGAACCTTGTGGAGTTGCTGGGCGGGACGCTCGAGGTCGAAAGCACACCCGGCGAGGGCACTTCATTTTGTGTGGATATCCCTTTCGAGAAAACGGACGTGGCGCCGGCGGAGACACCGGCCGCTGCGCCCGCAACGAAGCTCAGGGCTGGAGCGAAAGTCCTGATCGTGGACGACAACCAGGTGAATCGAATGCTTGTTGAATACATGCTCGCCGAATGGGGCCTTTCCTTTGCGTCGGCCAGCAACGGCCGCGAAGCGATCGGCATGGTCAAGAACGACCGGTTCCAGCTCGTGCTGATGGACCTCCAGATGCCGGAGATGGATGGCTATTCTGCCGCGCGGATCATCAAAACGGAACTCCAGCTTTCCGTGCCCATCGTTGCGATGACGGCACATGTCCTGCCGGGCGAGGAGAAGCGTTGCCAGGAGAACGGTATGGACGGCTATATCTCGAAGCCGCTCCAGGAAACGGACCTTCACCGTCTTTTGGCCAGGTATCTCGGTGACGAGCCGGCAGCCGTTCCGGATGGCGATCAGCGATTCATCGACCCGTCGTTCCTGAGCAACAAGTTCTATGGCAACGAGCAATTCATTGGCAAGATCCTGTCTCAAGTTCAGCTTCAATACCCGGTGGAATTACAGGTACTCGCGGATGCTGTTCGTGCCCGGGACACCCAGGCAGCAGCTGCCGCGGCGCACAAGATCGCGAGTACGGTGTCCATCCTTCATCCGCGGTCGGGGCCCATGCGCTGGCTGCAGCAGATCGAGCTGTGCGCCATGGAACAGCCGGCTTGCTGGACCACCATCGATGGCCTCGTAGAGAAGCTTCGCTCGGTGACAAGCAACCTCTTTAGCGAAGCGGTCGGCATGTCCTACCCCCTGGGCACGCCCAACGAACCGGCATAAAAAATGTCCCACCTTGGAGGCAGGACAGGCGCACATAATTTTTCCAATCTATCTTTTCAGGTTCAGCGACACTTCGGAATAGGTCGTGGCAGAAGTTGATGTCTTTTGGTACAGGGTTGCATTGCTGCTCGTCAGGGACTGGATGTCGAACGTTTCAGTATCGATCATGACCTTGTTATCCGCCAGCATCTGGTAGTTGGCTGTATCATAAGTGCCGTCGATATAGGTGTAGACACGATTGTCTCCGCGGAAGTCCACGTAATCGGCGGACACGCCATTGTAGTTGTCCTCGAAGGTTGTGGCGCCGTTGAAGACGTCCTTGAAATGCGTGTTCACAACACTCCATCTGTGCTGGAGGGATGAATCGTCCTTGTCTTTCTTACATGCAGTGAAACTGATGGCCGCAACGGCCATCGCGAAGATTGCTTTTTTCATGGTTTACAGGTTTCGGGTGAATAAGATTCGGTCATAGCAAAAATAGGCTCCTTGCACCAAAGTGCGCCGCGTGAATGTTCGCGATCCTCCGCGAGCAACCATCGTAAAAATCCGTTGTAAGACGGAAGCGAGGTGTTCGTGGTTAGGTACCTTTCTGATCGCCGAGCCCATAGTGGTTTCGGATCATTTTGTCGAACATACCTGAGGGAAGGAGGGCCTTGAGCATCACCGATAGGGTTTCCATCGGTTTGCCGAGACGGTAGCAGCGCTTCAATGTACGGGTTGTCACCAGCTGCGCGACAAGTTCTCCAAATCGATCCGGGTCGAGGCCGGTACTTACGCTCTCGTCGATCAGCGCATAAGTTTTCTCAAAGCTTTGCCGGTAGACGCTTTCAGCCGGGAGCTCGACACGAAGCCTGTTCCTGTTGATGTCCGTACGAACTCCGCCCGGCTGCACGATGCAGGCCTGGATGCCGAACGGTGCGAGCTCGGTGCGCAATGCTTCTGTCAGCCGGTCGACGGCGGCTTTGCTGGCGCTGTACACGCCACGGTAGGGGAGGCCCATCTCCGAGCCGATCGAGCTGATGTTGATGATCGTGCCGGTGCCCTGCCGCCGCATGATGGGAAGCGCGGCCTGCACTGTCCTGATCACACCTGTGACGTTGGTATCCAGCACGCGCTGGACGTCGGCAATCGAAACCGATTCAACCGGACTTGCGATACCAAGCCCGGCATTGTTGATCAGAACATCGAGCCTGCCGGTCTCGTGCACAACCTGGTCGATTGCGTCCGCGACACTTGAATCGCTTGTCACGTCCATTGCCAGGAGCTTGAAACCCGCGCCCTGGGCGGGGTTTCGCGAGGTTCCGAACACGGCATGTCCCTTTGCGGCGAGGGTACGCGCCATGCTTTCCCCGAGGCCGCCGGACGCGCCGGTAACGAGAATGACTTTCGACATAGACTTGCGGCCGGGTTTGGGAGTCGGCGGCTG
>JAQBNP010000240.1 GCA_028288515.1 Flaviaestuariibacter sp. | reverse complement strand
AAGGAGTGAATGGTGAATGGTCAATAGTGAATGGGTCGTTTGTGAGTGGTGAGTCGTGAATCGTGAGTAGGTCGATTCCAGTGCTGTCTGTCATGGCGAGGTACGAAGCCATCTCCTGCACCTCCCGAGCTGTCATCCCGCAGGGACCCGAAACGGGCACTTGAAGGGAGCCTGGGCCACGAAGGCGGAAAGAACACAAAGAAGCACAAAGAGTAGTTCTCTTCGACTCGTTTTCACTGCCTTCTGAATTGGATTCCATGGTCTTCGAATTGGATTCCGTGCCTTCTGAATTGGATTCTGTGCCTTCCGAATTGGATTCCCTGCCTTGTGAATTGGATTCCATGCTCTTCGAATTGGATTCCATGGTCTTCGAATTGGATTCCGTGCCTTCTGAATTGGATTCCGTGCCTTCTGAATTGGATTCCGTGCCCTTCGAATTGGATTCTGTGCCTTGTGAATTGTTTACAAAGGCTTCCGAATTGGTTCCAATGCCTTCCGAATCATTTCCAATGCTCTCCGAATTGTTTACAGAGCCTTCCGAATCATTTACAATGGTCTCCGAATTGTTTACAATGCTCTCCGAATTGTTTACAAAGCTCTCCGAATTGTTTACAAAGCTCTCCGAATCGTTTCCAATGGCTTCCGAATCATTTACATTTCCAGCCGAACGCTTGTAAACGGCTGATTTTCAGCGTGGGAGGCGTGAATTTGAACCACGAAGGCAGGAAGGACGCTAAGGAGCACAAAGGAACAGCCCGCTTTGCGGCTTTCTTTGCCTCTTTGCGCGCTTTGCGTGAAACGGCTGTTCAGTCTAAAATCGTACATCCCGAAGGTGCAGGAGATGGCTTCGTTCCTCGCCATGACGGGCAGGCTGCGTAACGCATGGGCTCCCTCGCGGGGCGCTCGGGATGACAGTCTGCGTAGCGCACGGGCTCCCTCGCTTCGCGCTCGGGATGACAGTCCGAACGTGCAGACTGTCCAAAAATCTAAAATCGTCAATCTGAAATCGTCAATCTCTCTTTGTGCCCCTTCGCGCCCGCCGTGCCTTCGTGGTTCAACAGGCTCTCCAAAAATCTATTCCGGAACAATCCTTGTCTTCTATTTCCCAAACACCACACCGATGAAACGCATCCTTCTCACCTTTGGCCTCGCGGCCGTCCTGTCCACACTCGTTTCTTCCTGCGCCACCTATAAGCGCGACTGCCAGGGTGGTCGCCACACGAGGCTTTCCAACGGCGTTGTGATCTGAGGACTGATGTGAAATTGGGGAAAGAACGCGCTTTTCCCCACCTTTGCGGTCATTCCACCAATTATGAAAGTTTGGTTTCCCCTCCTGATCGCCGCCTTTTTTTTCGCCGCCTGCTCCCCCAATAATGTCAAGACCGACAATTCGATCGGCACCTATTTCAAAGCCGCCGGTGTCGACGGATGCTTTGCCTTGCTCAACAATGCCGGTGGCGAATTCACGATGTATAACCTGGACCGCTACCGCGACAGCGCCTACACCCCCGCATCGACCTTCAAGATCGTCAACTCGCTGATCGGCCTCCAAACGGGCCGTATCCGCAGCGACAGCATGGTCATCCGCTGGGACGGGATCAATCGCGGCCGGTCCGAATGCAATGCCGACATGAGCATGTACCAGGCCTTTCGCCTCTCCTGCCCGCCCTGGTACCAGGAGATCGCCCGCCGCATCGGGCGGGACACGATGCAGTTCTGGCTCGACTCGCTTTCCTATGGCAACAAGAAGATCAGCGCCATCGATACCTTCTGGCTCGACAACTCGCTCAAGATCCGCGCGGATGAGCAGCTGGGCCTCGTGAAGAGGCTGTATTTCGACCAGCTTCCCTTCTTCAAGCTCAACCAGCAGATCGTTCGCAATGCGATGCTTTTCGAGGACAAGCCGAACTATAAGCTGAGCTACAAAACGGGCTGGGGCTTTAAGGAAGACGGGAAGAACCTGGCCTGGATCGTTGGCTGGATCGAAGAGAACGGGCATCCCTATTTCTTTGTCCTCAACTTTGAAAAGGCCGGCACCGCCGATATCCCGGCGATCCGCATGAAGCTTCTGAAGGACATCCTCGCCCACCTCGGTTTCTTCGAAGGAAAGATGTAGCCGACATCCGGTCGTCGAAATTGGATATTGGCCTTCGTTATTCGTACGCCTGCGTCGTACCTTTAATCGTAAACACCACCCCATCGGCCTGTCGTTCCAATACCCCGCCTTTCTCTACCTGCTCGGGCTTCTGCCCGTGCTGGCCGTGCTGTTCCTCCTGTACCGCCGCTGGCAGCGTACAGCCATGAAGCGCGCCGGCAACCCGGTCCTGATCAAGGCGCTGATCAAAGGCCGCTCGCCAGGCCGCGCCGTCCTCAAGTTTTGCCTTGTCCTTCTCGCCTTTGCCGGCGGTGTGATCGCGCTGGCGAACCCCCGCATGGAAGGACCGGGCGAGCCCGATATCCGCCGCGGGATCGACCTTGTTCTGGCGGTCGACGTCAGCAAGAGCATGCTCACGCCCGACCTGGCGCCCACCCGCCTCGCCAACGCGAAAGCCTTGCTGCTGGCCCTTCTCCGTGACCGTCCGGACGACCGCGTGTCACTCGTTCTGTTCGCTGGTCATGCCTACACCCAGCTTCCGCTCACGTATGACCACGGCAGCGCCGCCATGTTCGTTCAGTCAATGGATCCGCTGCAGTTTGGCTCACAGGGAACCGCGATCGGCGACGCTCTCGGTACCGCCGTTCATGTGCTTGAGCCCTCCCGCGGCCGCTATAAAGTGATCCTTTTATTATCGGATGGGGAGACCTTCGACCGGAACAATGAAAAAGAAAATGCGCAGGCGCGCTCCGCCCTGCTCTCCGATGCCGGCATCATGGTTGTGACGGTCGGCTTTGGCTCGGCGGGAGGTACCACGTTTATCGATCCGCTGACAAAGAAAACCAAGACCGACAGGCAGGGCGCCGTCGTCGTTTCAAAGCTTGACGAAACGCTGCTCAAGGGGATCGCCACGAAAACAAAAGGCGACTACCACCTGTTCACCAACCCCGTCGAAACGGAGCGGGCTGTACTCAGAAGCCTCGACGGCGTGAAGAATGCGCCGCTGGTCGACAAATCCCTGCTCAATTACCGAACCTTATACCTCTGGCTCGCCGTGCCGGTCTTGCTGCTGCTGGTTGCCGAGCCGTTTGTTCCTGACCATAAAAACACGAGACCATGAGTCGCGCGACGCTCCTCTGCTTTCTTTTCGCCGCCCTCCCGGCGATGGCCCAGAACGCCGGCATTCGCAAGGGAAATGAATATTATCGCGATGGTGATTTCGGGATGGCCGAAGCGCAGTACCGGAAAGCCGGCTCGCCCGATGGACAGTTCAACCTCGCCAATGCGCTGATTCAGCAAAAGAAATTCAAGGAGGCGCTGTCCGTACTGGAATCGCTTGCTGCCACGGCATCGGACGTCTCGCTGAAAGCATCCGCGTTTTACAATGCCGGCGTCATTTACAGCCGCCAGGACGACCTTGACCGCAGCATTGATGCGTACAAGGCCGCGCTCCGCATGGAGCCGACGGCCACCGATGCACGCGAGAACCTTCAAAAGGCCCTTCTCGAAAAGAAACGCCGGCAGCGCGAGCGCGACAAGCAGCAGAACCGCCCGTCGAGCCTGAGCCGCAGCGAGGCGGAGCGCAAGCTGCAGGACCTCCAGGAGAAAGAGCGGAAGCTCCAGGAAAAGATGCAGAAAGGGCGGCGGGGCCAGTCGATGGAGCAGGACTGGTAGGCAGCGCAACCAGGCAGGTTCGTTTCCCGTTCCCCCCGGCTCGCTACGTGCGGGTCCGCCGGACTGGCCTGTAAGTGCTATTGGTGACGCGGAGAAGCCCACTTGCAAATCCTGTCACAAAAATCGCCGCCGGGGCGTCCGTTCGGGCGCTGGCTTTCTCCTTTTTGGTCGTTCCCGATCTCCCTCCCGCTACATTTGCATCATGCAGCTGTATACCGAAAGCCTGACCACCTACAAGCGGCTTCCGACACGCGCGGTCAACGTCGGCGACCTCATCATCGGGGGTGGCGCGCCGATCCGCGTCCAGACCATGACAACCACCGATACGATGGATACCATTGGCACCGTCGAGCAGACCATCCGCTGCATTGAGGCCGGCGCTGAGCTTGTGCGCATCACCGCGCCTTCGAAGACCGAAGCTGAAAACCTGCTCCACATCCGCAATGAGCTTCATCGCCGCGGCTACCGCGTTCCCCTCGTGGCCGATATACATTTCACGCCCAATGCCGCCGAGATCGCGGCCCGCATCGTTGAGAAGGTGCGCGTCAACCCGGGCAACTATGTCGACAAGAAAAAGTTCGAGCTTCTTGAATATACCGATGCGGACTATGCAGCCGAGATCGACCGCATTCGCGAACGCTTCACACCGCTCGTTCGCATCTGCCGCGAGTACGGAACAGCGATGCGCATCGGCACCAACCACGGCTCGCTGAGCGACCGCATCATGAGCCGCTACGGCGATACCCCGATGGGCATGGTGGAAAGCGCTATGGAGTTTCTCCGCATTGCGCGGGCCGAGAGCTACCACAACATTGTGCTCAGCATGAAGTCCTCGAACCCGCAGGTGATGGTGCAGGCCTACCGTCTCCTCGTGGCCACGATGCATACCGAGTTTGGCGAGCACTACCCGCTCCACCTCGGTGTCACCGAAGCCGGCGATGGCGAAGACGGCCGCATCAAAAGCGCGGTCGGCATCGGCACGCTCCTTGAAGACGGCCTCGGCGATACGATCCGCGTTTCCTTAACGGAAGACCCCGAGCTCGAGATCCCCGTGTGCCGCGACATTGTCAAGCGCTACACAGGTCTGGACGGAACCGAGGCAGTCGAAACATCGTCTGCGTTGTCGCTTCCTTACTCACCGTTCGAGTACCGCCGCCGGGAGAGCTTCCCAGTGGAAACAATCGGCGGCGGCCAGGTGCCTGTTGTCATTGCCGACCTCAGTAAGCTTCAAACAATCACACCTGCCGACCTCCGCCCCGTCGGCTATACATACAATGAGGCCACCGACAAATGGACCATTGCCGATACAGCTGCGGACTTCATTTTCACCGGGCATACGCTCCTTCCCTTTGCCCTTCCCGGCACGCTGCAGGTCATCGTGTACCCGGCCACCTGGATGGAAGCAGCTGACAAGACCACGTATCTCCCGATCTATGATGATGCCGGCTATGTAAAGGTGGAGGCAAAAAGCGCGCGTCTGAATTTCGTGATGCTCGACGCTACCGGCGCCCGGGACGATCTCAGCTTGTCCTCCTTTCTCCCTGAGCTGGCGAACGACCCGACTGTCGTCCTGTGCCTGAGCAGCACGGCGCGCAATGCCGTGCAGCAGGTGCGCCGGGCATTTGCCACTTTGCAGACCGCCGGCGTGCGCAACCCCGTGATCCTCATTGTTGACAGCAACTGGCAAACGGCGGACGAGCACCTCGTTCACTTCGGTACGGAAGCCGGCGCCCTGCTCCTCGATGGCTTTGGCGATGGCATTTGCCTGGGCATGACGACCGCGAGCCATGCGTCTCTTGCCGGCAATTTCCAGGCGGTCAGCGGGCGCACCTACCAGTCATCGGCAACCGTGGAAGGGTTCATCAACAATACTGCCTTCAGCATTCTCCAGGCCACGCGTACCCGTATCTCGCGTACCGAATATATCTCTTGTCCCTCCTGCGGCCGGACGCTGTTCGACCTCCAGGAAACGACGGCGAAGATCCGCGCGGTCACGCACCACCTGAAGGGTGTGAAAATTGCGATCATGGGCTGTATCGTGAATGGCCCTGGAGAAATGGCGGATGCGGATTTCGGCTATGTCGGAAGCGGTCCCGGGAAGATCACGCTGTACAAAGGGAAGGATGTGATGAAGAGAAACGTGCCGAGCGCGGTTGCGGTGGAGGAGCTCGTGCAGCTCCTGAAAGAAAACGGCGCCTGGGTGGAGAGCCCCGAGCCGGCCCATTAACGAAAGCAGGTTCCATTCCTGAAACCATACGAAACGATGCAAACAGATTTTTTAGTGATCGGGTCGGGCATTGCCGGGCTCACGTACGCTCTAATGGTGGCGCAACGCTTTCCGGACCGGCAGGTGACCATCATCACCAAAGCGGCTGCCGACGAAACCAACACCAAGTATGCCCAGGGTGGCGTGGCCGTTGTGAACGACCTCGAGAACGATTCCTTCGAAAAGCATATCGAGGATACGCTGATCGCCGGCGATGGCCTCTGCAATCGTGCGGTAGTGGAGATCGTCGTGAAAGAAGGTCCTGCCCGCGTGCAGGAGATCATCGACTGGGGCGCGCAGTTCGACAAGGATCCCGAAGGCGATTACAAGCTGGGCATGGAAGGCGGCCACTCTGAGTTTCGCATTCTTCACTACAAAGACGTGACCGGGCGCGAGATGGAGCGCGCGCTGCTGGCGGCGATCGAAGCCGCGCCGAATATATCCATTGTCAAGCATTGCATCGTCATCGACATCATCACCCAGCATCACCTCGGCTACCTCGTTACGAAATCAACACCCGATATCTGCTGCTACGGCGTCCATGTGCTCAACACGGCTACGAACGAGATCGAGAAGATCCTGTCCGGGGTGACGCTGCTGGCAACGGGCGGCAACGGGCAGGTTTACCGCACCACGACAAACCCCTCGATCGCTACCGGCGACGGCGTAGCGATGGTCTACCGCGCGAAGGGCCGCATCGAGAATATGGAGTTTATCCAGTTCCATCCCACGGCGCTGTACGAAGCGGGCAAGCGCGGCCAGGCCTTTCTCATCACCGAAGCCGTGCGGGGCGATGGCGGTATCCTGCGCAACCACGCCGGCGAAGCGTTCATGGAGCGCTATGACCACCGGAAGGATCTCGCGCCACGCGACATCGTGGCGCGCGCCATCGACAACGAGATGAAGATCGGCGGTACCGAGCACGTGTGGCTGGACTGCCGTCATATGGACCAGGAAAAGTTCCGGGAGCACTTCCCGAATATCTACGCCAAATGCCTCTCTTCCGGCATTGATGTCAGCAAGGATATGATCCCCGTTGCGCCCGCCGCGCACTACAGCTGCGGAGGGATCAAGACAGATGAATGGGGCCGCAGCTCCATCACCAACCTGTTTGCCTGCGGCGAATGCGCGAGCACGGGCCTGCACGGCGCCAACCGCCTCGCGTCCAACTCGCTGCTGGAAGCCATGGTCTTTGCACACCGCTGTTTCCTCGCGGCAGTGGACCCTGCGCCGGGGAGCCACTGGCTCGCGCACCATCCACCGGCAACGGGCGGTGCGCCCGCTCCCGTAGAAGCACGGCCGGCAGTGCCCGACTGGAATGCGCGCGGCACATCCGAGCCCAAGGAAATGATCCTCATCACCCAGAGCCTCAAGGAGCTGCAGCAGGTCATGAGCGATTATGTCGGCATTGTGCGCAACACCGTGCGGCTGCAACGGGCGATGCGTCGCATCGACCTGCTCTTCGAAGAGACCGAAGCCCTGTACCAGGCGTCCACCGTATCGCCGCAACTGCTGGAGCTGCGGAACATGATCACGGTCGGCTATCTGATCACGAAGGGTGCGTCGTTCCGCAAGGAAAGCCGTGGGCTTCATTACAATGTCGATTACCCCGGAAAATCCGACATGGTTGAAAACATCGTTCTGTAACCCTCCGTTTCTCATGGGCTTATCTTTGTCCCCTGTATGTATTATTTCGTTTTCGCCGTGGCCTACCTGTTCTCCCTGCTGCCGATGCGGGTGCTTTACGTGCTGTCAGACGTTGGCTACTTCATCGTCTATCATGTCCTCGGTTACCGAAAGGATGTCGTGATGCACAACCTTACGATCGCGTTCCCGGAAAAAACGGAAGCTGAAAAAATTGCGATCGCGAAGCGCTTCTACAAAAACTTTGCAGATACATTCATCGAGACGGTCAAGTTCCTCAGCGCAGGCAAGCGGTTTTTTCGAAAGCGCTTCACATCGGATTACACAGTGGTGCAGGAGCTTCTCAGCACCGGGAAGAATATCCAGCTGCACCTCGGGCACAATTTCAACTGGGAGCTGGCCAACCTGACCTTTCCTTTTTATATCCGGCACAAGACACTCGTTGTCTACCTGCCGCTGAACAACAAGGTCTTCAACCGCCTGTTCTATTATATCCGCTCCCGGTTTGGCAGCCAGCTGATCGCCGCTACCCGCATGGCTGCCGAAATGCTGCCGCACCGAGGCTCGCAGTACATCATTGCCCTGATCGCGGACCAATCGCCTCCCGTCGGCGGAAAGGCCTATTGGGTGCGGTTCTTCGGCCGGCCCACCGCGTTCATCAAAGGGCCCGACAATGCCGCGCGGCGCAACAATTACCCCGTCGTCTTCAACCACTTCACCAAGGTGCGCCGCGGCTATTACCAGGGACATAACGAGCTGGCAACTACCGATGCGCGCAGCCTTCCGGAAGGCGAGCTGACGAAGCGCTATGCCGCTTTTCTCGAGCGGGTGATGCGCGCCCATCCCGACATGTGGCTGTGGAGTCACCGGCGATGGAAATACGAATGGAAGCCGGAGTACGGCATCATCGAATAAAAAAAAGCAGGCGTTTCGGCACCTGCTTTTTTTATGTGGGTTGAACGAGCTTAGTTAAGCACGCTCTTCTCTTTTTCGGTCGGGATCTTCGGCTCTTCCTTGATCTTGCCCCAGCCGCCCAGGACGTTGCGCAGGTTATGAATGCCCTGCCGCTTGAGCATCGATGCGGCGATGACGCTGCGGTAGCCGCCGGCACAGTGAACGTAGATATTCTGCTCTTCATCGAAGTTGGCCATGGAAGCGGGGTCTGTCATTTCGTCGAGCGGAATGCTGACGGCTCCCTTGACATGGCCATCGGCAAACTCGGTCGGCTTGCGGACGTCCACCACGATCAGGTTCGGATCGAAGGGCAGGTCCATAGCGAGCTCGTCGGCTTCCACGTCGATGATCATATCGCCTTCTTCGCCGGCGGCCGTCCAGGCCTCGAAGCCACCGGCCACGTAGCCAACGACATTTTGAAAGCCCACGCGCGCAAGACGCGTCACCGTTTCCTGCTCTTTTCCTTCCGGGGTGACGATGATCATCGGCTGTGTAAACGACAGCATGCTCCCCGCCCACTCCGCAAACCGCCCTTCCAGGCCGATAAAGATCGATCCCGGAATGAAGCCATGTGTGAACACGGCGGCCGGGCGCGTGTCGAGGAGGAGCGTATCGTTTGAAAGCGCTTCTTTGACCTGTGCGACCGTAAGAGGCTTCAGGCCTTTTTGGAGAACGTCGTCGAGGCTTTCGTAGCCTTCGCGGTTGATGCGCGCATTGACCGGGAAGTAGGATGGGGGCGCTGACAGCCCGTCGGTCACGGACCTGATGAACTCTTCTTTCGTCTGGGCCTGGAGCGCGTAGTTGGTGGCTCTTTCCTCACCGATCGTGCTGTGCGTATTGGGACCAAGGTTCTTTCCGCAAGAGGAGCCCGGACCGTGCGCGGGGTAAACGATCACGTCGTCGGCGAGGGGAAGGATCTTCGTTTGAAGGCTTTCGAACATCATCCCGGCGAGGTCCTGCATGGTGATCTCCTCCCCTTTTTGCGCGAGGTCGGGGCGGCCGACGTCACCGACAAAGAGCGTGTCGCCCGTGAAGATGCAGTGCGGGCGCCCGGTGGCATCGCGCAGGAGATAGCATGATGATTCCAGGGTGTGGCCCGGCGTGTGAAGAACCTCAATGCTAAGGGCGCCGATCGCGAAGGTTTCGCCATCCGTTGCGACATGCACCGGGAATTTCGTGACGGTGCCGGGACCGTAAACGATCGTTGCGCCCGTGGCCTTTGCCAGGTCCAGATGGCCGCTGACGAAGTCGGCGTGGAAATGGGTTTCGAAGATATAGCGAATGGTCGCGTTGCGGTCTTTGGCGAGCTTGAGGTAGGCATCGATATCGCGGAGCGGATCGACGATCGCTGCCACGCCATCGCTTTCTACGTAGTAGGCGGCTTCACTGATGCAGCCGGTATAGAGTTGCTGAATAAACATAAAAGGCTTTGCTGCAAAAGTATTGAATGCGGCAAAGCCCGGGGCCTGAAAAAAGAGAACACGTTTATTTTAACAGTTGCTGGGAAAACTGGTGCACCTGTGAGAGGCGGTCGTTGCTAACGGAATAATAAATGAATTTGCCATCGCGGATGGTGGTCACAAAGCCGGCTTTGCGCAGAATGGCGAGGTGTTGGGATGCAACGGACTGCTCGAGGCGGAGTTTTACATAGATCTCTGTTACGGTGATCTTGCCTTTCTGGTGAATCAGCTTCAGAATTTGCTGTCTCAACTTGTGGTTGACGGCTCGCAAAACAAGGGCTGCTTTTTTGAGTGTCAGGACGTCGATTTTTAGGTCGGGTTCAAGTTTGACAGGTAGTTCTGGTGGAAGCTCGTTCATAATGACATATTAAGAGATATGTCACAAATGTATAATGCAGATGGGGAAAACACGCGCAATTATTCTCCGAACCCCCCTTTTTCTTAGGCAGACGGTGAAAAATGGGGCGAAAAAAACTCCTTCCCGTAAAAGGGCTCGCTGTAGGCAAGGTCTGCAAAACGCCGGTCCCGTGCCGCTTCCAGGGCCAGGGGCACCAGGTCCTTCGCCGATGCGGTCACATTCCTGAACTGGGCATTCGGATGTTTCGTAAGAGAAGCGAACTTGCTGCTCCCATTGCCGAAAAACAACACCGGCTCTTTGTCAAGCCATTCTGAAAACGAGGTTTCATCGAGCACAAGGTTGCCCGGCGGCAGCAGCTGCTCTCCCGCGGCGGTATACAATCCCGCAAAAACTTCCATGCGCCGC
>JAQBNP010000231.1 GCA_028288515.1 Flaviaestuariibacter sp. | reverse complement strand
AAATGATCGCTGCGCCGATCGTATCCTTGCGGGCGCGCCTGTTGAAATCCGCAAGCACGTCCGCTTCCGCTGTGCCTACCGTGGCGATCATATCGTATGTGGGGAGCTTGCGGTAAGAGAAGAAGGTCGGGATGCCGCGAATGGCGTCCTTCGCAAAATAATTTCCGACCGGTTGCTTTCTGACGTGCGCATACAAAGGACTCTTGCTGATGTTCTCTCCAAAGCTTTCCCGGTTGCCCGTGCGGCGCGCAAACGTAATGCCGTCGAGGGCCACAAGCGAAACGATATCATTGGGATGAAGGTTTGCCTTGGCATAGAAGCTCGTGAAAGTCGGCGGCTCGATGAGAACGATGATGATGCCGGCGAAGGATCCGTCGGGCATATCGTAGCGTCGGCTGACAGGGATGGCGGCACGGCCGAATACCCGGGAGATGATCGGCTTGCCGATATAGAGCCCTGTCTGCACACCGCGCTTATGGACGTCAAAATACATCCTGTCCGAGACATTCATGCCGGCCACGTCCCGGTAGGTCGACCCGATGACGGTCCCCTCCCGGTCGGTAATGCTCACCATCGTGAAGAGCTCATTCTGGACGGTGCTGTCGTTCAGCAGTTCCGGGAGGTCGGCGCGACCGTGCACCGTCCATTCCTTTTTGACAAGCTGGATGACCGCATCCGCATTCTGTATGGTGCGGATGGCATACTGCTCGAGCGCAACAGCCAGGTTTGAGTTGCGCTGTACCGCGGCATTGACCGTGTCGGCACGGTCCGTCCGGAGTTGCTTCTGCAGGCTGCTCCAGATCAGGATGATCAGGAGAAGGCAAAAGCTGCCGGTCCCGATCAACACACCGCGGTTTTTTTTGAAATTGGTCAGCATGCTGGCTTTCATCGACGCGCTACCCGTTTCGGTTCGCGTACGACCTGCAAGATAGCGATCCGACACCGCTTGTAGATGGTGCTCCCTCGTGTCCCGTAAAGCATTACCCAACCCTTCCCGACGACACGGCGTACCTGAGAAGGAGAGGGCGAACGATAGACCATCGTCGTCTTCCTCCTTTCTCAAAGCAAAAAAGTGGTTTTGACAACTCCCTATTTTCATGGGGAGTTTTTTATGGGTGCCCCGGTGTCGACTCTGCGAATTTTTCCTGACCTTGCCGCCAGGGCAATGCCCGCTAATACATGGCCGATGGCAGAGGAATCAACGATACGGACAGTACAGGTAACGCGCTATGTGACGCCCCTGCGCGAAGGCGGCTCCCTGCCCGCGATCGCAGAAGCGGACGATGGCTTCCTGTATGCCCTCAAGTTTCGCGGCGCCGGCCAGGGCGTGAAAGCGCTCATCGCCGAGCTGATCGGGGGCGAGGTAGCACGCGTCCTTGGGCTCAAAGTCCCGGAGATCGTGCTGGCCACACTGGACAGCGCCTTCGGCAGAAGCGAGCCCGACGAAGAGATCCAGGATCTTCTGAAAGCCAGCGTAGGATTGAATCTTGCCCTCCACTATCTCTCCGGCGCCATCACGTTCGACCCGACTGTGACGCCCGTTGCTCCTGACCTGGCGTCCAGCATCTTATGGCTCGACTGCCTGCTGATGAATGTGGACCGCACGGTCCGCAACACCAATATGCTCGTATGGCGTAAAGAGCTTTGGCTCATCGACCATGGCGCCGCCCTTTATTTTCACCATGCCGGTTTGCCTGGTGTGGAAGGCGCGGCGCGCCCCTTTGCAGCTGTTAAGGACCACGTGCTGCTGTCGCGCGCATCCATGCTGGCCGACGTCGACGAGCGCTGTCGAGCCATCCTCACGCCCGACCGGATCCGCGAGATCGTGGCGCTGGTACCGGACGCATGGCTGGAGTCGGAAACGACGACGGCCACAGAAGGACGCCAGGTGTATCTTGATTTTCTTGAAACGAGAACGGGCAACTCTCACCAGTTTGTAAAAGAAGCAACGGATGCCAGGAACGCACTTGTTTGAATATGCCGTGATCCGGATCGTGCCCCGCGTGGAGCGCGAAGAGTTCGTGAATACGGGCGTGATCCTGTATTGCCCGAAGGTGAAATTCCTGCGCTGCATCATCGATCTCGACGAAGCGCGTGTTCACGCCTTTGCCCCCCAGGTTGATGTCGCAGCCGTTCGGGAGAACCTGCATGCGCTTGAATCGATCTGCCATGGCATCGCTTCCGGCGGTGTGATTGCGAGCCTCGAGCCTGCAAGCCGCTTTCGCTGGCTGACGGCCACACGCAGCACCATCATCCAGTCTTCCAAAGTGCATCCGGGCCTGTGCGCCGAGCCGTCGGCCGCATTGCAAAAGCTGTATGAGCAGTTGGTGAAGATGTAGAAGAGTTCGGATTTCAGATTTGAAGGTTTCTGATCTTACGATCGTCAACCAAACCCTACCGCTCATTTGTGCTGCCTGGTGTCCTTCGCGGCTTCGTGGTTCACCGGGTCGCCAAAGATCCGCAATCTGCCATTGTCGATCAGGCGATGCATCAAATTCCGCTCACTTCTGCCGTCACCGTTTCCCTGGCTTCTTTCAATTCTTCGGCATCGGCTTCCGGCGCTTCCTGGATCTGCGTCAACGCATCGCTGTATTGCAGCTCGATGAAGATCGGGTAGTGGTCGGAGCCCGTCGGCGGCAGGCGTTTCATGCCCACAAGTGAGAAGTGGGTGCTCGCGAAAATATAATCCAATGGAAATTTCAGCCACCAGTGACGCGCGCTGAACGTACTATAGAAACCGCGTCCACGGCGCGGATCGAGAAGCTGGCTTGTCTTCCGGAACAGCTCCGTCGTATGGCTCCAGGCAACATCGTTCAGGTCGCCGAGGACGATCACGGGCAGCGCACAACCGCGCGCCTTGAAAGCGACCTGCATCAGCTCTTTGTCCTTGGCATCGGAGCGACAGTTCTCCGCCGGCAGTGGTGGCTTCGGGTGCAGGCCCCAGATCTGTACCGGTTGTCCATTCGGCAGCTCGATCACTGCTTCGAGTGAGGGGACGCCGGGTTCAACGAGGAAGCGGATGGCACTGCTGCGCACCGGCAGGCGGCTGTAAAAAAGCAGTCCGTATGTGTTGCCGATCGGCTTCTTTTCGCGGTGTGGGTATATCTGCTCGAGTGGCCTCATGGCGCGCTCCCACGCATCGTCGGTTTCAAGCAGCATGACGATGTCCGGGTCCTGGCGGCGGATGATGTCAAGAAAGCCCGCGTGGTTGGTGTTGTCCTGCCACACGTTGGCGCTGAAGATGCGAATGCGCGCGCCATCGGCCGCCGGTATCGCCGGCAGCATTTCAGTCCGGCTCCAGGACGTGTACGGAAAAACCTTGCCCGTCAAATAAGCGATCGCGGGCACCAGGCACGCGATAGATACCAGTGGAAGCGCAGTCAACACGTCACCGCGCGCAAGCCAGGCTGCGAGCAGGATCACGCAGGCAATAAGCTTCTGGAAACGTGGGTATTCAAAGACACGAAAGACCCAGTAACTGTTATGCACAAACGGAAGAAGAACCGCCAGCAGTGTCAGCCCGGTTAGTATCGAAAGGATGATCGTCAGAATCGCCATTTGGCATCAGCGATTCAAATTGTCTGCCAGGGATCGGCCTGATTTCTCCGCGATCATTGCCGTGCGTACACGTTTATTCGATGCGCTCATACCGGACCCTGATGAAATTGAAAACGCCATAGGCAACCAGGCCAAGGCCCAGCACCCCGAGCAGCAGCGATCCGTAAGAGCTTTCAACCAGTGAGAAGGCCTTTCCGGTATCACCTGCTTCGCCTGCGTTTGCATGGAGCGCCGCTTTTGCAAAGAGGAACGCCAGGATCAGCCAGACCAGGCCCCGAGCGACGTAGCCGGTCTTGCCTGCGCCAAGAAGAAGGCCGCGCGCGGTCATTTCCCTGCTCATGTCCTGTACATGTTTTTTGTATTTTTCAGACAGGGCGTAGTACACCTGGTAGACGCCTATGCCCGCCAGTACAAGTGCGGCCACCCCCGCCATCAGCTGGCCGTTGCGGTGGTCGAGCAACTGGCCGGCAAGCTTCTGGTTTTGATCGCCCTTGCTGCCGTGTTGCACGAGCATGCGGAACCCCGACATCGCGACGCCCCCGTACCCGAGACCGCTCAGGCCATAGCGGACCCTCTTGAGCGGCTTGATCTTTTTGCCTCCTGCTTTTCGCCTGAATGCCTGGACAAACCGCCAGGCGCAATAACACAGGATGCCCAGTACAAGCGCGCCGAGCAACCAGGCGACCGCCGGTACATCGAGTATGGATTGAAAGACGCAGCAGCGGTTTGCCTCTTGATCCGGCTGGCCACCGATCTCGAAGGCCGCGCGGAACGTGAGCACCCCGAGAACGACATAAACAATGCCTTTCGCGGTCAGGCCAGTTCGTGCCAACCGTTCGATCCAGCGAGATCCGGACGCGTGTTGCATGCTCATGGTGCCGCCTTCTGCAATTTCAATACCGCCGTCAGAATTTGACTTGCAGGCCGATACCAACGAGGGACTTCACCTGGAGCGCGGCTGAACGGTGGCCAGCTCCGAAAAGCCGGACGTCGTCATCGTAGATCAGGTCAACGTTCCAGGTGGCGGCTACAAGTTTCCAAAGCTTCACTGAAAACATATTGGAGAAGAACACGTCGACGTTCTGCGGCTTGTGCCGGTAATTGCTGAACAGGTCGAGGCGGCCCTTGTACGTAAGGTTGGTCGTCAGGTTTTTGAGATAGGTTGCCGTTACGAACGCTCCGAACTCCTGCCGGCTGTGCTTGCCCGGCTCAACTCCATAATACCCTTTCGCTGCCAGCGTATCGTCCCTGACGACGATCCAGCGCGCGGTGAGGGGCGACAGGAAAACGGAGAGGCGATCGTTCGGCTTGTAGTCCATGCCAAGCGAGGCCAGGAGGTACGCCGGGGACAGGAACGCGGATGTCAGCGTACGTGTGTCGGTCGTGTACGAATAGCCCTTGAACAATTGGGTGCGGGCATTGACGAGCGCCGCCGCGTTCCAATGTCTGGAAACGGCGCGGCCGTACTTCGACAGCAGGTCCACGCGGTCATCGTTCTTGCGGCTGCCAAGGCTGGTGGTGCGCAGGTAGCCCAGGTTGAAGTCCAGCGTGTTGTCCCAGCTGTGCTTGTCCTTTTTGTAGAACGCAAAGAGGCTGAGGAGAGAATTGACCGACAATGAGAAATCGTCGCCTCCCGCTGCCCAGTTGCTCAGGGAGCCCTGCGACAGGTTGAGGCCATAGATCCCTCCGCGACGCCAGGTCCGGGCGGTCGTATCCGGTGCCTTGCTAATGGTGCGGCCCGCTTCGGACTGCAATTGTTTTACGGTCTTGTCCTGGGCTTGTGCGCTGCCGGCGAGCAGCAGGGTGATGAGAAGGGGAAATTTCATGGCGTAGAGGTATACCGCGACGGCATAAAAATCCGGGCCACAGCCGCTGCTCCCGGCCCCGGGGCTATATTTGCCGCCTCAAACTTTGTATATGAATGAAGCCTTCGTGCAGCGCCTGCGCGCCGAGATCGAGGAGATCAAGACCAGCGGACTTTACAAGACAGAGCGCGTGATCTCGTCCCCGCAGGGAGCCGAGATCACGGTCAACGGACGCACGGTCCTGAACTTCTGCGCCAACAACTACCTCGGTCTTTCCTCGCACCCGAAAACGATCGAGGCAGCGCACCGCTATATCGACTCGCACGGCTACGGCATGAGCTCCGTCCGGTTCATCTGCGGCACGCAGGACATTCACAAAGAGCTGGAACGAAAGCTGGCGGAATTCCTCGGTACCGAGGACACCATCCTGTACGTAGCCGCGTTCGACGCAAATGGTGGTGTCTTTGAGCCATTGTTCGGCGAGCAGGACGCGATCATTTCCGATTCTCTCAACCATGCCTCCATCATTGATGGCGTGCGGCTTTGCAAGGCACGCCGCCTGCGGTACGAGAACAACAATATGAGCGAGCTGGAAGCGAGGCTGCAAGAGGCCGCTGACGCGCGCAGCCGCATCATCGTCACCGATGGCGTCTTCAGCATGGACGGAACCGTGGCCCAGCTGGACGCGATCTGCGACCTTGCCGACAAGTACGATGCGATCGTGATGGTGGATGAAAGCCACGCGTCCGGGTTCATGGGCAAGACCGGTCGCGGCACACACGAGCTCAAAGGCGTGATGGGCCGCATCGACATCATCACGGGCACCTTCGGCAAGGCGCTCGGCGGCGCTTCCGGCGGATTCACCAGCGGCCGCAAGGAGATCATTGAGCTGTTGCGCCAGCGCAGCCGTCCCTATCTTTTTTCAAACACACTGGCCCCTTCCATCGTCGGGGCCTCCATCGCCGTGCTCGACCTGCTGCGCGAATCAACGGCGCTGCGCGACAAGCTCGAGGATAACACGACCTACTTCCGAACCAGGATGACGGAGGCAGGCTTCGATATCAAGCCAGGCGAGCATCCCATCGTTCCGATCATGCTGTACGAGTCTGTGCTGGCGGCAAAATTTGCCGACGCTCTCCTCGCGGAAGGGGTTTACGTCATCGGCTTCTTCTTCCCTGTGGTGCCAAAAGGTCTCGCACGGATTCGCGTGCAGATCAGCGCCGCCCACGACCGCTCGCATCTTGACCAGGCCATCGCGGCGTTCACCAAGGTGGGAAAAGAGCTGGGGGTGGTGAAGGAGTGAGGTAGTGAATAGTCAACAGTGAATAGTGAGTCGTGAATAGTGAATGGTGAATCGTGAATGGTGAATCGTGAATCGCGTCGTTTCGGAGGCGTCATCCCGAGCGCCCCGCGAGGGAGCCCCTGCGTTACGCAGGCTGTCATCCCGCAGGGACGTGGAACGCGCTTTTGAACCACAAATCCACGAAGGGTGCAAAGCTGCACAAAGGAAACTCCTTTGCGGTTTTCTTTGCCCCTCCGCGCTCTTTGCGTTTAACGGCTGTTCAACTTCCATCGATAAACGACCCAGTCACTATTCACTATTGACTATTCACTCTCTCACCATTCGTTGTGCATTCGTAGTGCAGTCGTATTTCAGTCGTATTTTACTCATAGATAAATCATACCAGACTCATAGCACACACATACCTGCTTCGGACACCCTTCGGACATGCTTCGGTCGTGCTTCGGTCATCCTTCGGTCGATCCAGATGGTGCCAATTGAAAAAATCAGCAAAACCGGACGCCCGGCTCCTACCTCTACCGGGAAGTGGAAGGTCTGTGCAGACGGCCGCTCTGCGAACCAATCAGGAATCATCAAAAACCGGCAATCGCCAACCTGCAATCTGGCGATTTCATTTCGCAACAACGCAACCTCAGCCAGGGAACAAAATATTTTTATTTGCTAAAAATATTAGTACGTTTATACTAGAATTTTTATCAAAACAAAAACAACGATCATGGATGCTCCGAATACAGCGCCGCCCGGCTACCATATCAATGAATACCGGCTGGTGATCCCGCTCTCTGCAGACCTTCAGGAGAAGATACAGGCCCAACGGAAGCGGCTCCACGATAACTACAAAGTGAAGCTTCCCTTTGAAATGCCGCCGGCGCTCACCATCCTCAAATGCCATGCGTTCGAAAAAACAGAAGCACGGCTGATCGAGCGGTTTCACCAGGTGGCCCTCGCTGCGGACCCGTTCCTCGTGGAGCTCGGAGATTACGCTGCCTACCCATCTCACACGATCTATATCCATGTCCCGACACGGACCCCGTTCAGCGAGCTCGTCAAAGAATTGAAGAAAATGAAATGGCTGATGAATATACAGGGACACGAGCCGCACTTTATCCCCGAGCCACACCTGATCATCGCGCAGCAGCTGAAGCCGATGCAGTTCATCAACATGTGGCTGGAATGTGAGCACAGCAGCTTCAGCGGTCGCTTTTTGGCCGATCACCTCCTGTTGCTGAAGCGGTCGGCGGCACGGCGGACCTATGAAGAGGTTCGTCGGCTCGATTTCCTCTGCCTAGCCCAGGAGATCAAACAGGGAACCCTGTTTGCCTGAATCGAGCTCGGGGTAGGACTCCTCCTCAAGCACTTCGGGTACATTGGTTTCTCCCCGCCCGGTGATCCGTTTCGAGATGGTGATGGCGCGCATGTGCGCCTCATCGCAGGGGCAAAGCATCGCGCTGATCTGCGCTGCCTCCAGGCCCGGGTCAAGCCATCGATTCCATTCGCCCGGCTGGAGGATTACCGGCATCCGCTTCTTCATGTTGTGGATGCGCGCCATGAAGGGGTTTGCGTCGGTAGTGATGACGGCAAACGTGCGAAGGAGCTCGCCCGTCTCCCGGTCCGTCCAGGCATTGGTGATGCCCGCAAAACCGAAAAGAGCATTCCCCTCGAGGTGCACATAATGAGGGTATTTCTTTTTGCCGACCTCCATCCACTCGAAGAAGCCGTCCGCCGGTACGATACAGCGGCCGGTCATGACCGACGAGCGGAAGGCTGGCTTCTCAAAAAGGGTTTCGGCCCGCGCGTTGAGCGTCTGGCTGCGGATCTTGCTTGCTTCCTCGAGGGAGCGGACCCAGTGGGGGACAAGGCCCCAGGAATAGGCTTGCACCCGCGTCGGCTGCTCCATAGTGATCACCGGCATCGTCGGAAAAGTAAAGCCGCTGGCATGATACACGGGCTCATAGGGCAGCTCCCACTCGGACTGGATCATCTTGAGGATCTCTTCCTGTTTCTTGTTAAGCGAATAATGATAACACATGGCAGGTAAACGAATACGAAAATAACAGGCAATCTTTTTGGTATGTCAAATAACATTTTACAAAGCCGGACAGACCCGGAGCGCGCGCCGGGCGAGGAGCCGGAATATAAAAAGGGCCGCGGAGCCCAGTTCAACACCCGCAACCGGTTTGAAAAGAACGAGTCCTGCCGCGACCACGCCGAAGGGATCGACGACTGGGCCGAGCCCGACGTCAAGACACAGTTCATTGACGTCTTCCCGAAGTCGATCGTCAATAAGGTGGACAGTCCGGACGTGGGAATGTTCTACAGCATGAACCCCTACCAGGGCTGCGAGCATGGCTGCATCTATTGCTTTGCCCGCAACTCCTTTGAATACTGGGGCTACAGCGCCGGGCTCGATTTCGAAAGCAAGATCCTGGTCAAGAAGAACGCGGCCCAGCTTCTTCGGCGATTCCTCATGAGCCCCTCATGGCAGTGCGTGCCGATCAGCTTGAGCGGGAATACGGACTGCTACCAGCCGGCCGAGCGCAGGTTCGGCGTGACGCGCAGCCTGCTGGAGGTCTGCCGCGAATTCAACCAGCCCGTCGGCCTCATCACCAAGAACGCGGGTATCCTCCGCGACAAGGACATCCTCCAGGATATGGGGCGACTAAACCTGGCTTCGGTCCTGTTGTCGATCACGACCCTGAATGAAGACCTTCGGCAGGTGATGGAACCGCGGACGACAACGGCACGCCAGCGCCTCCGTGTCATTGAGGAGCTGGGCAAAGCGGGTGTCCAAGTCGGCGTGATGCTTGGCCCGATGATCCCCGGATTGAATGACCACGAGATGCCGGCGATCATCAAAGCAGCGAGCGAGGCGGGCGCGACCTTCTCAGCATACACGTTCATCCGGCTGAATGGAGCGATCAAATTTCTGTTTCATGATTGGCTCTACCGGAATTTTCCTGACAGGGCAGACAAAGTATGGCACCTCATCGAGAGTGCGCACGGCGGCAAAGTGAATGACAGCGAGTGGGGCCGGCGCATGCGCGGCGACGGAACTATTGCGCGTCTCGTCGCCGACCAATACAAAACATATACACGCAAATACGGTCTTCATGACGAACGCCTTGGCCTCGACTGCTCCCTCTTTCGACGACCGGGCGAACAGGGAAAATTGTTTTAGAGCGGAGGCGGTTGGCACCAGGCGGTCAGAATGACGAAGTATGTTCACCTTTTGAAACCGCCTGTGGGAACGGGTTTCAGGGAAATTGAAAACTGGATGCAAAAATAAATGAGCTCTTATTTTGCCGCTGTCGAAAAATCGACTCTACTTTGCAGCATAAACAAAAGCAGGCATGCACCGCAGCGGAAACCATATCGACACAACAAAAAGCCTGAATCCGCTTGCGGATCACGCTTCCCACGCGGCCTGCTTTTTCCTGGTGTAGTTTTCGAGCCAAAATCATCATAAGAAAGAAGCCCCGCATCCCGCGGGGCTTCTTGTTTTCGGCCCTCGGGATACTGAACAAATGAAGTAAGCACGCCGGCCAGGGTGGCCTGGGCTTTGTGTTGAGAGGGGCAGGAGAGGCACAGGGGCATTCTGCATGAGAACACCGCTCTGCCCAATAGGCATTTACGCATCATCAACCATCTGGATCAGCAAACGATACCGGTTCAGAAAGGCAACGGAAAAAAGAACGATCATGGGAAAATTAAAGTTGACGGGCAAGGAGCTGCGAGCCATCGGTTACCCCGAAGGACCCGTCATTTCGCTTGCTATGAACACAATGGAAAAGCATTACAAGCACTTGCTTCGCGACGATGCGATCGAGATCCTCGCCAGCATCCTGCAAAGCCCGAACGAATATGCTGCAGACCGCATTCTCGGCAAGATCGCCGAGCTGCTCATTCCGAAGCCAAAGGAAAGCTGGGACGAGATCCCCCTGAATGCATCGGGTATACACTTCGACGTGTTTGGAAGCGAGGGGATTGAAGCCGGCGCCATGCACCAGATGCACGTCGCATCAAAGATCCCGATCGCCGTGGCCGGCGCCCTGATGCCCGATGCCCACCAGGGCTACGGTCTGCCAATCGGAGGCGTACTGGCCACGGAAAACGCTGTGATCCCGTATGGTGTCGGTGTTGACATCGGTTGCCGGATGTGCCTCTCGGTCTTTGACATCGATCCGAAAGACCTTGTGCAACGTGAGCATTTTTACACGCGCGAGCTGAACGAGGCAACCTTATTCGGCAGCGGCGCCACCTTCAGCGAGCCTGCCAACGACGAGGTGATGGACAGGCCGGAATGGGAGCAAACAGGCCTCTTGAAAAGCATGCAGGGCCGCGCGTGGAAGCAGCTCGGCTCGTCGGGCTCGGGCAACCATTTCGTGGAATGGGGGACGGTCGAAGTATCCGCCAAAGACGCCATTCTCGGCCTGGCTCCCGGCCTTTACCTGGGGCTTCTTTCGCACTCGGGCTCACGCGGACTCGGCGCCAACGTGGCCAATCACTATACGAAGATCGCCAAGGAAAAGCGGCGTCTGCCCGGCGACGCTTCCAACCTGGCCTGGCTGTCTCTTGACGAGGCCGAAGGCATCGAATACTGGCTCTCGATGAACCTCGCCGGTGATTACGCTTCAGCCTGCCACCACGTGATCCACCAGAAGATCGCGAAACAGCTCGGGCGGGAACCCCTGACACGGGTGGAAAACCACCACAATTTCGCCTGGAAGGAAACATGGAATGGCCGCGACGTGATCGTCCACCGGAAGGGCGCAACGCCCGCTGGTCGCGGTGTTCTGGGCATCATTCCCGGTTCCATGGCCTCGCCCGGCTTCATCGTCAAAGGCCGTGGCGAAGAAGCGTCAATCAACTCGGCATCACATGGCGCTGGCCGGAAGATGAGCCGCACCGCCGCCCTGAATTCCGTTACGCACAGCCAGCTCAACGAGCTCCTGGCACGGCAGGGCGTCACGCTTCTCGGCGGCGGGCTGGACGAAGCGCCGTTCGCTTACAAGGACATCCATGAAGTCATGAAGGCGCAGGGAGCCCTCGTCGATACCGTCGGCACTTTCCATCCGCGCATCGTGAAGATGGATGGAACGGCACCAAAAAAATGGCGCCGGAAAAGTGGGGAAATCACCGGCGAGTAAGACTCCCGTTGATCCGCAACCGAAAGAAGAAACCGCGCAGCGCGTTCCTTTTCACTTCAAAAGCGTTTCATACTGCTTGCGGAACAGGCTGCCCTCCGTGCTGTCCGAAAAGAAGGGATGTACGAGAAGCGGGCGTGGCATGGCGCGAACGTCAGCCGCGATCTTTATCATGGCTTCGGGCCTTGTCGATTCATTGACGTTGTAAACTTTGTAGGCAACCCCGATCGCCTCGAGGTTCTTTCGCTCCTCTTCGATCAAGGCTTGCGCTTCGGGATCTTTGGTGTTGATCAGGTTCACGACCTGCTTGACATTTGAGGACATCACATAGCCGAGGTATTCTTCTTTGGTGGGCATCGGCGTGAGGAACACGCCGGGCTCAAGCTGATAGATGGTACCGCGCTCGAACCTGGAGATGTCACTAAGCTTGCGGCGGCTGCTTGTGCCCTTCTCCATTGCCGCCGCAGTTCCACTGGCTTGCTCAATAATGCGGCGTGCGAGGTTGACCCGGTCCTTCCCGAGATAGCAATGGATAAAGATCTTCCCGCTACTGGACGCAACAAATCGTCGGAGACTGTCAAGCGACGCCCGGTTGTCCGTGATCCAGGGAAGCATGGGAATATGAACGAGCCGGATCCCGACCCGCGCGGCCGCTTCCTTTTCCTGGGCGATCAGCCGTGGCTCAAACGGAACCACGGCCGGGTGAAGAAGGGAAACGACAGTCGTATAGCCTTCCTCCTTAAGTGATTGAAGCTTCTTTTCTTCCGGGTACGCACCGATGGTGAAGCCCTTGCCGAAGCTTTCCTGTTTCCCGCTGTTGATCCACGTCGGGTGCATGAATGCATACATGGCAAATGCCGCGCTCAATACCGGAACGGTCACCAGCACAACCTGTGCGGCGGTGCTCGTCGACCGGGAAAAAAGGTTCCGCGACCACCAGGCGATCATGAACGTGACCACAACGAGAAGCCCAATGCACGCAACGACCATTATCGTTTCTTTGCGGTCGCTCCAGCTGTGAAGCCGTGCATAATTGAGGAGCCAGCGCATCGGTCCGAGCAGCAGCAGCGTGCCCAGGGCAAAGCCCCAGCAACCCCAAAGGAGCATGAAGAGGAGAGTTCTTTTCATTGGTTGCGAAATGAGATGCGGGCACCCAACAGTGCGGAGATATGTGGAAGAAAGAGGATGCCGCCGATAATGGCGGCCATGATCGATGACCAGAGAACGGCCGCCGCGGCAACATCTTTAATGATCTTGATCGCGGGGTGAAATTCGGTCGTATACATATTGCACACGCGCTCAATGGCGGAGTTCAGCATCTCCAGTGAGATGACAACGGCGATGCAGAGAAACAGGAAGAGCCATTCGATCTTCTGCAGTTCAAAGAAGATCCCCGCGGCGATGGCGAGGACTGCGATCAGGCCCTGGATCTTGCCGTTCCGCTCCGTGCGGAAAAAATTATAGATGCCGCGAAGCGCGAAGAAAACGCTCCGGATAAAATAGCGCATAGGTATTCGGTTCTGAGAACTAAAGCTAGGAAGTTTCCAAAGACGGCACACCTCCGATTTGCTCCATCACCTGGATTGCGCAGTGGTGGACGGCGGGCCGCCGACCTTCCCTATTTTTACATGAACGATCAACCATGGGCATTCGCATTTTCATCACGGGCGGCACGTTCGACAAAGAGTATAACGAGCTCAACGGGCAGCTGTTCTTCAAAGACACGCACCTGCCGGAGATGCTGCAGCTCGGCCGCAACCTCGTTCCCGTGGACATCCGCACGCTGATGATGATCGACAGCCTGGAAATGACGGACATCGATCGCGAGCTGATCGCGCGTCATTGCCGCGAAGCGGAGGAGAGCCAGATCATCATCACGCACGGTACCGATACGATGGCTGATACAGCGCGCGTGCTGTCGGGGCTTGTGACCGGGAAGACGATCGTGCTGACGGGTGCGATGGTCCCGTACAAGTTCGGCTCATCCGACGGGTTGTTCAACCTGGGCAGCGCATTCGCATTTGTGCAGACGCTTCCCCCGGGTGTGTACGTGGCCATGAACGGTCGCTGGTTCGAAGCGACCAACGTGCGCAAGAACAAGCTGACGGGCGAGTTCGAAGAGCTTGGGAATAGTGAATCGTGAATGGGGTTATTGGTGAGGGCGGTGAGAGAGTGAATAGTGAATAGTGAATGGTGAGTAGTGAATGGTGAATGGGTCGCTTAAAGTGCCGGATGCCGAATCCACCAGCTGTCATCCCGAGCGCCCCGCGAGGGAGCCCATGCGCTCCGCACGCTGTCATGCTGACGCATGTCAGCACCTTTCCCTCACTAAACAACCCGCAGTTTCATAACTCTCACGCACCGACAAGCATCTCCCCGGCTGTCATCCCGCAGGGACCCGAAACAAGCGCGTTAAAAGAATCTGAACCACAAAGGCACAAAGAGCGCCAAGAAGCACAAAGAAACTCCCTTTGCGCCCCCTTTGCCCCTCCGCGCCCTTCGCGTTTCCGGCTGTTTCTTCCATAAATTCCCAT